>JAGROX010000239.1:0-16157 GCA_020440025.1 Verrucomicrobiia bacterium
CCGACCTCTCCGACGTCAGTGAATGGACCTTGGAAGCCAACCCGGCCACCTTTGATCTCCGAAAGGCGACCCTGCTGCGCGATCTCGGCACCACCAGAATCAGTCTCGGGGTGCAGTCCTGGCAACCCTCTACCCTGACTACCTTGGGTCGGGATCATTCGCCCGCTGATGCCGAGGCGGCCTATGAAATTCTCAGAGAAGCAGGATTCAGCGACGTAGGGATCGATCTCATGTTTTCGGTTCCCGGCCAGACTCTGGAGGACTGGTGGGCCGATCTGGCAAAAGTGGTCTCGCTCCAACCCGAACACATCTCTGCCTACAACCTGACCTACGAGGAAGACACCGAATTTTTGAAGCGTCACGAGGCCGGAGAGCTCGACACCGATGAGGATCGCGACTCCTCTCTGTTTGAACTGGGAATCGACCATCTCGAAGCTGAGGGCTATCGGCACTACGAGATCTCGAACTATGCCAGGGCCGGACACGAATCCCAGCACAACCAAGCCTATTGGTCTGGCGCGGATTACCTGGGCATCGGACCGGGCGCCGTTTCTACCGTGAACGGTCATCGATGGAAATCGCTGCCCGACACCGCCGCCTGGGTCAGTCGCGTGCATTCGGGAGATACCATCGACGTCGAAAGCGAAGTAATCGGCCCGGTCGAACGCCGAATCGAAGGCATCGCCCTTCAACTGCGGACCGCCATCGGATTGTCGGAATCCATCGTCCTCGATTCGCCCGAACCGGACCTACCAGACAGGGTTGAGTCGCTGATTGAAGAGGGTTACCTCGAACGAACCGCGAACGAATGCCTCAGGCTGACACGCGCCGGCAAGGCCCTGGCCGATCCGATCGCAGCCCAACTGCTCTAGATTGGCCCACGAATCGACTTTTTTGGTCGCAATGGGGTGCCAACAGGGCTATAATTTCCATAATTCAATGCATCGTCTTTCTGCCATCATTCTGACAGGGCTCTTTGTGGTCATTGGCTATTGGTTCAGCGACACGGCCCGGGCTCGAACGATCTCGAACATTTTCGATTCGCTGATCAATGGATCGGCACCGACCGATCAGATGGCCTTCGAGCGTCAGTCTCTCTCGGCGGTCAATGCCCGGCGGGCTGAAATCGGTTTGCCCGCCTTGGTCTCCGATTCGGAGATTCACGATGCGCTGGGACGATTCTCCCTCGGTCATACCCGCATGGCCGAAATTGATCTGAACCCTCTGTTTGCGACCCTCCAAAAAGAATTTCCCAGCGCCCAGTTTCTCTCCGCCACCGTCCTGCTGGACCCACGCGAGGAAGGCCTCTGGTCGAGTTTGGCCAAGTGGGAGGACGTCATCAATCCCCAGTACAGCACCTTGAGCACGCTGGCGTTTCGCGACGGATATCGGAACGGTTGTCTCGCCATCTTGGTGAGAAAGTTGCCCGAGTTTGATCTCGAAGCCGCCAATCGAGAAGGGGGTCGCTTTTTTCGTCGCTGCCCCCACTGCAACAGCGCTCATGCCATCGTGCTCAACCAAGAGGCCCAGACTTTGATCCTGGCCTGCCCCGACTGTGAGAAGCCCTATGACGTCCTTGCCGCAGACATCGAAGGCAAATTTCATCGCGCCAATGACTTTTTGCAGGGCTTCCAGATTCCGAATGCGCCCTCCCTTCCCGTCGGCAGCAGTCCGACGGAAAAGGAAAAAGTCCTGCGCACCGTCTGGCATGAGGTCCTGCGTCACTGCGCCTACGAATACGATCAGGCCGGCCAACACCAGAGCGAGGCCTGGAAGCTCCCGTCTCAAACTTGGCATGATGCGGCCGGCGATTGCGAGGACACTTCACTCTTGCTCGCGGACGCGCTCCACTCCGTCGGTATCGAGGCGCGAGTCGCGGTCGGTTGGAATATTCACATCGGACAACACGCCTGGTGTGTCGCCCGTATCGGCGACCGCCAATGGATTCTCGAAACCACGCTGAGCCTCAAAGAAGGCGAAGCACCGGAGCTGCGAACGGTCGCCGACGCGGCCGAGGAATACCAACCCGAGCAACTCTTTGATCGCGAACAACTCTACTTCAGAGGCGACGGCAAGGAGCGGGCGGGATGCGGGGACTATTGGGCAGCGTCGAACTGGAGTGGCCTGCCGCAGCAATGATCTCAAGCCGCGAAAACGGATCTTGAGCCTCGGTCAGTGTTGATTAAGATCGGGGCGTCATGAGTCCCCGCCCCTTCTTTTTTCTACTCGCCGCCACCCTGTCCTCCGCAATCGGAGTGGATACCTCTCGCGCTGCGCTTCCCAGTGATTTTGAGAGCGCCTTGAACGCGATCCAGACTGTGGGTGCCGAAGGAGCGGGCAACGTCGAAGCCGCCGCAGCTTGGAAGACCTTGTCGAACGCTGATGCCGACGCCATTCTGCCCCTACTGGCGGCGATGGAGAGCAGCAGCCCTCTGGCTCGCAATTGGCTGCGCTCAGCCGTGGAAGTGATTGCCGACCGCGAACTAACCGCTGGAGCCAATCTCCCGGTGAATGAACTGGGTGCATTCCTCCTCGATGTCCGCCAGTCGCCTCAGGCTCGCCGCATCGCCTTTGACACCATCGCGCGGGTCGATGCCGATACTGCCGCGAAATTGGTGCCCGGATTTCTCAACGATCCCTCGACAGAACTACGACGCGACGCCGTACAAAGCCTGATGGATGAGGCAAAGGCTCTCGTCGCTGCCGAGAATCCAGCCGCTGCCGTCCTAATCTACCGTCAGGCGCTCAATGCCGCTCGGGATGTTGATCAGATTCAGGAAATCGCCAAGCAACTCACCGGAAAACTGGATCAAGAGCTCGATCTCCCCCGCCACTTCGGATTCCTGATGAATTGGAATGTGATCGGTCCGTTCGACAACACTGGACACGAAGGCTTTGATACCGTCTTTCCTCCCGAGACCGAGATCAATCTGGAGGCTGCCTACCCGGGAAAAGAGGGCAAGGAAATCAAATGGCAACCGTTTGCTTCGACCGACGACTACGGAAAGATCGACCTGAATCAACCGTTCGGGCCGCTGAAAGAAGTCACCGCCTATGCCTTCACCGATTTCAATGCCGCTCAGGCCGGACCTGCTGAACTTCGGTTGGGCTGTAAGAATGCTTGGAAGATCTGGTTCAACGGAGAGTTGGTCTTCGGTCGCGACGAATACCATCGCGGTCAGCGGATCGACCAATACCTCCTCCCCGTGACGTTGAAGGAGGGCAACAACACCCTGCTCGTCAAACTCTGCCAGAATGAGCAGACGGAGACTTGGACTGCGGAGTGGGAGTTTCAGTTGCGAGTTTGTGATGCCACCGGCACCGCCATTCTCGCAGCGGACCGGCCCGAGACTCCCAGGAAAGAAGCCCCCCGACGCCGGGGCGGGAAGGACGCCGCCCAATGATTGCCCACTCGCTCCTTACCTTTTGCAATTTACCTACCGTGAAAACACTTACTCTTTTCCTCGCTGCGCTTGCCTTCGCCTCCACTGCCAATGCGGACTGGCTTCAGTTTCGCGGCCCCCAAGGCAATGGCTACATCGATGGCAATCAGAACCTACCCATCGAGCTTAGCGAGAACACCATCGCATGGAAAGTTGCCCTGCCCGGCCGCGGTATCGGTAGTCCCCTCATCGTCGGAGACCGCGTCTATCTGACGGCCGCCAGCGGTCCGGAGCAGAAACAACTGCACGTCCTCTGCTTCAGCGCCGTCGACGGCAAGCCACTCTGGCAGCGCAATTTCTGGGCCACGGGTCGCACCATGTGCCACAACAAAACCTGTGTGGCGGCTCCCACGCCGGCCAGCGATGGCGAACGCATCTATGCCCTGTGGTCTTCTAACGACCTCATCTGTCTGGATCTCGACGGCAATCTCATCTGGACACGCGGCCTGACACTGGACTACCCGAACGCCTCCAACAGCCTCGGGATGGCGTCTTCTCCCATCGTGGCGGACGGCACTTTGGTTGCACAGATCGAGAACGACTCGGAGTCATTCGCCGCCGGATTTGATCTGCTCACGGGAGCGAATCGATGGAAAATCGATCGCCCGAAGGCGGCCAATTGGACTTCTCCGGTGCCGATGAAATCGGGCGAACAAGTCGTCGTCGCCCTGCAATCCAGCAAAGGAATCCTTGGGGTTCTCCCCGCCACCGGTTCAGAGATTTTCAACTATGCCAAAGGTGCCTCGACCATTCCCTCAAGCGCCGCAGATGGCGACACCCTCTTTGTTCCGTCCAATGGCCTGACCGCCATCAATCCCGGCGAGAGCGGCGGCGATCCCACGGAACTCTGGAATGAAAGTGCGCAACGTCCCGGAACCGCGAGCCCGCTGATCATCGGCGACACGGTATACATCATCAATGGCGCTGGAGTTCTCAGCGCCACGAGTCGAAAGACGGGCGAACTCGCCTGGAAGGATGAAAAAGGCGACCCGCTCAAAGGTGTCCGATTGAAGGGTCCGTTCTCCGGCTCACCGGTCGCGTCGGGCAATGGCCATCTCTATATTTTCAACGAACAGGGCGTCGGCCAATGCGTCAATCTTTCAGGAGATCAAGGCAAGATCGTCAGTGAGATCGACCTGGAAGAGACCATTCTCGGCACACCATCCATCTCAGATGATGCGCTCTACATCCGCAGCGACGGACACCTTTGGAAATTTGCGACCAAGCCTTAAGAAAGCCTCGTTCAGCCATCAGTATTCCCGATCAAGATGGTGATCGATGAGGCGCTGAAGCACGCCGTCGAACTGCTCCATGTCGTTGCCATCTTCCCGCTGAGCTTCCACTTGCTCACGAATCTCCACCAGTTCGTCCGTCAGGTTTCTCAGTCGCTTGGCAATCAACTTCGCCACCAGCGCCATGAAGTCAGGATTCTCCTGGAGAAAGCGATCACCTTCCTCGATCACATAAACCTCGGTGTCCTCCAAAGTGGTCACGGTGGCCCCGAATGACTGATCGAGAAGGATTGCAATCTCGCCGAGAACCGATCCTGGCGATGACAGTCGATTGACGATGGTGCCCCGCTTGGCAATTTCCACCACGCCCCGCTTCAAGATCCGCAGTTTTCCGTCCTTGTGATTCTCTCCGATGATGACTTCATCGGGGCCAAAGGATTCCACAGGTTTTCCTGCGCAGAATTCAAGAAGAGTCGTCATGAGAGTTTGCTGAGAAAAATGGGAAACGCGAGAGGTCGAGGAACTCAATACTCCCCGCCCCCACTGAAATCAAAAATCGTCTCGGGTTTCTGCTTTTGCAATTCCCGCAACATCGTCGGCGAAACTCCCGATCCCCCGAGCTGAACAATCTCGAGCTCGGGCAAGGTCGCGAGGACATCAACTTTCGTCACTCCACGGCAGCCACCGAGATTAACTTCCTGAAGCGCTGTCAACGCGCTGAGGGCGTTGATATCGTTCAAGGCCTCGCATCCCGAAAGATCGACTCGAGCGAGCAACTTCGCCGACTCGATCCCGGACAGAGTGACCAATTGGGGACAATGGGTGAAAGCCGCGTAGCCGCTGACCGAAGCGGGCATTCCGGCCAGACTCTTGAGATTCACGCAGGCCTCAACATGCAGTTCGCTCAATTGCGTCAGTCCGGTCAGCAGCGAGAGGTCTTCCACATCCTCCCGACCGCCCATTCTAAGCACTTCCAACCCCGGGATAGAACTCACGACGTTGATGTCTTTCCAACCGGTGGCATTCCGAAAATCGAACAGCTTTAATGAAGTCAACTGCCCCAGTCCATCCAACTCTGTCAGTCCATGACAGGTGCTCACGTCGAGATCAGTCAGGTGACTCAATTGCCCGAGACCGGACAGCTGCGTGAGACTCCGACAACCATCCAGAAAAAGACGCTGCAAACCGGTCGCACCAGACAGATCTAGCGAACCCAGTTGATCCGTCCGGCTCAGCGTCAAACCCTGTAAACTTGGCGCCTCCCCAATTTCCAAAGTGGTGAGGCTCGTTGCCCCGGCAAGATCCAAGGTCACCAAACTCGGCAGGCTCTCCAAACTTTCCACCTGAGTCAGTTTGGGGCACTCCTGAACAATCAGTTCCCTGAGCTTCGGTAAACCGGTCACGCCCTTGGTGGTCGCCAGCGAAGGGCAATCGATTGCGACCAGAGAGACCAGCGAACGTAAAGTCTCCGCACCTTCGAAGGACTCCAGATTGGAGCTTCCGGAAAGATCGAGAACCGACACCTTTCCCATTCGATTCATCAAAGGAGCCACTTCCGTGAGATCACGCAGAGAGTCATGACTCATCATCACTACCCATTCGCCCTCTGCCTCGAGGTCCGTCTCGATTTGAGCGTCAAATTGTGAAATCAAGGTCTCTCTGGCGGCTTGTTTCTGACCGGTCTTCCACCAGACTAGAAACAAGACGACAAGAGAGGCGGCGATCATGGCCAGCAACAAACCACGGGGGCCAAGTCCTTTCGAGGTCGATACCGCAGTCGATTCAGCTGACATGGAATACTCCGGAAAAATCTAGAGAGGGTTGCTCCACTCAATCAAGGCACCGGCGTTTGCTCGAGAATCCGTTCGATGATCCATTCGGTCGTCACCTCTTCGGCCTCTGCCTCGTAGGTGAGCAGAATACGATGACGAAGAACGTCGCGAGCCAGGTTTTTGATATCCTGAGGCACCACATAGCCTCGTCCTGCGAGAAAGGCAGCCGCCTTGGCAGCGAGCGTCAGATTGATGGTGCCACGCGGAGAAGAACCGGCCCGAATCAGAGGCTTCAAAGCGGGGTCGATGATCTCGGGATAGCGAGTGGCATGGATGAGGTTGACGATGTAGTCCTTCACGCCGTCATCGACATAGACGTAGTTCACCAGTTCGCGACTCTGGAGCACGGTCTTTGGCTCGACGATGGCGCGAGTTCTCGTCTTGGGAGATGAAGTGCTCATTCGATCGAGAATGGCACGCTCTTCCTCCGGAGTCGGATAGGTCACCACGACCTTCAAGAGGAAACGGTCGAGTTGAGCTTCGGGCAGTTGATAGGTTCCCTCCTGATCGATGGGATTCTGGGTCGCCAGAACGAGGAAGGGATCTGGCAGCCGATAGGTGGTGTCTCCGATTGTCACCTGACGTTCTTGCATCGCTTCCAGCAAGGCGCTCTGAACCTTGGCGGGCGCTCGATTGATTTCGTCGGCAAGAATCAGATTGGAAAAAATCGGCCCCAGCTTCGGCGAAAACTCGCTGGTCTGGGGATTGTAAATCAGCGTACCGATCAGGTCGGCCGGCAGCAGATCGGGAGTGAACTGAATCCTGGAAAAATCCGCATGCAGGGCTCCCGCCAGCGCATTAACCGTCAGCGTCTTGGCCAGGCCAGGAACGCCTTCCAAAAGCACATGCCCATTCGTGAGCAGACCTACGAGCAAACGATCGACCAAGTCCAACTGGCCGACGATCACTTCAGCCATCTCATCTCTCACCATCTGGACCCAGGCTCCCTGATGTTGGATCTGCTCAGAGAGTTGATTGGTATCGATCTCGTAGGTGGAACTCATGGAAAACTTGCTGCAGATAGTGGAGAAAAAACAAACGACTCCGATCCGATCCCCGGAAGCCGACGGAATGGTATCATGGCGGAGAAACCCGCGAGTTCAAGCCACATCGCGGGATCGACTGCCTACGATTCCCTATCGAAACCATTTCAGTCCGCCGATGCTTCGGTCGCACTGCCGCCAGCTCCGCCGAAACGGGCCTCCACCGCGGGTTCCAGGCGGCGCTCCCAAACATAGCGCCGAAAAAGCACCTTGAGAGAGGCGGTGAGCGGAACCGCAAGCAACGCACCGAGCAGACCGCCCAGAAGCAGGGACCAGAACAGCATCGAGAAAATGACCGTCAACGGGTGCAGCCCCACCGAGTCTCCCACGATCTTGGGAGCCGTGACCAAACCATTGACCTGCTGTAAAATGAAGAAAATCCCCAACACGATCAGCGGATAAGCCCAGATTTGGGGCAACCATGACCACTGCTCAGAAGGATCGCTGTACTGGGCAAAGGCAATGAGCACCGCCGGCACCATCACCAAGACATTGCCGAGGTAAGGGATCAGCCCAAGGATAGCGAGGAACACCCCCAGCAGAAGCGCATAGTCCAGCCCCATGATGGTAAGAGCAACAGCCACGAGAACGCCATCAATGATGCTGACTACCATCTGACCTCGAAAATAGGCGATCAAATACTGATTGATCTCCTTGAGGGTCTGCACCACCTCCTCTTTGAAACTCGATTGGCGAAGCGGCAGATAGTTTGCCCAGGAATTCGCGATGGTGGAACTCTCACGAAGGAAGAAGAACAAATAGACCGGAACCAGAAAGAGTCCGAGCAGGTAACCAAGAAAGGACGTGGCACTGGAAAATCCTCGCCCGAAAAATCCCGCCGCTTCCCCGGCAAATCCGCTCACCCGCTGCCAGGCCATCCCCAACAATCCCTCGATGTCCCAGCTGTCGTCCTCCCGTTTGAACTGCTCGACGAGAGGCAGGTCACCGATCGTCTCATCGAGCCACTTCAGCTTCTCCACCGCCAGTTTACCCAGGCGAGTCCGCGAAAACCAGGAGGGCTCTTCACTCGCGCTCCCGGCGCTCTTTTCACGATTCGTCGTTGCTTCCGCCTCACTTTTTGAAGCCCCTGCCGCTTCATCAACTGCCTTCGGCAACTCCCCTGTCGCAGCGGCTTCTTTCGCGGTATTAGGAACACCTTCCTCCACGGCGACGTCGGTTTGAACCGTGAGGTATTTCTGCCAAAAATCCCGACCTTCACTGACTGCGGGTTTGATCACCAAGAAGGCCAGCAGAAAGGCCGCACCGATAAAGGCCATGAAAACCGTGTAAAAAGCTCGACGCCGTTTCATCCCCTTTTTCTCAAACCACCCGATCACCGGATCGAGGAGGTAGGCAATGATGCCTGCGACGGCCACAGGGACGAGAATCGGGTTTAAATATCCCAGGAGCCAACTCGTAAGAATCACCACCCCAACCGCAATCGCTGAGATCGTGACGATGGAAACCGCCGTAATCGCTGACCAAAGGGTCTTGCGCTGCACGGGAGTGGGATACTTCGCTGAATTTTCCTGATTGCCTGGCATCCGGTTCAATTTGGGAACGTTTCGAGAGTCTGGATTCAAAAGGGCTTGATGACGATTACAAAATTGGCCGACTTTTCGCCGAGTCAAAATTCCGATCAATCTGCCGCGCAAAACCACGTGAACAAGATGTGAATAACTTGGGCGCTCCTTCATCCGAAGATTCAGCCAATCCCCATGAAAAGGGCATTCGGGAGTCATCGGATGCATCGCAAATCAATTCTCTCTCCCCTAGTCAGAAAACCACTTTTCTCGCTCGCGCCTTGGCTCACAAGCCACCTGCCCCGGACTGGACGCCCTTCCGTTTTCGCAGACGCGATCCACCCATAATACATTGGAAATCAATGAATTATAAAGTTCCGAGAAAAATATTCACTCGTCTATCGACAGACGACGATACACCGTTGGACCATGACCTTTAAGTCAGTTCCAGCTTGGTCTTGGCGTTCCCAACCAAGCGTAATCCGCGATCACGCCAATCTTTTCCCTTGGTAGTAGTGTATCCCCAAGAAATTGCCATTCACGGGGGGGAATTGATTGTGAATAACTCGTGAAGATCTACGGAGCCAAGCTCCGTGGGACGTTGAAAATGACTCAGTCACGTGACAGAACCGTCACCGGAGCCATTCAGAACTTAATACTCTTCCTCGTCGTCATCGTCCCCGGGTGCCCGATCTTCGAAACGCATGTACTCTTTGCGGAAGACCAGTTTCACATCACCGGTGGGACCATTTCGCTGTTTCTGGATGGAAAGAATCGCCTTACCTGCCGCCGCTTCTTTCTCCTCTTCACTGTCTGCGTAGTATTCCTCGCGGAAGAGCAGACCAACGACGTCGGCATCCTGCTCGATCGCACCGGATTCTCGGAGGTCGCCCATTTTCGGCTTTCCTCCTCCCCGACTTTCCGGATTTCGGTTCAACTGGGCCAAGACAATGATCGGAATGTTCAGCTCTTTCGCGATCGCCTTGATCCCTCCGGAAATCTCCGCCACTTCGATCTGTCGGCTGTCCTGAGCTTTTTTACTGTGGCTCTTGAGCAGTTGGAGGTAGTCGATCGCGATCAACTGAATGTCGTAGGCTTTTTTCAAGCGACGGGCCTTGGCTCGCAACTCCATGATCGAGAGACCGGGAGTGTCATCAATGTAGATCTCGCTCTGCGCGAGATCATTGGCCACCTGCATCAATCGTGGAAAGTCACGCTGCTGAGACAAGAAGCCACCTCGCAATTTGCCCATCTCCACTCCCGCTCGGGAGCAGATCAGACGCAGCACCAATTGCTCTGCCGACATTTCCAAACTGAACACCGCCGTGGCCTTTCGTTCTTTCGCATTGATCGAGATGTTCTCGATAACGTTCATGACGAACGAGGTTTTGCCCATCGAAGGGCGAGCCGCAATCACGAACATTTCTCCGCCTTGAAGACCAGCGGTAACCGCATCCAGATTGGCAAAACCAGAAGACAGACCAGTGACACCTTTGCCAGCGTTCTTAAACGATTCCTCAATCGTATGGACGGCATTCAGCGCATGCTTCTTGATGGGCAGAATATCGCCCTCCTTCTCCGCCGCATCGCGAATCTTCAGGATCTTGCCCTCGACGTCATCCAGCAGTTGCGCCACTTCCTCCCCGCCCTCATAAGCAGAGTTGGCACATTCTCCACAGTCTTGAATGATTCGGCGAAGCACGAACTTCTGCTTCAGGAGGTCCGCATAGTGATCGAAAAAACCAATCGACGGGACATCGTCCAAGAGATCGGCAACCGCTGCGGGCCCACCGACTTGATCCATCTGCCCCGCGTCCGACAAGGCTGAGTTCAGCGTGATCAGGTCCAACTGACCATTGGGGCGCGTTTCGTAGAGGTTGATCAGCGTCTGATAGAGAATCCGATGGGCCGGGATGTAAAAACACTCGCTGTTCAAGGTCTCAACCGCCTTGCCAATGATCTCGTTGGGAGCCTTCAACATGCAGCTCAAGGCCGCGCGCTCAGCATCTGCGTTTACCGGCATGGACCGCAACACATCCCCCAGTGCTCCAGGACCGCCCGAGCCATCGCCTCCATCGCCTTTTTTGAACGAGGCTCCTTTGAACTTACCAGAGGGGTTCGATGGTTTCTGCGGGGGAGCGGAGGGAAAGCTTGGCATCGGGGAAAACGGAGCAAGGTGGCGAGTCAATTCCCTCTGGATTCATCAACGATTCGCGCCTTCGCGAACCTCCAGACGGGGCGATACCGGCGTCAAAAAAGCACCGGGGGATTAGGTAATTCGCAGACGAAATGAAGCAACGGAAATCCGTCTCACTCCCCTTCATTATTTTCGATGATCCCCGAGATTGAAGCAACTTCTTCAATATTCCCGCCGTAAGAACCGCGAATTTTGCTCGAATTGGCCTACCAAGTTCAGAAACCCACAGCGTTCATAATCAAGCCGCTCAGGCGTCATCCCCAAAAAAAAATTCGCCCCTGGGGCTCGTGAGAACCGCCAGGGGCGAATCAAAATTTCGAAGGGACCGACGATTTCGTCAGTCCTGAAGTCGGCTCGAATCAGTTGTCGGAACCGCCTTCGGAATCATCTTCCTCATCCTTCTCGGCTTTCACCTTCAGGGTCATGACCACCTCAATATCCGCATGGACCTTGACCGGGATTTCGAATTCGCCCGTGCCTTTGATCGGCTTGTCGAGCACGATCTGGTGACGATCGATCTCCACCTTCGCTTTGTCGAGAATCGCCTTGGCGATGTCGGCGGTGGTGATGGAACCGAAAGCCTTGCCGGCCTGACCGATGGCAAGCTGCATGGAAAGCTTGGTCTTGCGCAACTTGGTCGCGATCTTCTCTGCTTCGACCAATTCCTCGGCCTCACGCTGGGCGCGCACCTGCTGGAGCTTTTCGATGTTACGAAGATTCCCGGTGGTGGCCTCGTAGGCTTTGCCAGAAGGGATCAGGAAATTGCGGGCGTATCCGCGCTTTACGGAGACCACGTCGGCTTCGGCGCCGAGATTGGTGATTTTTTCGCGGAGAATGACTTCGGTATTGGCCATGACGGGGCAGGAATAAAGGTTCAGAAAAAAGAGAGCGGGATGAGTAATGCCAGTCACCCCTGATGTCAAGCGACTCCGCCGCAGTCGAAACGCCCGAGACTCAACAGGGTCAAGTCGCCGACTCAACCCTGTTGAATCGAGGTTGAGCCCCTCCTCAGGCCCATTCATAGTGATGCTCTCATGAACGCCGACATCCAACTCATCAACGCTCCTGCCGCTCCCAAAGCGATCGGTCCCTATTCACACGCGGCCCGGGTCGGCGATCTGCTGTTCTGCTCAGGCCAGATCCCTCTCGATCCCGCCACCATGCAACTCATACCCGGAGGGATCGCGGAACAAACGCGTCAAGTTCTTGCCAACATTCAGGCTGTCCTGGAGTGTGAGGGCGCAAATTTTTCGCAAGTCGCCAAAACGACGGTCTTTCTCGCCGACATGGCGGATTTCCCGGTAGTGAATCCCCTCTACGCCGAGGCCTTTGGTGAACACAAACCTGCTCGCTCGACGGTGCAGGTCGCGGGACTGCCGCTCGGTGCCCTCATTGAGATCGAGTGCATCGTCGCCCTGTGAACTGGGTTCATCGCTGAAGCAGCATCTCTCCACTGCGAACGACCCCAACGATCTGACCATTGAGCGTCTGATCGATGAATGGGGTATTGGCGCTTTTCGAGCGCATGAATTCACGGGAGTAGGTCGTGGTTTTCTCGGTCGAAAACACGAGGAACTCGGCCTTTGCGCCCTCAGCAACCGGCACGGGTTCCAAGCCGAGGAGTCTTCTTGGCTCGGCGGAATACCGGCGCACCAGCAGGTCCCAGCCAAAACGATCGGACCGGATGAAGTGGTGATAGAGGGAAACGACCGCCGTTTCCAATCCGGTGATTCCGAATGGAGCGCCGGCGAACTCGTTGTTCTGCTTTTCGAAGATGGTGTGCGGCGCGTGATCCGTGGCGATGACATCGCAAACGCCATCGATGAGCCCCTGTAACAAGCGCTCGTTGTCCTCAGCGGTCCGCAGCGGCGGGTTCATCTTGAAGTTGGCATCATAATCCACGATGTGTTCCTCGTTGAAAATCAGATGATGCGGCGACACTTCGCACGTGACGCGAACGCCATCCTCTTTGGCCCGTCGGATGGTGTCCAGCCCCCGGGAGGTGGTGACATGCTGAATGTGGACGTGCGCCCCGGTGTACTGGGCGATGCGAATGTCCCGGTCGAGACAGATTTCTTCACTGATCGCCGGAATGCCGGGCAAGCCCAGCCGATAGGAAACTGGCCCCTCGTTGATGGCCCCTTTTCCGCTGAGCGTCGGCACCTCGCAATGGGAGGCACAGGGCAGCCCAAAATCCTTGGCGTATTCCATGGCGCGCCGAAGCAATCGCGGATCCACCACGGGGCTCCCATCATCGGTCAACATGGGCACGCCTTTGGCCGCCATTCCGGCGATGGCTGCCAATTCTTCTCCGGCGCGCCCCTTGGTGAGGCATCCAGTCTGGAGCACTTGGATCCGAGATTTTTCCGCTACGATATCGAGCACGGTCTGGACCAGTCCCCCGCTGTCGATGGCGGGCACGGTGTTCGGCATCAGCACGATTCCGGTGATCCCGCCGTTGATGG
Organism: Verrucomicrobiia bacterium; assembly: GCA_020440025.1. Classification (GTDB taxonomy): domain Bacteria; phylum Verrucomicrobiota; class Verrucomicrobiia; order Verrucomicrobiales; family DEV007; genus JAEUHH01. The sequence goes on from JAGROX010000239.1 coordinate 13,736, forward strand.
CCGCTTCGGAACAGGTCTTGATCGTCTCTTTGTGTTCCTGCCCAGGTTCTCGAGCATGGACATGCACGTCGAACATGGCAGGCATCAGCACGCACCCGGAGCAGTCGATGACTTCGGCTCCATCAGGAATCTCGAGCCCTGCCCCGACCCGTTTGATCTGGCCATCTTCGACGAGAACATCGGCCGACTGAAGGAATGGAGAGTCTTCGCTGGCGATTTCGCCACCTTGAAACAATTTCATGCTGCCGTGTTCTGAACTCATGGATGATTGTCAGCTCTTCTCGTTTCCCGTCGCCGGCTTCAGCCAATAGAGCACCGCCATGCGAACGGCAATTCCGTTTTCGACCTGCTGATTGATGAGGCTACGCTCGTAGTTCATTGCCTCATTGTCGATCTCGACGCCTCGATTCACCGGTCCGGGATGCATCAGATAGAGCCCCTCGTCCCGAATCCGCTGATAGCGTTTCGTCGTCAGACCATAGACACGATGATACTCGCCCAAGCTGGGGAAAAACGGTTCGCCCTGCCGCTCCAGCTGAACGCGCAGCAAGTAGATGATATCGGGCTTCCAGGCCAAGGCTTCGTCCCAGTCGCGAAAGCCCTGCATGAACTCGTGGCGGCCGGAAGGAACCAGCGAGGTGGGACCGAGCACACCGACATTGACTCCAAGCTTGTTGAGAATCGTGCTGGTCGATCGAGCGACCCGCGAGTGAAGGATGTCCCCCACGATAAGGACTTTCTTTCCGGCTGACTCGGGAAACACTTCCCGAATGGTGAACATGTCGAGCAGGGCTTGAGTCGGGTGGGCATGGAATCCGTCACCGGCGTTGATCACCGAGGCTCGAGTGTTTTTCGCGATCAGATTGGGAATGCCAGCAGCACTGTGACGAATCACGATGTAGTCCGTCCGCATTGCCTGAAGGGTATCGATGGTGTCGATGATGGACTCCCCTTTCACCACCGAGGACTGCGACACCGTGAAATTGGTCACATCGGCAGAGAGACGGTTGGCAGCCACCTCGAACGAAGAACTGGTGCGGGTAGACGGTTCGTAGAACAAATTCAGCACCGTCTTTCCTCGCAGCGCAGGAACCTTCTTCACGGAGCGCTTGAAGAGATCCTTGAACGGGCCTGCGATTTTCAGGAGATGTTCGATCTCTGCGACCGACAGACTCGCGATATCGAGCAGGTCTTTGCGGGAGGGGATGCGGTTATCGTCGCTCATCGATTACTTGGAAATAAAGACCCCTTCTTTGCCATCATCCTCGCGGAATCGGACTTTCACATATTGTTCACGAGTGGTTGAGATGTTCACGCCGACATAGTCGGGCTGGATGGGCAGCTCGCGATTTCCTCGATCCACCAGCACGGCGAGTTCAATCTTGGCGGGCCTGCCGTAATCCATCAATCCATCAAGAGCCGCCCGGGTGGTGCGCCCGGTGAAAATCACCTCGTCAAAAAGAATGACCCGCGTTTCTTCGAGGTCGAAAGGGATCTCCGACGTCTCCAGCGTCGGTAACATGTCCCCGAGATGATCGAGATCGTCCCGGTAGAGTGAGATATCCAAAGTCCCCAAGGGAAGGTCATGTCCTGCGGCCCGGATCACCTCGTGGACTCGTTTCGCCAGCGTCACCCCTCGGGTGTAGATACCGATCAATGCCGGCTGATCCTGTCGACAGGTTTCCAGAATTTCATAGGCCAGCCGATGCACCGTGTTGGCGATATCGGCCTCGCTGAGAATTCGTTCGCTGGCGGGTGTCTGGGAGTCGCTCAAAGGCTGTCGGGGTGTTCTCCTAGTGTTGACGATCGTTTAGGATTCGAAATTTCTGATGCCAATGTCGGTGCGACGCTGCATGCCGTCAAAGCTCACCTTTTGGCTTTCGCGATAGACATTCGCTACCGCTTCCTTCCGGGTATCCCCTTGGGCCACGACCACGTATACGCGGCCTCCGGCGGTCTCAAATTGCCCCTCGGCATTGAGGCGGGTACCAGCATGAAACACTCGGGCATTTTCCACGGCTTCGAATCCGGAGATGACGTCTCCACTTCGGGAAGTGGCCGGGTATCCCGCCGAAGCCGATACCAGACAGATGCTCCAACCCTGGCGAAACCCAATCAACTCCGGACTGAGGTTTCCCTTGGCCCCCTCAAAGACATACTGGGCAAAATCTCCCGTGATCATCGGCAAGACGGCCTGCGCCTCGGGATCGCCGAAACGGCAGTTGTATTCGAGAATCCTCGGTCCATCGGGCGTCAGCATGATCCCAAAATAGAGAAAACCGCGATACGGCAGCCCGTCTTTCCGCAACCCTTCGACGGTCGGGCGAACGATCTCCCGATCAATCCGCTCGCGCAGTTCATCGCCCTCGGTTTCAAACATTTCCAGGGAACTGACCGCCCCCATGCCTCCGGTGTTGGGGCC
>JAGROX010000239.1:16222-18119 GCA_020440025.1 Verrucomicrobiia bacterium
GAGACGAAGATGGAGATCTCGGGTCCGACGAGAAATTCCTCCACCAACAGACGCCCTTCGCCGAATTTCCGCTGGGTCAGCACTTCATCGAGAAATTCTTCGGCCGACGCTTCATCGAGACACACGGCGACGCCCTTGCCTGCGGCGAGCCCATCGAACTTCAGGACCGTCGGATACTTGCCACCAATGGCGGCGCGGGCGGCATCGATGTCATTGACTGCCGCATAGCCGCCAGTGGGTATCTGGTGTCGCACCATGAACTCTTTGGCGAACTCCTTGCTGGCCTCGAGTTGAGCGGCTTCCCTGGGCGGCCCCCAACAGGGAATCCCCACCCGGGCGCAGGCATTGGCGAGACCTTCGCCGGTGACGAGATAGCTTTCCTCTCCCGCCACGCAGAGGTCGATGGCGTTGTCCGTCAGGAAATCGATCAACGATGGCAGATCCGTCGCCGTGGTCGGCTTGGCGATCCGAAAAATCGCGTCGCTGCCGGGAAACGAATAAATCTCCGTTTCCGTGGGCGATTCGCTGAGAGCAGTGATGATCGCGTGCTCACGACCGCCTTTTCCGACTACGAGAACCTTCATGGCTTTCAGCATTAGAATTGGCTGGGCAGTGGAGCAAGCGGTTTTCAGATCAACACGTCATAAGGACGACGATCATCGCCTTCGTAGAACTGAACAAAGGCGCGATTGGCGATCTTGGTGCCACCCGGCGTCGGGTAGTTCCCGGTAAAATACCAGTCCCCATTATGCAGTGGAATCGAGGTGTGAAGATTCTCGATCCCCTGATAGATCACGACCACGTCCCCACTCCACGAAATATCCTCGGGCTTCACCATATCGCTGATTTCAGCTGATATTTCCTCGGCGGTGAAGGGATCGTAGATCGCTTTGACTGCGTTCACCATCTCGGCGGGAGCTTTTTTCAACTCGGCCAGACAGGCGTGGTAGGTATCTACGATGACCTTGTGCATCCCCCGCTTTTCCAGGAGTCGGGTCGCGGCCTGAAAGGCGATGAATTTCCCCAACTCGGACATGTCAATGCCGTAACAGTCGGGGTAGCGAATCTGAGGCGCCGTGGAGGCAATGACGATCTTCTTGGGATTGGTCCGCGCCAAAATCTTCAGAATCGATTTCCTCAGGGTCGTGCCTCGCACGATTGAATCATCGATCACCACCAGGTTATCATCAGGCTTCACCACCCCATAGGTGATATCGTAGACGTGAGACACCATCTGATCACGCCCCTTCTCCTGACTGATGAAGGTTCTCAGCTTGATGTCTTTGTGCGCGATTTTCTCGCCACGCGGCCAGTTTCGAAGAATGAGGGAGTCGATGAGTTCTTCGGTCAACTGCCCCTCGTCCGCCGCTTTCAGGATCTCATGCTTGACCTGATTTCGGCGATATTCCCTCAGGCCATCCATCATCCCGTGATAGGCCGTCTCAGCGGTATTCGGAACGAAACTAAACACGGCCCGGTCGAGGTCATCGCCAATGGTGTCGAGAATCTGGGGCACCAACACCTTGCCGAGTTTCTTCCGCTCCTCGTAGATATCGGGATCGTTGCCTCGCGAGAAATAGATGCGCTCGAAAGAGCAGGGCCGAGGTTCACCATGCTGGGCGTAGGGTGATATCTTCATCGTACACCCCACCCCCTCTATGTCGCGCTTCATCACGGCGACATGGGCGGGCGGCACCTCTTTCACCGCTTCCTTTTCGCAAGCGAACACGGTCATCAGGGGCACGCGTTCGCTGGCAAAGGCGATCACTTCATCATCCTCGTAGTAGTGACAGGGGCGGATCCCGTTGGGATCACGCAGCACGAAGCCGTCACCATTTCCCAAAACCCCGGCAATCGCATAGCCACCATCCCAAATCCGGGCGCACTTCTCGATCAC
>JAGROX010000239.1:18176-18473 GCA_020440025.1 Verrucomicrobiia bacterium
GTCCCGCTCGCGATGGTAGATGGCATCGTGAGCCTCATCGAGATGGAATCCGATTTCCTCGAGAACGGTCTGGGTATCGGTGTCGAAAACCGGATGCTGCCCCCGCTGAATCAAATGGTGATTCAAGTCGCGGGCATTGGTCATGTTGAAATTCCCCAACACCATCAGCGTCTTGGTCGGCCAATTCGTCCGACGGACATAGGGATGGCAACCACCGGAACCAAATTTGCCGGAAGTTCCGTAGCGCAGATGCCCCAGCAGTACTTCACCACCAAAATCGAAGTGTTCCTTCACCTG
>JAGROX010000034.1 GCA_020440025.1 Verrucomicrobiia bacterium
AATCCAGACCGCTTCTCAACACCAGCCCACCATTCCTTCGAGGCAACCACCCGTCTCGAATCTCCACTCCACACCCCTTCACCGGTAACCAGTCCGCGCCGTCCTCTCCCCGGGCGACGGTGATGACGGAAACAAATGGCTCGCCGGCAAAGACTCGTCCCGGACGACGGCGACTCATCGTCAGACCTCGCAAATTTCGCGGTGCCCACCAACGAGCCAATCCGACCACCAACAAGGTGATCGCGCCCAGCCAGATCAACGCGCCATCGTATCGCAGCACGCCAGCAACGAGCATCGCGATCCCCACCCAGATGACCAGTATCCCGATCGCCGTCAGTCGAGGAGTGTCGATGACCAGTTCCCGAGCCGACTCAGGAGAATTCAACGCTTCAACTGCTTGCCCGCTGCTCATTGCTTCGGTTTCAGGGCACAGGAGTGTTTTCCAGAATCTCGCGCAGGACCGCGACCACCCGGGAACGACGGGGCATTTCGCTTCCGTATTCATCACCCGCCGGTGTCAGTCGATGAGCCAACACCGGAACAAAAGCCGATTTCACATCATCGGGGTAAACCGCTTCATGCCCTTCTATCATCGCCACTCCCTGAGCGGCTCGCATCAGAGCGATCGATCCCCGGGCGCTGACCCCATCATTCAAGTCACGATGGCTCCGCGCCGCCTCACAGAGGGTGACAATGTAACGGCAAACCGGATCCGACACCGGCAGCGATCTCACCGCCTTCTGCCATTCGGCGACCGTTTCCACGCCCACGACCGGTTCCAATTGGGAGCCATTCATCCCCACCGCATGATGGCGCAGAATTTCTGCTTGATCCTCAAGTCCCGGCAGCCTCATTTCCACGGACAAGAGGAAACGATCCAATTGAGGTTCCGGCAAAGGAAAGGTGCCGGCGGCATAACGATTGTTCTGCGTCGCGATGACCAGAAACGGCGTCGGCAGTGGTCGAGTGACACCATCGATGGATACTTGCGATTCGTTCATACACTCCAGCAGCGCACTCTGAATCCGAGGACTGGTGCGATTGATCTCATCCGCCAACATCAGATGACTGAATACCGGACCCTCGATGAACTCGAACTCGCCCGTCGGCTGATTGAAAATCGAATGTCCCAGCAGATCCGAAGGCAGCAGATCGGGCGTGAACTGAACCCGTCGAAACGTGCCATCGATGAGTCGGGCCAAAGTTTTGGCGAGGGACGTTTTTCCAATTCCGGGAGCCCCCTGGATGAGGACGTGCCCTCCCGCCAGAAGCGCGGTGAGCAGACTGTAGGCCGCCTCGTCGGCGCCGACGACCTGTCCGGTCAATTGAGTTCGCAAGGTATCGAGAATGGCTTTCATCTATGGGGCGATCAGCAAAGAACCCTGATCCTACCACACAGTCCACCGCAACCGCAGCAAGGAATCTTCCCCTTTGTCGCTTCGGTATCCTGACAAGCCGCGATGGAATTTTCGTAAAACTTGGGGCATGGTGACTCGTCTCCCCTCTCATGCCAAACGAATCGACTGATCCCGCTCCTCGTCGTCTGTTTTTCGACAGCCACATGCACACGCCCCTCTGCAAACACGCGGAAGGCCACCCCGCAGAGTATGCCGCCCAGGGCTGGAATGCCGGGCTGCGAGGCATCATCATGACCTGCCACAGTCCCATGCCCGACGGCTTTTCCCACCGGGTGCGGATGGATCCAGCAGAGTTTGAAGACTACGTCGGTCTCGTTGCCGAAGGCGCGAGCCAGGCTCCCGATGGGTTTGAGGTTCGACTTGGATTGGAGAGCGATTACTTTCCCGGCATGGAAGGGTGGCTGTCCGACCTCCACCGGCGCGCCGATTTTCATTACATTCTCGGATCGGTGCATTGGCACATTCCCGAGTATCTCGACGCCTTCTGGACCGGTGATGTCCTCGGCTTCCGGCAGCAGTATTTCTGGCATCTCGCCGAATCTGCTGAATCTGGCCTCTTCGACTGCCTTTCCCATCCCGACCTGATCAAAAACGCCGCCCCCGACGAATGGGATTTCGAGGAAATGCGGCCCGTGATCATCGAGTCCCTCGATCGCATTGCCAAAACCGGGGTCGCCATGGAACTCAACACCTCAGGTCTCTACAAAGCCAGGCCGGAGATGAATCCCGGGCCCCAGATGTTGGCCCTGATGGCGGAGCGAGACATTCCGGTCGTGATCGGTTCCGATTCCCACACCCCCCGGCGAGTTGGCGACCTGTTTCTCGCTGCCCTCGGTTCCCTCGAGACGGCCGGCTACGATACCGTGTCGTTTTTCGAAAACCGAAAACGCCGGGATCTCCCGATCGACACCGTTCGCGAAAGCCTGATGGCCTTCGACACCCAGTTCGCCTGACTCAACCCGGCTTCACTGCCCGGGTGGCGACAAAAATCGGCGTCCACTTGTGTAGCGCTGACGAGGCATCGTCCCACCCGTCCTCATAGAGCGCGGTCACCATCAAACCCGCGTCGCATTGACCACCGATCTGGTCTTCCAGACTATGACTGAACTCGACGGTAAGTTGCGCCTCCATCTGCTCGGCCAGATTGGCACGATCCATGGAATCAAGATCCGAATACGGCAGTGAGTGAATCACACGAAGTTCGCCCGTCGTTTCCGCCAGATAGTGATCGAACAGAAAGAACGAGGGGTTCATGAATCCGGCCAGCAAGCGTCCTCCTGGCCTCAACACACGAGCGCATTCCTGCCACACCGGGCGGACCTCGGCGGCGAAGACATTGGAGACCGGATGGAAGATCAAGTCGAACGACTCGTCATCGAATCGGCTGAGATCGGCCATATCTCCCTGCTCGGCAGTAATCTCCAGTCCATGCTTTTCGGCGGTCTCGACATCCTTGTCCAGTTGCACGTCCGAGGCATCGAAAGAAGTCACCCGCGCACCGGCCGCAGCCATCACCGGAACCTGTTGCCCACCTCCCGATGCCAGCGCCAAGATATCGAGCCCTTTGAGACAGGGAAAAGACGGATACCAATCCTCGGGCACCGGCTTGTTTGGGGTGAGAATCAGGGACCACTCCCCCGCCTTTGCGCGTTCGATCACGGAATCCTCCACCGGCGTGCTCCAGCGACAGCCGTCCAGTGATTGCAGGTTCCAAGCGTTACGATTGTATTCAACGATGTTCATGGCGATCTAAAAAAGAACTCCCATCAACCCGATACACTCGTCATTCGGAAATCCCAACCTAATTACTCGCCACGCAGTCGACGACCTAGATCATCTCCGGCTGCATAGCCGGTCAATTCCAAATAGGCACGTCCCACGACCTCGCCCGAGGGAAGCTCCACCACATCACAGGCCCCTTCCCAATAGCTGATTCCACCGAGTCCGCCCGTCAATTCCTGTTCGTTGAAGACAGGCCGAATCTCGAAGGTTCGCCGCTCTCCCGTGGCAGGATCCACTGCGATGACCCGTGGCGAGATCGGATAGACATCGCCGGTCTTTTGACTCTTCCATTCGCCCCCCGATATCCATTCGTATTCGTCCAACTTCTGATGCGTCACTCGACCCTCGGCATCGATCCAAGCCAAGGCAGAAAAAGAATCGGGAGATCCATCTGGCTTTCTCAAGATATAAGCCATCATCTCCCGCCCATCGCTGAACTGAATGCTCACCCAGTCCCAGCCGACCTGATCTCGTCCCAGTTGAGAGCTGGAAATTTCATGATCCATCCACAGTTCACCCGCCACGGTGAGGGTCTCCCCATTGATCTCCAACTGTCCACTCCCCTTCAATCTCGGAAAGGTCAGATACCGACTCGAAGCCGCCGGATCCGCGCCCTTTCTGGAGACTCCCTTCTCTCCAAACAACACTGACGACTTGCTCGGTTCCAAGAGCAGATCAAAGCTGACGTCACTGAGGATGCTGCCTCTCAGTGTCATGGAACCTTCGGTCGCATCGAGCGCTGCCAAGCCCTCCACTCTTCGGAGCGACCAATTGCCGTTGTGAACGTCGAGATCCCCCACCTTGGCAGACGCGTCCCAACCTTCTCGATTCAACCGCTCTTCGTGATAGAACCGCTTTCCATCCACATCGGTCAATGCCATGTGCGCCAGATAAAGTTGGCTCGTCCCGAAAGCAGCACCCTCCACGTCTTTCATCCCGGACCGCTGAGCCAACCTGAAAAAAGTCGCCTGAATGCCGAATCGGCGTGATCTCGTCGGCTCTTCCTCGCTTTTGGCAAAGAGATGCCCGGTCAGATACCACCACTCGATCCGATAGCCCGGGTGGCTGCCGTGAGCGGCCGGAAAACTGAGTTTCGGATTCAGCTGCGGTACTAGGTACCCTTCTGGGGACTGTTCCGGCCAATTCTCATCGCTCGATCCCACCGTCGGACCCGAGAACAGCAAAAGCGCCACCGCCAGACGGGTCAACAGGGTTAGGTCGGAGACCAAAGAGGGTAGAGTAATCGTCAAAATCATGCCATTTTCTTTACTCTTCTGGCTCGCCTCGAAGCTGTGAGCCACGATATCCAATGATCGCCGATACCGCCGCGCTGGTTGCCAAGGTGAGAAAGCCCAAACCAACGAGCAATCCCCATGGCACCCGAAATTCCAGCGTCCATCCGAAACTCTGTCGGTTAATGACGTAGATCAACAGAACGCCGAGGATCAGACTGAGGGCGAAACCGCCTGCCAAGCCGATCGCCGCCAATGCCGAGCCCTCAATGGCCGAAGCTCTGGCAATCTGGGCACGGGTGAACCCAATGGAATTCAACGTCGTCATCTCGTTTCGCCGTTCCACCAGAAGACTCGCCAGGGCCAGTCCAAGACCTATCACGGCAACGACGACGCCAATCGCCTCAAGGGCATAGGTCACGGCAAACGTCTGATGAAAAACCCGCAGCGCTTCCGAGCGCAATTTCACGTTTCCGCGGATCACCAGCGCCGGAAATTTTTCCATCCAACGCGCGCGCGCCGCTTCATGGTCCATCCCTGGCTTCAGATAGATCGCTGCATTGGAGACCGTCTCATCGTCAAACCATTGGGCGGTAAAATTCCGATTCACCAACACGGTTCCCGCCTCGTCGCTGTAGTCAGCGTAAACGGCTTTCACCGTCATTGCCTGAGGCCCTCGAGGGGTGACCAGTTCGATCCGATCTCCACGACCTATCAAGAAACGTCGACTGAACGCCTCGTTGACCCAGGCGGGCACTGCTCCATCACTCTCTACAATCGTGAGTGATTGCGGGTCCGAGTTCTCGGGAGATTGCAACCAGTTCATTCGAATCCGTCGGTCCGATTGCTGATTGTATTCCGAGCCCGCCAACTTGATCGCCCGTCCCCGAAACTCCAAGGAATAGCGGCGGATGACATCGACGCCTTCCACTGACTCATCTTCGGCGAACTGACGCCAGGTTGTCGGCGTGAGGACGTTGGCATTGGTGGCATTGGTCGCTCCTGCCGTCGCCACGTAGAGATCTGCCCGCAGCAGCTGATTGATCCAGCCGGTCAGCGTGCCCTCGAAACTGTGCACCAGAATTCCCATCCCAGACGCCATCCCAATGGCGGCAATGAGACCCGCCATCGCCAATCGATGCCGCCCGGTCGGGCGCCGAAGCTGGGAAGCCGCATAGCAAGCCTCGGGTATTCTTTGAAACCAGATCATCAGCAGTCGGCTCAGCGGGACAAACAGCACGCCTGCGAGAATTGACAGGGCGATCAACCATCCCAACGCCGCGAGATAGCCACCCACCGGCCAGCGATTTCCCGACGCGGTGATCCAGACCGGCAACCACCCGCAAACCATCGCGATCAAAGCCACCAGCACCCCAAGTCCGGGACGCTGAAGCAATTTGAATCCATCGACTCGATTCCCCGTGCGCAAGGCCTGAGCTGGCGGGGTAGATGCCGCATCGCGTGCCGGCAACCACCCGGCAAGGAGACTCGCCAACACTCCAAACGTGAAAGCCAGCAAGGTCTCGCTCGGATCCAGCCCCGCGGCCTCCGTCGTGGTGGCATAGTAGAGACCGTTGACCGTGCGAGCGATGCCTCCGACCGCCAGCTGGGCCATCGCCCAGCCGAGACCGATCCCGATGGCGCTGCCTACGACTCCCAGCGCCAAAGATTCCGCAAGCCAGACCCTGCGGATGGTGCCCGGCTCCACGCCAAGAGAACGCAGAATCGCGATTTCTGAACGCCGCCGCACGACTGCCGCTTCCATCGCTTGCAAAATCAGATAGGTGCCAACCAGAAGCGCCAAAGTCGACAAAACCGTTAAATTCAGTCGAAAAGCGTGAGTCATCTTGGCAGCAGAGGCGCGTCGATCGTTTCGGGTTTCCAATCGCCAAAGCACTGTGTCACTCGCGGACAGCGTTTCGATTCGTTCGCTCAAGCGTTGCCGAAATTCTGTCGCCATCGAACCTGGCGGAACCACCAACTCAACCCGGCTGATCTCCCCCGGCATGCCGAGCAATGTCTGAGCTCCCGGCAAATCCATCAACACTAGGTTCTCGGGCACCGCCGGGCGCAATGGATCGTCTTTCAGGGTTCCCGCGATCGTCAGGGTGGTGCTTCGATCATTGATAATCAGGTCGAAAGAATCACCGGGCTTCCGTTTTTCATTCCGCGCCCACGTGTCCGCCACGAATCCATGATTCGGGCTCCCCAATTGAAATCCGACACCTCCATCTTCATCTCCGAAATCTCCGGCGCCGAAACTCGCCAGATTCCTCAAGCCGACGAGATCCACGCCCAGAAGTTGTTTCGGAGCCGCTTCGGTGGTGTCACCCGATGCTTCCGCCACAGTGGCTTCGATCACGGGAAAGATTACCACCGGCAGCGGATCAATCGCCGCCCGGAGATCCGTCACCACAGACTCAGGCAAAACCTGACCCGCTCGCGGCCGAAGCACAAAGTCGCTCTCTCCCGAAATCGATTCCGTGAACAGATCAAAGCCGGAAACCGCCGCCCGGTTGGCTAGCCGAATGGAAAGGAACACCCCGACTCCCAGAGCGAGAATGCCAACCAACAAGGCTGTCGATCGCCAGTGTCGCCGCCAGTGCCGGAGGGTGAATCGCCGAAACAACAACGCCACGACTCCGCGGGATTCCGCCATGTCCATCGACTCAGGCATGACCCTCGAATTTCCCGTCTCGAAGCAAAAGCGTGCGATGACAGATCCGCGCCGCTCGCCGGCTATGGGTCACCAGCAACAGAGCGCATCCCAGTCGATCGCTCAGCGATTCCAAGAGATCGAGAATCGACTCGCCCGTGGTCGAATCCAAGTTCCCCGTGGGCTCATCGGCGAGAATGACGGACGGCTCCGGCGCCAGCGCCCGGGCAATGGCGACCCTTTGCATTTCTCCCCCACTGAGTTGCTCCGGTAGAGCATCGGCTCGGTGATCCACACCGACAGAACCCAAAAGTTCCGCTACCCGACGATCACACTCAGCCGATTTGATTCCGAGCAACTGAAGGGGCAATGCAACATTCTCGGAAGCCGTCAGGGTTGGCAGGAGATGAAAGAACTGAAAGATGGTAGTGACGGTTCGACGTCGAAGGCTCGCCAACGCGTCATGGTCGAGGCGATCAATTCGCTTGCCCGCAACATGAACTTCACCGGCATCGGGACGGTCGATGCCTCCAACACAATTCAGCAAGGTGCTCTTTCCCGAACCCGAAGGCCCCATCAGCGCCACTCGCTCTCCCGGGGCGATTGAGAAATCGACCCGATCGAGAACGACCCTCTCGCCATAGCGTTTGATCACTCCTTTCACCTCCAAAATAGGAGCATCTGGAGCGACGATGGGTGGATGTTGACTCACTGGCAGAGGATACGTCGGAACGGAGAGATCGGGGCAGCTTTTTCCTTTCACTGCACGTCCAAAACCTTTCGCCACCTTCGAGTGCGCGGAAATTGGCGATCACTCCGCCGATCCTGTGATCCGAGTCGGGTCTTGATTGACGCCTAAGCGCCACAGGGATAGAGAGTCAGGATATTCGTCTCTCTGCCTAATGAATCCCCCATCATTCCTCCGGTCCGTTCTCATTACTTTCTTCTGCCTGCTCAGCGGCTCACTGGCTGCCGCCGAGGCGGAAACACCTCGTCTGATTGCGACCTTTGATTGGCGAGCCTTCCTTGCTCCCTTTCACACCGTCACCCTCCACCTTCCTATCGGCTTCGTGACCATGGCCGTGATCCTCGAGATCTACAGCCTGTTCAGACCGAGCGAAGCGCTCCGCCGAACGATCGCCCTCGTGCTCTGGGTCAGCGGATTCAGCGCAGTCATTGTCACGGTCCTCGGATTCTTTCGGGCATCCGGAGGCGGTTACGAGCAAGAGATGCTGGAACATCATGAACGTTTCGGAGTGGCGGTGTCTGCGCTGACCATGGTCATCGCGGTGATCCATCTGATCGCCTATCCGAGGGAAAAATCCCGCAAGGTAATCGTGGGCCTCTATCGCCTCCTTTTGGTCAGCGATGTCGTGCTTCTCTCCATTGCCGGCCACGGCGGCGGGAACCTGACTCACGGGTCCAAATATCTCGTCGAGGGAGCCCCCGAATGGGTGAAAGAATGGGTGGCCCAACGAGAAGGAAAACCCACCACTGACCAAGGCGCCGGTGTGATCGATGAGTTCACAATCAACATTCAGCCCATCTTCGAAAAGAAATGCTACGGGTGTCACGGCCCCGAAAAGCAGAAGGGAGACTACCGCATGGATACAGTGGAAGGTCTTTTCAAAGCGGGAGAAAGCGAACTGGATCCCATCACCAAGGGAAGACCGATGGAAAGCTATCTGGTAGAACTCATCACCTTGCCCGCTGATGATGAATTTGCGATGCCTCCGGATGGCAAGGAGCGCCTCACCCCCGACGAAGTGCTCACCATCATGCACTGGATCTTTGAGGGTGCCGAGACCGGATCGAAACCGTGACGGCTCAATCGTTTGCAACCGTGAAGCGAAATACCGTCTTCTGATGAAATTCCTCACCCGGGCGGACCAGGGAACTGGGAAACGCTGGACGGTTCGGGGTGTTTGGAAAATATTGTGTCTCCAGACAGACTCCATGGTGGGGGCCGTAGGCGCGACCATCGGGCGTCGCCAATCCCGGCTTCAGGTAGTTGGCAGTGTATAGCTGAACTCCGGGTGAAGTCGTCAACACATCCATGACCCGTCCGCTGTCGGGATCGTAGAGCCTCGCGAACCACACCGGCTCGGGCGACGAGATGGACTCATTCAGGACGTAGCAGTGATCGTATCCCCCTCCCTCGACCTCGTTGATTCGTTCCCCGATGGCTCGTGGAGTCCGAAAATCGAAAGGAGTCTGATCGACTGAAAGAAAGGCCCCCGTGGGAATTTTTCGCTCATCGATCGCCAATATCTTGTCAGCCTTCAGCATCAGCACTTGGTCCAGCACATCACCCGAACCGGCTCCGCCGAGATTGAAGTAGGCATGATTGGTCAAATTCAGATGAGTCGGCTTGTCGGTCGTTCCCCGATACTCGATCTCCAGAGCATTGTCGTTGGTCAGTCGATAAATGACGCTCAGCTGAACCGTGCCCGGATATCCCTCGTGGCCATCGGGGCTGGCGTGGGTCAGTTCAACTCCCGAGAACCCCTCACCTTCGATCGCCTGGCCCCTCCATAGCCGAGAAGCGAGCCCCTCTTTTCCTCCATGAATGTGAACGCCCGTCTTTTCATTCACCGTCGCCAAGTCATGCCGAACCCCGTCGATCTTAAAGCCGCCGCCATCGATGCGATTGGCAAACCTTCCCACCACTGATCCAAACAGCGGATGGCCTTTCTCGTACTCAGCGAAGGTTCCCAGATGAAGAGTGACATTGTCCATCCGTCCATCGCGATCAGGAGTGTTCACCGCGATGAGCGTCGCGCCCCACGTCATGATTTCGGCGCTGAGCCCATTCTCGTTGGTCAGAGTGTAGCGCTCAACGGTCTCGCCCTCTTTTGTTTCTCCAAAAACGGAAACCGACACCGATGGACTTTGCCCATTAAGCATCACGGAGGAACCGGACAGCATCACGGCGGTTGCAAGCGCGCCAGCTTTGAGGAAAGTCATGGCATGAGAATGCTCTCTGGTCTCCCCTTCGTCAATCCCGCCCCCAGTCTGGCTCTTGCCTTCGCTTGGACATTTTCCGCTTCTCCGGCAGGCGCCGAAGATTGGCCCAACCTCCGCGGTCCGAATCACAATGGCATGTCCACCGAGACGGGATGGAAATCCTCGGGCGAATTTCCCGTCGCCTGGAAGGCTGAAGTGGGACTGGGCCACTCCGCCATCGTCGTCGCAGGTGGGAAGGCCTACACCCTCGGCCACAATGGAAAGGACACAGACACCCTCTGGTGTTTCAACGCCGAGACCGGCGCTGAAATCTGGAAACACTCCTATCCTCATCCCCTCGATGATCTCTACTTTCCCGGTGGCACCACCGGGACTCCCACCGTCGATGGCGACGTCGTCTACTCCGTGGCGAGACGAGGCCAGCTTTTCTGCCTCGACGCCAAAACCGGATCCGTGAAATGGCAGAAACACCTGACAGACGACTTCGGCTGTAAAATGCCAGACTGGGGGTTTACTGGAGCACCTCGAGTTTATGGAGATCTACTGCTGCTCAATGCGGGCGAGTCCGGATTGGCGTTGAAAAAGAGCGATGGTTCCCTCGTCTGGCAGAGTGATGAGAAAACGGCCGCTGGCTACTCCGTCCCCCAACTCTTCGAGCGTGAAGGCAAGGATCTGGCCCTTTTCTCCAACAAGGACGGCTATACCTGTGTCGATCCCACCAATGGCGAGGTGAAATGGTTCTACAAACACAAAACTCGCTACGGAGTGAACGCGACCGAGCCCATCGTCATAGGTGATCAGCTGTTCATCGCCACGGGCTACGGCAAAGGAGCCGCCCTGCTGAATTGGGGCGGAACGGGAGATCCCGAGGAAATCTGGCGCAGTCGGGACCTGGCAAACCAGATGAATCCCAGTCTACTGATCGACGGATTTCTCTACGGAATCCATGGCGACGAAGGCAAGGACGGATCGGGTTTGAAATGCCTGGTGATGGCATCCGGCGAGACCAAATGGCTGGATGAAAGTGTTGCCCATGGCGCAGCCACGGCGGCCGACGGAAAACTGATCGTGATCACCGAGAGCGGTGAACTCCAGATCGGAGCCGCCTCGCCAGACGGGTTCAAACCGACCTTCAAGCAATCCGTGCTGTCACCCAAGTGTTGGACGATTCCGGTGCTCGCCAATGGCCGGATTTACTGCCGAAATTCCAAGGGGGAAATCGCTGTCCTAGATGCCCGCTGAGGGCCCGCGATCCAACCCTGTTGAGTCGCCGACCCAACCCTGTTGACTCTCGCCTTTCTTGCGATCATGCCGCAATGCGGATGGAAATGAACTTGCCGAGTTTCCGTGCACCTCTAAAAATACGACCATGAATTTCCCCCGTCGCCAATTTATCAAATCCGCCGGAGCCACCGCTGCTTGGCTCGGCTCCGCGCCATTGATCCGCGCCCAATCCAACAAATCGGGCAAGAAACTCCGGCTGGCGGTGATCGGAGGCGGCGGTTGGTGGGCGATGAACATTCTGCGTGTCGCCTTGGAGGATGGTCGATGTGAATGCGTCGCGCTCTGCGATGTCGATGCCGACAATCTGGAAGTGTCCGCCGACGAAGTCGATGGTCTCACCGGAAACTTGCCGAAGCAATACCGCGACTATCGCGAGATGCTGGAAAAGGAACAACTCGACGTCGTCATCGTGTCGACACCCGATCACTGGCATGCCCTGCAAACCATCGCCTGCGTCGATGCCGGCATTCATGTCTTTGTCGAGAAACCCACAGGCCATACCATCGGCGAGAGCCGGGCGATGGTGAAAGCCGCGCAAGCCGCTGATCGCGTGGTTCAAGTAGGCTTGCATCGGCGGATCGGTCCCCACCATGTCAGTGGGATGAAATTTCTCAAAGAAGGCGGTGCCGGAAAAATCGGCATGGTCCGCTGCTTTGCCCACAGCGCCGGCGGCGCCGAGCAACCAAGTCCAAACGAGGAACCGCCGGAGGAACTTGATTGGGACATGTATTGTGGGCCCGCGCCGTTGCGTCCCTATAATCGCCGCATCCATCCCGGAGGTTTTCGCAACTACCTCGATTTCGCCAACGGCACTCTGGGCGATTGGGGGATTCACTGGCTGGACCAAGTCCTGTGGTGGTCGGATGAAAAGGCTCCCAAGTCCGTCTACTGTACCGGAGGCCGACCGATCAAAGGAGCTCCTATTCTCAATGAGAAAGAACAAACTTCTGATGCCCCCGATCATCAGGTGGCGACCTACGAGTTTGAGGATTTCACCTGCACCTGGGAACACCGTCGCTTCGCCGGCAACGAAGTGGAAAAATCAAAAGTCGGCTGCTATTTCTACGGCGACAAAGGCATCTTTCACATGGGTTGGAGAGATGGCTGGACCTTCTATCCCGACAAGGGCGGCAGCATTATTCACGAGGACCCCAAGTTCGATAATGAAAAGGACGGCCACAATGTTCCTCCGCTCTGGCGGGATTTCATCGATTCGATCGCGCAGAAGCGCAAGCCCGTCGCCGATGTCGAGATTGGTCACCTTTCCACCAATCTCAGCCTGTTGGGCATGTTGAGTTGGAAACTGGGGCGCAGCATCGAGTGGGACGGCGCCCTGGAGACCATCCCCGGGGATGATGAGGCAAATCAACTGCTAAGACGCGAGTATCGCGGCTCGTGGCAATACCCGACTTGAGGTTTAAAACCTCAGGAGGAACTATCCTTGAGAGGCTGACGAACCGTTCCGTCCCATCAGTTCACGCTGCCATCGGAGCAGAAGAGAGTTTTTTTCCTCTTCACTCACGTTGGTGGACGCCAATTTCTCCAAGACTGCTCGGGCGGCAATCAAAGTCTGATCGAGCCCCATTTCCTGTGCCACCCGATTCCGGTGATCGCGAAGACGTTGCAACTCCTCCTCATCAATCTGCAACCGCTGACCGGTTCCCCGACGGTTTTTCCTTGGCCACTCAGATTCCTGAATACTGCGAGCTTCGGAGATTTTTTTAATCAACCTCCGGGCAATGGGCGGTCGCAGATATCTCGGAGGATCCACACGCTCGCCGCGAAGCAAACGCTCTGAAATCGAGACCAATTCCTGATTCGAAATCAACTTGAAGGCAGGCCGATCAAGCGTCCGGCATTCTTCATCACGCCAGTTCCAGAGGGCCCGTAGGTAGGCGAGCCCCTGCCGATCCAGTTTGCCCCAACCGGTCACGCGCCAGGCATCGTCGGAAGGCTTTTCCTCGCGATTGGCGGCGATTTCTCTGGCACTGGCACAGGATTCGATGAACCAATCCATACGCCCAGCCTCCTTCAGCCGCTTCACGTAGTGTTCGGCCATCGGCAGCATGTAGCGGACATCATTGAAGGCGTATTGCAGCATCTTTTCAGGAAGCGGTCGCTTGCCCCAATCCGCCTTTTGAGATTGCTTGGAAAGTTTGACGCCAAAATTGGCCTCAATCAAATTGGCCAGACCGAACTGCTCCACGCCCAGCAAACGGGCGGCAGTCTGGGTATCCCAGACAGTGGCAGGGATACGCCCAAAGGTCTTGCGAAACATGGCCATGTCGTAGTCGGCTCCATGCAACCACACCACTTCCGCCTCATCGATCAGATCCAGCAAGTGCTCCAATGACTCATTCGGAATCGCCAACGGATCGATCACCGCCAAGCGATTGCCACTGACAAACTGAATGAGACAAAGCTTGGTCTCATAGGAGTGCATGCTGTCCGCCTCGGTATCGACGGCACACCATCGATGATCCGTTGCGCGGACGCGCTCGATGAACGCTTCGAGAGCCTCGGCGGTGTCGATGATTGTCTCTTCGAGAGATGCGGGAACCATCAACTTCATTTCGTGCTCACTTTCAGATGCCATAAATCGGATGCCAGACGGTCGATTCTCGAAACTACAGCGGAAATGGCAAGCTGTTTAGCGCAAGCCTCTCAAAAGGAGCTCCGCGTTGGAACTGCTCAGCTTGATATTTTTGACCAGTGTCTCCATCGCTTCCCCTGCCGGCAACTGCGCCATCTGACGCCGGAGCGAGCCGATACGCTTGAACTCCTCGGGATGATAGAGGAGGTCATCCTTTCGCGTTCCCGATTTTGGAGCGTGGATGGCGGGAAAGACCCGCTTTTCGGCGAGTTCGCGATCCAGATAGATTTCCATATTTCCGGTTCCCTTGAATTCTTCGAAAATCACTTCGTCCATCCGGCTCTCAGTTTCGACCAGACAGGTGGCCAGAATGGTCAAGCTTCCCCCCTCTTCGACATTGCGAGCCGCCCCGAAAAACTTTCTGGGACGCTGCAGCGCCTGAGTGTCGATACCACCACTGCCCATACGACCACCGCCTTTGCCCCCCTGCATGGCAGAGTTGTGACCACGAGCGAGGCGTGTCAATGAATCCAGCAGGATCACCACATCCTTGCCTTGCTCCACCAAGCGCTTTGCTCTCTCCGAGACCATGTCGGAGACTTGAACGTGACGCTTTGAACTCTCGTCAAACGTCGAACTATAGACCGGGGCATCGACCGACTCCTT
>JAGROX010000240.1:0-8421 GCA_020440025.1 Verrucomicrobiia bacterium
CGAAAGTTGGAAATAAAGAAGGCCGGAACGAGTAAAACTTATGCGAAAATAATAAAAAAAGCAATAAGAGTCAAATTTTATTAGAATTATTGTATTTATATCTGAAATTAAACCTTTGTGTGATTTCACCACAAGTTGTTTCCGTGCTCATGCGCGTCATTTCTCCCATTATCGCGACCATCTCTCTCCTTACTTTTCCTGCCTATGCGGGAGAGGATGAGATGCTGCCGCCCCATGTTCAGTTCACTCATCTGACCGCATCAGACGAGTTGAGCGCTGGCGGGGTTCGCGCAATTCTTCAAGACCGACAGGGCTATATTTGGATCGGGACAGAGCAGGGTTTGTCTCAGTACGATGGATATACGGTCCGGAATTTTCGGCACCAGCCGTCGAATGGCTCAAGCTTGGGCGACAATTCTGTTACCTCATTGTGCGAAGATCCAGAAGGGAATCTGTGGATCGGAACCGAACAGGGGTATTTGGAACGTCTGAATCCATCCACCGGAGAATTTGAGCATTTCAATGTCACTCCCGCTGATAGGGATTCGAAGGTCGAATCTGAAATTTACGCGATCTTTTTAGACTCATCATCCAAGCTCTGGGTGGGCCATCGGAATGGCGTGAGCCGCGTAGATTGGAAGACTGGTGAGACGGAGCTTCTCGCAAATATCACCACGGATGGGGTGACTGCTTTTCATGAAACCGAGAAAGGCCAAATATGGTTGGGAACTTCAAATGGAGAGCTGTTTAGCAGGGATACCAACGGGCAGGGGTTTACGAAACGTTGGGATACAAGAGTAGCGATTCTCTCGATCAACTCGGACAGAGATGGCCGGGTCTGGTTGGCTTCTCAAGGTCACGGGATACTCTGCCTGCGAAGTGGTGAAATTGACAAAATGGAGATCGTTCAACCGATTGGTGGTGATCATCTGCAGGGTTCAGATGTTCGCTCCATTCTGTGCGATTCCCAAGGGCGGATGTGGTTTGGAAGCGCCGATGGGTTGACTCAATTGGATACCGAATCGGGAGGCTGGTCACATTTTCGTCATGATAGTTTTGAACCGGGAAGCCTTTATGCGAACCGGGTGACTTGTTTGTTTGAAGATGGAAAGAAGGTTCTCTGGGCGGGGTTTTCGGCCGGTGGCATCAGTCGCTTCAGTCTCGATAAGAAATGGTTCCAACGCTTCTCGCTGGCATCGCCGGGAGAGCCTGGATTGAGCCACCGTTCCATTACCAGCGTGATGGAGGATAGTCAGGGCAGGGTTTGGATCGGTACTGCGGAAGGCCTCGATCGATGGTCACCGGAAATAAACAAGGCTGACAACCTGGTCCTGACTGGATTGCTGCCGAATTGGAAGGGGCAGCTCCATATCTCTTCAGTTCTAGAAGATCAGAAAGGGCGTTTCTGGATCGGAACCAGGAAAAACGGGCTTTTCAGGATCGATGATGAAGCCAAACGGGAGGTTCAGCACTTTCAATATGCGCCCGAAACGCCAAATTCTCTTCCCAATGATTCCATCAACGACCTCTTGGAGGATGCCGATGGACGCATCTGGGTGGCGACCGATGGCGGTGGCGCTTGCCGGTTTGATGAAGTGTCGGGAGGGTTTTGGGCGGAGGAAGGAACCGGATGGAAAGAACTGTCTGATGGTTTTGTGAATGCGCTCCACCTCGACAAAGAGGGACGAATCTGGTTTGGCACTGGAAGCGAGGGAGCCCTTTTTCTGGAGCGGGGCGCCGACCAGGTCCAAGCCTACCCGAGGCTGAGTAGCGGTGAAGTGACTGTGATCTCCGAGGGAAGTGAGGGAGTTTTGTGGATCGGGGCCACCGGCAAAGGACTCAGTCGTGTCACACCGGGCTCGGGAGAGATCCTCACGCTGAGCAGCCGCAATAGCCTCCTGCCAGATGATGACGTGAAGGCTATTCTCGAAGATCGAGTGGGTTTCCTATGGATCAGCACTCGAAAAGGGGTGGCGAGGTTGGATACCAAGACGTTCTCGTTTCGGACTTTTGACGAAAATGATGGGCTGCAGGCGGAGACCTTTCATGATCGTGTCGCGTTGGCAGATCAGCGTGGACGGCTGTTTTTCGGTGGTCCCAACGGATTGAGTGTGATCGATCCCGAAAATCTTCCCGAAGAGCGGGTTTCTCAACGCCCGGTCTTGTTGGGGCTGGAGATGTATGGGGAAGAGGTAAAACCCAAGAAAGGCGGGGTTCTCGAGAAGCCGATTAACCTGACCAACGAGATCCTGATCCCGTTTGATCGCCACAATCAGATCTCGCTTCTTTTTGCGACCCTTGACTACTCCACGCCAAATCACAATTGGTTCCGCTATCGATTGGACGGTGCGGACAACAACTGGAAAGTGACCTCCGATAGCCGGCGCGCTAGTTACACGGGATTGCCTCCTGGGCGCTATCAGTTTTCAGTCCAGTCGTCTGCCGATGGCGTTCAGTGGAATCCGGTGAGTGCTTCGATTTGGGTCAAAATTGTTCCCCGATGGTATGCTCGGTGGTACACCCGATTGGCTTTTGCCCTCCTCTGCGCGGGATTATTGGCAGTGCTGGTCTATATCAGGATCGGCGCCCGTGATGAGCGTATGAAACGGCAGCAAGAGCAGTTGCAGATGAAGTATTCGCGCGCCGAGGCAGCTCTGGCCCGGCAACTTCAGCATGCGATGCTATTGGAACAGACAGGTCTCGCCCTGGGAACGAAAGGGGAGACGGACAATATTCTGGAATCTGCATTGACCAGTCTCGGTGAGGCATTCAGCGTTGGAAGGTGCTACGTCAAAGCGGGGAAACTGGATGATAATAGTAGCGTTGAAGAAGATTTTACGCTAATCGCGGAATCGATCAATGGAGGCAACGTTTCGCTCCGAGATTTGCCGCGGCCGCTTGAAAGCATCGCTTTCGTTCGGGCGGTCTATGGGAGCGATCATGCGGTAGCGGTGAATGATGTCTTTGAGCGCTCAAATCTATTTCCCTTTTCCGATGTGCTCACTCAGTCGAAGACCCGAGCGGTGCTAGCGGTGAGAACTTCCTATCTTGGAGAGTGCAACGGCTACGTCGTCCTGAATCATTGCGATGGCGTTCGCGAGTGGCAGACGGATGAGATCAAGCTGCTGGAATTGCTTGCCGGTCAGCTGGGTCTTGTGCTTGCTCAGATCGAACAACAAGAGCGTGAGGAGAAAAATCGTCGCGAGTTGGAAAAGGCAAAACGGGAGGCTGAGGTTGCCAATAGCTCCAAGAGCGAGTTTCTCGCCAAGATGACCCATGAGCTTCGGACGCCCCTGAATGCCATCATCGGATTTTCCGAACTTCTCGGGGACGATAGAGATCTTACCAAGCGGCAGCGAGAGACCATCGACATCATCAATCACAGTGGTGAACATCTGCTCGGGGTCATCAATGACATTCTTGAAGTCTCCAAGATCGAGGCAGGGAAGATCGAATTGAGTTCGGAGCGATTCAATCTGAACAATCTGCTGACCTCGATTGAAGAGATGTTGACCTTCGGCATCACGGCAAAGGGACTCGAGTTCGAGGTCGACCGATCCGGAGATCTGCCGACTGAGATCATTGCTGACAAAGGAAAGCTGCGCCAGATCATCGTCAATCTGATCAGCAACTCCACCAAGTTCACCGAATCAGGAAAGATCCGACTGAGTGTGCGTTCGGGAGAGTTGAAAAGAACGGGTGATACGGCTCTGGGAATCGTCAATCGTGCGTTGTTTTTCGAAATTCGCGATACCGGAGCGGGGATAGATGCGACCGAGCTTCCGCGCCTCTTTGAAAAATTCTCACAGACAGAGACGGGGCAACGCTCGCGCAGCGGCACCGGACTTGGGTTGGCAATCTGTAAGGCATTCGTAAACCTGATGGGTGGTCAGATCGAGGTGGAAAGTGTCGTTGGCGTGGGGTCTGCGTTCCGTTTCTTCGTCAAATGTGAGGAAATTGTCCTCACGAGTGACTCTCAAAGCGCAGTCGGTTCCGAGGTCCCTCGATTCAACGCGGCGGGCGACGGTATCAGGAGATTGAGATCCGATCATGAAGAAATCCGTATCCTGATCGCAGAAGACCAACCCGCCAACCGACTCCTGGCCACTCGCATCCTGAAATCTGCCGGTTTCACCGTTGGGGAAGCCGTCAATGGTGCCGAGGCGGTGGAAATGTGGCGCAGTTTCCAACCTCATCTCATCCTCATGGATGAAGAAATGCCCGTGATGCGAGGTAGTGAAGCGGTCCGGGCGATCTGCTCCGAGGCCAATGGAGACAAGCCGGTGATCATTTCACTGACGGCTTTTGCCCTCGATGACACCCGGGAAGCGGCGCTCGCGTCCGGTTGTGACGATTTCCTTTCCAAGCCGTTTCGCATCGAAGTCCTTCTGCGACTTCTGGCCAAACACCTGCCTCTTCAGTTCGCAGGGACAGAGGAATCCGCCGCTTGAAAAGAGGGGAGGATACGATCAGGCCAGTAGCTCGTGAACGACACGTCCGTGGACGTCGGTCAGTCGGAAGTCTCTGCCACTGTATCGGTAGGTGAGTCGTTTGTGGTCGAAGCCGAGTTGGTGAAGAATGGTGGCGTGGAGATCGTGAACGTGAACCGGATTTTCCGCGATGCTGAGCCCCAGTTCGTCGGTCTGTCCGTAGACGGTGCCGCCTCGAACTCCTGCACCTGCCATCCAGATGGTGAAACCGTCGACGTGATGATCCCTCCCGTATTGCTCCACCTTTTTCGGCCCGGTCTGAATCGTTGAGGTGCGTCCCATCTCGCCACCCCAGACCACAAGGGTATCCTCGAGCATGCCGCGGTTCTTCAGATCGCTCAACAGAGCGGCGATGGGTTGGTCCGACTCTTGGGTGAGGGCCTTGATGCGAGGCAGGAGCCCGCTGTGATTGTCCCACGGTTGCCCGGCGCCGTGATAACATTGGATGTAGCGGACGCCACGTTCGGCCAGTCGTCGTGCCATCAGCAGGTTTCGACCAACGGCAGAGTCGCCATACATTTCACGAATGGATTCAGGTTCCTTGGAAACATCGAAAGCATCGGTGGCGGCGCTCTGCATGCGGAACGCCAGTTCCATGGAGTGAATGCGGGAATCGAGGCGTTCGTCACCGGGGCGACGATTGCTATGACGTCGGTTCAGAAACTGGGTCAGGGCCAACTGAGAACGCTGGGTTCCGGGGCGGATGTCGCTGCGGGTAAGGTGTGGGATCAGTTCGCTACCCTTGGCGTCGGTTTCGATGTGGGTGCCCTGATAGACTCCGGGAAGAAAGGCACTGGTCCAGTTTCGCGACTGCGCCGTCGGCATGCCGCTCGGCATCAGCACCACGTAGCCCGGAAGGTCCTCGCTATCGGTTCCGAGTCCATAGAGGGCCCATGAGCCGATACTGGGTCTTGGCAGAACCTCGTGACCGCAGTTCATCAACAGGAGGCCGGGCGAGTGATTGGCGACATTTCCCTGCATGGAGCGGATCACACAGAGATCGTCGGCGTGTTTGGCGACGTGCGGATAAAGTTCGCTGATTTCGAGTCCACTCTGACCATGCTTGAAAAATTTGAACGGAGACGCCCAGATGGTTCCGGCACGCCCTTTCTGGACGTTTTGCAGGGCGTTCAGGACCGAGTCCGGCAGAGGCTTTCCATCGAGCTTCGCCAGACCGGGCTTGGGATCGAAGGTGTCGATCTGCGAGGGGCCACCGTTCATGAACAGGTGAATGACGCGCTTTGCTCGAGCGGGGAAATGCGGCTCACGCACTGCCAGCGGTGCGGCTTCGTGGGGGAGTTCGACGGCGGACAGAAGATCGGACGCGGCAATGGCCCCAAACCCAAAGCCGGTTTTCTGGAGCCATGCGCGGCGGGAGAGTGACAGGTTCTGGTTCATCGATCGCGGTATCAATCTACGTAGAGAAACTCGTTCGACATCAGCAGGGCTTGAGCCAGCAAAGGCCAGGGATCCACCTTGCGACCTTCCTCGAGGTTCAGAAACTTCGCGATGCGTTCCTGTTCTCCTGGTTCCGCCTTCCGATGGAAGACGTGATCGAAAATCGCGTTCACCCGTTCCTCACGAGTCTGAGCGTTGGAGAAGGAAAGGCGTTCCACCAGCCGCTGGGCCTGACCGATCATGAACGGAGAATTCATCGCAAACAGAGCTTGGGGGGCGACGATGCTTTCGGTGCGCTTTTCCTGAGATTGCATCGGCGTGGGAAAATCGAAATTGCGAAGCGTCGGATCGAGATTAAAGCGGTTGATGTAGCCGTAGATGCTTCGGCGCGGCGAGTAATTCTCGCCCCAGAGTTCGCCGCTGCGTCCTCGCATTCTCAGATCGAGCTGACCGGAGACGGCGAGCAGAGAATCGCGAAGTTCCTCGATTTGGAGTCGTTTGGCGTTGGCACGCGCCAAGAGATGATTTTCGGGATCGCTCGTCGCCAATTCAGGTCGGGGAAGGCTGCTCTGTTGATAGGCTTGGGAATCGACAATGGACCTCACCAGGTGCTTGAGCGACCACCCGTTCGCCACGAAGTCCGCCGCCAGCCAATCGAGCAGTTCCGGGTGACTGGGAGGGATTCCCTGAAGCCCGAAATCGGACGGCGTACCCACCAAGTGGCTTCCCATCAGCACGCCCCAGACCCGATTGACGAAAACTCTGGCGGTCAGCGGGTTCTCGGGATCGGCAATCCGATTCGCGAGATCGAGCCGGCCACTGTTCTCGGCGGAAAAAGGAGTCTGATCCGGGTCGAGGATCTTCAGGAAACGTCTGGGCACCCGCTCTCCGCGCATCCCAGGATCTCCTCGGAGAAACACGATGGGTTCTACCGGCTTTGGTCGCTCACGCACCGCCATCGCCCGCGCTGGAGCGCCATCGTTCGTCAGCAAGAGTTCCGCCAGTGTCGTTTGCTCGATGGCCTCGGCCACGGAGCGATTGTTGCCTTTCTTCTTGGTATTTCCCGCTTCCCTGATCTTCTTGGCGATGGCCTGTCTCTTCTGTTGATAGTCGGCTGCCTGCTCGGGCGTGGGTTCGTATCCACGGATCACCGGGTAGGCGTCGACATCCCAAGGCTCGGGATGCTCCACTGAGCTAAACACCCCATAGAGAGCGTAGTAGTCGGCTGTCGGGATGGGCTCAAACTTGTGATCGTGACAGCGAGAACAGGCTGCCGTCAGACCGAGGAATCCACGAGTGGTGGTGTCGATGACATCGTCGACAAAGTCTGGCGACATCGATCGGATGGGCGAGTTCCCGATAAACCCCAGCGCGGCCAACTCGGGAGCATCTTCGGGGAATCCCATCAGGTCGGCGGCGAGTTGTTCTCGTATGAACTGATCGAAGGGCTTGTCCTCGTTGAAGGCCGCGATGACATAGTCTCGATAGGTGAAGGCAAAGGGATAATAATGCGGCGTCTTGGTATCCGGTCGATATGTGCTCGCCGTGTCGGCATAGCGGGACACATCCAGCCACATCCGGGCAAAATGTTCACCGAAGCGGGGCGAGTCGATCAGCTGAGTCACGAGTTCAGTGATCGGCAGCGCGAACATCGCGCGGGTCGGTGGCAAGCCGGTAAGGTCATAGGACAGACGGCGAGTCAGCACCCCTTGATCTGCGGTGGGCGAGGGGGCGATTCCTTCATTTCCCAGCTTCGAGAAGATAAAGCGATCAATCGCATTGTGATTCCACGCCGGGTCGGAAGCGATCGGAGGTTCTACGGGATCGACCGGCTGAAAGGCCCAATGATCTTTCGCTTTCCCGAAAATATAATCCTGATCACCGAGCCGGGAAAACTCGGTCTCGCCCATGTCCGCCGCCGGACCAGGTGCGCCTTTCGCGACCCATTGTTCCAGGAGCTTCACCTCCTGAGCACTCAGAGGGTGCTTGGGTGGCATTGCCGTGTCTTCATCCGCTCGCCTCACCGCCGTGATCAGCAGGGATGCTGCCGCGTTTCCCGGCACGACGGCTTTGCCGGTTTCGCCGCCTTCCAGCCAGCCGGATTCACGATCCAGCAGCAATCCGCCTTTCTGTTCCTTCTCCGCCTCGGAGTGGCACTCGTAGCAGTGACTCACGAAAATCGGTCGGATGTGTCGCTCAAAAAAATCCGAGTCCTTCGATTTGGCAATGGGCGCACCCAGAGCCATTCCTCCCCATCCCGTGAGGGAAATGGCGAGGAGTCCGAAAAGAGGAAGATTGAAGTCAGATCGCATGTCGAATCTAACAGGGAACGGGCGAGAGCTGACTCTTCACTTCGTGACGGACACGTCTTTGATCTCCATCGAACCGAAGGCAAATCCCACGCTCAAATTGCTTCGTGCTTTCGCATAGCTTTCGTGTTCCACCGTGACCGGAGGAAACTCGCCAAAAGTGACCGTGACCCGTTTTCCTTCGACCGTGACCGCCACCGAGGTCCAGGCATTGTCCTTGAGAA
>JAGROX010000240.1:8474-16984 GCA_020440025.1 Verrucomicrobiia bacterium
CGGATGCTGGTGCCGCGTTCGCTGGTCACGAAACGAAAGACGTGTCCCTCGTCGGAGTTCAGGGTGAAAACGGCCGACTTGCAGCCCTGCGGTTTCATCGCATAGCGGACGGTCGCATCCGTGGTCGGCAGGTCGTAGAAGATGATGGGACCATGATCTTTGAACTTTTTGTAGAGCGCGTCATCCTGGGTGCACTTCGCCACACCATCGGCGATTTGCCATTCCGCCCGCAAGGCCCGGCGTTCGGGAACCTTGGCGTCGGCGGTGAAAGGATCGGAGAAAGGGAGTTCGGCGCGCGCTGTCGAGATCGAGACCGCCAGAGAAATGATCGCGAGGGCGACGCAAAAAGGAGGATTGGGGGAATTCATCGGGAAAGTATGTCAGTGAATGGAACGGCTGTCGACACCGAGTCCGTGGCGGGATTCCGACCGCCCCATCAGGGCTCAAGCGAGTTGTTGATGCATCCAGATGAGAGAGTTGCGGTTGTTCGCTTCCTCGTCGTGGATGATTTCGGTCGTCGATTTTCCGGTCACGCTCGGTGGCGGTTGGCTCGGCGGATTTTCTTGCACTCTCGCCATCGCCTTTTCCA
This sequence comes from Verrucomicrobiia bacterium, assembly GCA_020440025.1. GTDB lineage: Bacteria > Verrucomicrobiota > Verrucomicrobiia > Verrucomicrobiales > DEV007 > JAEUHH01. The sequence continues at coordinate 9,064 of JAGROX010000240.1, forward strand.
GATGACTGGCCTTGCGATCCGGGAAAGTCGCCCAATAGCCCTCGGTGAGGCAGGGGATGCGCAGCGGATCGCGCGTCGCCATCTCCAGATTGATCGCCAACTCGGGATTGGCCTGGGTCAGCGTCTTCACGATCCAGGGGAGATCGAGAAATCCAGTGCCGCAGGGGACCTCGCTTAGCTGAAAGCCGTCCGGATCAGGTTGCAGGGCCATGTCCTTGAGGTGGACACTGAGCGCGTAGGGAGCCAACGCCTCAGTCGTCACCTTCGGGTCTTCCAGCAGTGCCAGGTTGTTGCCGGTGTCGACATTGATGCCGATCCATTCGCTGTCGAACTCGCGCATCAGAGCCACCTGTTCATCCGCCGTCAGGTCCTTGTGGTTTTCGATCGCCAGTTTCAACCCATGACGTTTTAGGACCGGTTCCACCATCGCCAGCCGCTGCGAGGCCTCCGCCCGAAACGTCTGAAATTCCTCCAGCGTCTTCCAGGTTTCGTAGCGCCGCGTACCGGAGAGCACCGACCGCGCCACCGTGGCTCCCGCAGCTCGGGCGAGTTTCACATCCTGCTTAAAACGTCCCAGTTCGCTCTCCTTCTTGGGAAGTCGTACATCGGCCTCGTAGTAGCCCCCGGTCTCTGCCACTACCGCGCGAAAGGCCCGCGCCTGCGCTTCATCGAGCGATGCCACACTGACCTGAGTGCCGTCCGCTCCCAACTTCCGGGCATAGGCGTAAAAGCTGGGCCCGTCATCGAAGCTGCATTCCACGGATTTGTCTCGGCTCGCCCGCCATTGCTGATGACAGGAAAAGGTGCAAATTCCGAGCTTGGTTCGAGTCGCGCCTGTCGCGGCCAAGAGGGATCGCGCGGACAACACGGTCGCTCCGCAGGCGGTGAGGAAAGTTCGGCGTTTCATCATCAGGTCATTTCCAATCCGGTGAGCGTGCTCTTGCCGCTCGAAAACTCATCGGTCTCGATCCCAAGTTTCTGCAACATGCTCACATGGAGATTTGCCAGCGGCGTATTCTTCTCCCGGTTGAAGACGAGATGCTGACCATGCCGGAAGCCGCCCCCAGCCATCATCACGGGCAGGTTGTCATTGGAATGCCGATTGGCGTCTCCCATGTGCGTGCCATAGAGCACCATGGTGTTGTCCAGCAGGTTGCCGCCGTCCTCGGGGGTGGCCTTGAGGGCGAGCAGGAAATCCCTGAGTTCGCAGAGTCGAGCTTCTTCAATGGTGCGGAGTTGAGCGAGTGCCTCCGGACGATTGCCGTGATGGGTCAGGGTGTGATGCCCCTGATCGACTCCCTCGATTTTCACTCGATCATAGGAGTGCACCTTCATGGAGATCACCCGTGAACTGTCGGTCTGCAGCGCCAGTTTGATCATGCCATACATCAATCTCGCACGGCCCACGACGTCGGCGTTGTCCTTGATGTCCTCCGGCATGGGAACGCTCACCTTGGGCTTCGGTTGATGCTCCCACTCCTCTGAAATCACCAGCCGCTGTTCCAATTCGCGAACGCTGGTCAGATACTCGTCCAATTTGTCACGGTCATTCGCCCCCAGGCCGTTTCCCAAGGTCTTGGCGCGGTCATTGACGGCATCGAGGATGCTGCGTCCTACTTTCAGCTTTTCGATCTGAGCCTCCACTTCCTGCGGGCTGCCGGTGAGAAAAAGCCGCTTGTAGACTTCCGAGGGACGATCTTCCGCCGGGACATTCACGCCCGATGCCGTCCACGAGAGCCAACTCTTGTGGCTTTCCGCGCCTGCATGAAGCACCAGGGAAGGGAAGCGAGTCTGAATGCCGATTCGCTCACCGGCATACTGATCCAGCGAAATCGTGTTGCGAAATCCGCTCCCGCCGGGGTGAGGTGCGCCGGTCAAAAAGCATACGTCCGCGTGGTGGCCACCGTCGACCTCCGGATGGGACAGACCGGAAAACACCGACAACTGATCACGCACCTCGGAGAATAACTTCAGGTAGCGGGATGGCTGGTAGTCGCGACCCGCTCCTTCCGGAAAGAACTCCTTGGGAAGCAGCCCCATGCTCGCATTGATCAAAACCATGCGCTGGGGCGGTATGCCGGCAGCCGCTGCTGCCAGACCTCGTGGTAGGAAGGCATCCAGTGTCGGCAGGGCCAGACCAATGCCTGAAGCGCGGAGAAAATAGCGTCGGTTCATTACAGGGAGAGTAGGGGGCAGGTGAGGGGATTACTTATGCCGAAAGAGATCGGATTGCACGATCGCATTGATGAGATCGCGAAGGCCATAACCTCCCGCTTCGGTTTCATCGAGGATGCGCTCCACCACGATCCGATCAGTAAACGAAATACCGGCACCGGTGGCAAACACGATCAGGCGTTCGGCGAGGTTCCGAGCAAGTTGGCGCTCATCCTTGAGGAGGATAGTTCGAAACTCGTCGATGTCGGAGAACGGATGCTCACCAAAAGTTCCCGTCGTATCGACCGGCAGACCGGATCGGTAGCTTACCGGAATGCCGTCCACCCGATCATCCACCTTGTCGCCCACCTCCAGAGACCGATAGCGATCCCGCCAGCCGCCGATCACATCAAAACTCTCCATCGCAAATCCCGGGGGATCGATCTTGGCGTGACAACCCGCGCAGGCGGCATCGGCGCGATGCTTCTCCAGCAACTGGCGGATGGTGGTGGCACCCCGCGTATCAGGCTCGATCGCTGGCACCTTGGGTGGAGGCGGAGGTGCTGGCGTCCCGAGCAAACGATCCAGGACCCACGCTCCACGGACCACTGGCGACGTGGTCGTGCCGTTCGCGGTTACCTTCAATACCGCAGCCTGGGTCAGGAGTCCGCCGCGCTTGCTTTCGGGCGGTAGGGACACCTCTTGAATCGCCACACCATCGACCCCTTTCAGATCATAGAGATCGGCGAGCACGCGGTTCGCGAAAACAAAGTCACTGTCCACCAAGGTGCGGACAGGAAGGTTCTCCCGCACCATCTTCTCAAAAAACGCACGCGTCTCTGCGACCATTGATTCCAGGAGGAAGTCATCGAATTCCGGGTAGAGCTTTTCATCTGGTTGCGTCGCCCGAATGTCCCGCAAATTCAGCCATTGCCCGGTGAAATCCTCGATGAATCGCTTCGCCTTGGGGTTCTTGAGCATCCGCTCTACCTCATCATTGATCGCGGCAGCCTTGTTTAGCTTCCCTTCGTCTGCCAAGCTGCGTAGCGTCTCATCAGGCATCGATCGCCAGAGAAAATAGGAGAGCCGACTGGCCAACGCGTGATCATCCAGTTGCCCCGGCTGCTCCGCGAAATAGAGAAAATCGGGAGAGCTCAGGATCGCGGTGTATCCCGTCATCAGCGCCTCGTGAAAAGGCTTTTTCTTCGCCAGTTCCGGCAGCACCAAGGCTAGATAGCGATCCACTTCGGTCTCAGGAACGGGCTGTCGAAATGCCCGCTTCATGAAGCGTTGCAGGAGTCGCTTCGCGTCTGCTTCCGGAGCAGTGGAGGTGACTTCGTAGCGATTTCGTCGATTGGGAAACTCCAGTTTCGGAAACCGCTTCGGGTGTTTCGGTTCACCCATCTCTGCCGGTGCCTGGGTGCCCGATTCCGCAGACCAGAGCGCCGTGGGCAGTTCATCAAACAGCGTCCGATACGAGGCCAGAGGCCACGGCTGATCGCCAGGGCCTGAGAGTTCAATCCATTCCAAGGCCACGCCCGGACCGGTGTAGGAGCCCTTTTTCCAAGTCGGATTCCAGTCACGCATCGTCGGCACGTAGAGCACGAGTTGCTGATCCGGATGCAGCCACGCCGTGATCTCGTGAGTCTCGGACGTTTTCGTCAGGTCGATGGAACCCAGAATCCGAGATCCCTGATAGACGGAAACGATCTGCGGAGCCGTCGGCGGCAGGAGTCTTCCTTTGCCCTCTTCCACGCCTTCCTCCTGCTGATATTGCACCGCTCGCCCGTGGAGACGGATCGTGTGGGTGCCGGGAAAGGGGATCTGGATGGCATCAAGGTACCACGGCGTCTGGGCCGTGTTGGGCTGACGCAGGAGCACTGCTTCTTTCCCGATAGTGGTCAGATCGGAGGTGATCTGATAGCGACGAATCTCGCTAAAAGGCAATCGAAACTCGTAGGGATGCACCTCCGGCGCCAGCCAAGCCGCTTCCTTCAAGGCAGCCTGCGCACCTTCCAGATAAGCCGCCATCTGCACGTAGGAAATCCGGAGGGCTTCGCCGTTGTTATCAAAACCGTGGGCTTCCGGATCCGGTGGAAGCATCTCTTTGATTTCCAGCTCTGGCAGATTTAGCAAGTCGCGCAGCGTGTATTCGTATTCCACCCGATTGAGACGGCGAAGTCTCATCCGTCCTTCCGTGTCCTTCCGCTCCTGGTCCGCAGCAATCAGCGTGTCGGCCAGAGCCAGGGCCACCGCAGCCGTCTCGTTGGCTTCGGGACGCGGCTCTTCCTTTGGCGGCATTTCGCCTTGGTCGATCCGATCAAAGACCTTGGCCCAGAGCTCGAAATTTCTCGTGTCGGCCGGATCGAAACTCGCGTCGAGCAAGTTCAGTTTTCCTTTCTCCGAGACATCGTCGTGACATTCGTAGCAATGCTTGTCGAGAAAAGTCGCCACCGTCTCGGGCAACTCCGCCGACATCATCGGCAGTGCCGTAGCCGTCAGCACCAACCCTGCAAGGAGACTCGAGCGCAGCAACGAGATGGAGGGGAAAAGAGACATAAAAGATTCGATGCTTTTCGGTAATCAAAACGGCAGGCCACCGACGGAATCCTTCGTTACACATTGGGCGGTCGGCGAAGAGCCATTGATGCATCAGGATAGAGGAGTTTCAGCGGAAATTCATCCGGGGAATTCCATCCCTTCGGGCACTTGATCTAGGCGATGCTTCGACCCTCGTCATTCCCCAGTCGAAAGCCGGTCCCGCAGGTAGACATGGCTCCTTTTTGCTTTCTCTCCGGCCCTCGATTGGCTAAAACGGCTCTCCAGAAAAGGTGAGCTTAGCCTTGCAGAACCAGCTGAAAAACCCATGAACTCCGCCCCGACCACTCATCAATCGAAGAAGATTCGAACGCTGCTCCGCACGGGGGCGGCATTACTGGTAGCGGGCATTCTCCTATTCTGGGCAGCGGAACCGCTGTCGAGAGTTTACCGGAGCCGGGACGCCCATGGTTCCTTCTCCACCGTTGATGAGAATCGCAGGGATGGCATTCAGAACATCGCCGACAAGCTGTCGTGGCTTGGGGTCGGATTGCTGGTGGTCAGCGCGATAGGATGGGTGAATCGACCCGAAGATCAGCAAGAGGCTGACAAGTGATCGGAGCGTAGGGATTGACATGCCAAGCAGGCATCGCATCGGCTTCCGGGTCGTCGCGAGGCTTGGAATATTGGTGGTGTCGTAAAGAGGGTTCATGATACCGTTGGATGATGAAAATACTCTTCTACCTGACAGTCTGTGTTGGTGCTCTCTGGGCAGCGAAAGGGTCAGTTTCAGGGAGCGAAGGAGAGCTTTCCGTAAGCTATGACCCGTCATCAATGAAATTGGAGTTTTCCAATCATTCGGACAACGAAATCAGAATTCTCCGTCCCCTTGATGGCAGCGAATGGTGCTGGATCTATCCGTACTACAAATTCGAGGTCACTGATTCAGCCGGAAACAAACTTCCGCTTGAATTACGATGTGGGAACTTCGGATATCCCTACTCTGAGACCAATTGGCCAGACGATTACTTGATCGTGATCCCAGCGGGAAAGGCGAAAACGATCATGGTGAGGTGTCCGATGCGCTTTAGAGAAGGAGAAACTTATTCCATCTCCATGAGCTACATTTTCACCGAAGACGCTGAGCCAACACCAGGATATCCATACCCTAAGGATCTTTGGATCGGGACGGTGAAGTCGAAACCTGCGACTTACACCAAGCCGGAATCTGACTAGCCGAGAATCCTAATCAGATCTGGCGATGACTCGGAGGTCCCTCTCGAGCATCTTCCTTCCTCCCCAGTGAAACGACGTCCCCCCCATAACGTGCTTCGGCCTCAAATAGCGGTGGTGCCTCAACGAGCGATCATGATACGATCCCGTGCGGTCTCCATCGGGATTTTCGAAGGCACGGGATTTTCAGACGGAAAGACGAGTCGGACAAAATCATTCAAAAAAGAAGAACACCCTCATGATCAACTTTGAATATCTCTCCAAGGGCCTCAATGGCCTGGCGCGGGCTCACCAGATGAGCGCCATGGCCGGGCATCTCGGGGCATCTCTCGTGGCCGGTTATTTTATCGGGGAGCAGCGACCCGATCTCGATGCCGAAGTCAATCAGGGGATCGAAGGCGATCTCGATCGGGTCATGGCCGGGGAATCGGTGTTCGGGGCCAAGATGGCCAAAAAATCAAAGCTCATGGATTCCGAGCTGTTTGCCCCCTTTCCCAAAGAAAAACCGGACGCAAGCCTCATCGATGGCATCGCCGAGGCGTTGGAGAAAAACCTCGCCCAGCCGCGCGAGTCCGGGCACAACGTGATCTTCGCCTCCATCGCCATTCACGCGCTCAAAGAACACCCCGATCTGGCGACCCCATCCATCGTCGACGGCATACGCAAGCTCATCGCCCTTTTCGACAATGCCCACCCCGGCAGTGGTTACTACGGCAAGGCCAAAGGCCGCATCACCGGAAACAAAGTCACCCTGCCCGAGGGCGATGATGGGACCCCTCACTACACCGATGTGGAGGGCATGGTCAGGGCCGTGCTCGATGAGATCATCCGGCAGGATCCCAAAGTTCAGACTCAGGGTTACGGAGGTCTCGTGCATGTGAACAACCACGCCGCCGCCATCACCGACCTCGCGCAGTATGGCTACCCCGAACTCGTGCCCGTCGCCATCGCCTCCCACCACCGGCACCTGCGACTGTGGCGAAACCTGCCCAACGTCGCCGACGAATTCGGTCCCGCGCCCTTTGCCGAGTTCAGCCCTTTCACTGCCGCCTATTGGACCTCTGGCAAAGTCTCCTACGATCACGCCCTGCTGACCCACCGGGTGAAGACCATGTTCGGCTTCGACGAACTGGCCGAAGCCATCGAAGACGAGACCCGGGAAAAGCAGGCCTACGACAAGCTGCGTTACATGATGTAGCTGGAAAGCCCTAGTTCCTCGGTTTTGCGTCAGTTTTGGTGCCCCAGCGGATTTTCGCAGGAAAAAAGGCAAGCTTTCGGTTGGAGAGTCCGCAAAATTCCTAGCCATCAAGGCAATGAGTGGGCAGAATCGCGGGTAAACGTATTGTTCTGTGAAGAAAAAGATGGTAGCCGATACGAAACCCGATTGCGTGATTCGCCGGGCAGTGGGGGCTGACGCGGATCGCGTCACCGAGTGTATTGAAGCCGCCTATCGCCCATACATGGTGCGGATGGGAGGTCAGGTTCTTCCACCAATGACTGTCGATTACGCCAAGGAAATCGAGGAAAGCGAGGTCTGGATAGCGGATTTGGATGGGGACTTAAAGGGCGTAATGATCCTATCGGACGGAGAAGGAAAACTCCAGATTGCGAATGTTGCAGTGCATCCGGCATCACAAGGGAAGGGCGTAGGCAAGAGGCTGATCAATTTCGCCGTCGAAGAAGCACGTAGCCGTAGACGTGATGCGGTAGATCTCGTAACCCATCCGCTCCTTGAAGAGAATCTATCGCTTTACGCACATTTGGGCTGGTCAGAGACCCGAAGAGATGAGTCGCATGTGTATATGACGCGCGACCTCATCTAGATAGCACACAGAATCGGGTAGGGACGGGGATGGAACCCGCTCCCTCCACACCACCCGGCATGCGGGTTTGACGGCGGTCGTTCCTCCCTTGCCGCTCTGCGGTAGCCTTCGGCTATCCATGTCGCTACGCTCCATGGCACCGGGCGGTTCCCATCAGTCATGGATTCGCCTTC
>JAGROX010000035.1:0-3554 GCA_020440025.1 Verrucomicrobiia bacterium
GGATTTCAGGATTTTCTCCCGACGGCGGCGGACCTTGCGGGGCTGAAGCCGATCGATGGGCTCGACGGCATTTCACTGGCGGGTCTGCTGACGGGTGAAGGTGGCCACGGGAAGCATGACTATCTGTATTGGGAGTTTCAGGAGAAAGGAGGCAAACGCGCGGTGATGAACTGGCGTTGGAAAGTGATTCGCCTCAATACCGAAAAGAATCCGAATGGCCCCGTCGAGCTCTATGACCTGCGAGCTGATCTGGGAGAAACGAACAATGTGGCCGATCAACATCCCGAAGTGTTGGAGCGTTTGGTTCCGCTGCTTGATTCGTCTCACAACCCGGAGTGAGACGATGTCGTTGAAGGCGCGTCGTTCAGTTCGTGGTTGATCGTGACTTTTTTCCTCGTCCCCATAGGGGATTCTCGCTAGGATCGACCGCCATGAAATTGGTCACTTTGATATTCTCATGCTTGATGGCATGTCTGGCGAGTTCGATCAGTCAGGAGGCCGAAAAGTGGACCTCGCTGTTTGACGGAGAAACGCTCGATGGATGGGTGCAACGAGGGGGCGAAGCCAAGTATCGGGTGGAAGAGGGAACCATCGTCGGAACGACGGTTCCCAACACGCCGAACTCATTTCTGTGTACGGAGAAGGAGTATGGCGATTTCATTCTGGAGCTTGAGTTCAAGGTCAATCGCGAGATGAACTCCGGGATTCAGTTTCGTTCCCAAAGTCTGCCAGACTACAAGAATGGGCAGGTGCATGGCTACCAGTGCGAAATCGATCCCTCCGATCGTGGTTGGACCGCTGGGATTTATGATGAGGGGCGTCGAGGTTGGCTCAATGACCTGAGAAATAATCGGGCCGCACGTTATGCGTTCCAGCAGATGAAGTGGAATCAGGTCAGGATCGAAGCGGTTGGCGACCACCTGCGCACCTGGATCAATGGCGTGCCCGCCGCAGACTTGAAGGACGACATGACACCCAGGGGCTTCATCGCCTTGCAAGTCCATGGGGTGGGGGACAGGGAGGAGTCGATGGAAGTCAGCTGGCGAAATATCAGAATTCAGGAAAATCCCAAGCCTTTCTCGGCAGTTGCCGCCGCGGCGGTCGAAATCCCGGAAGGCCCGGTCGTGCCGGAGAAATTGGAGATTCGTAAACTCGCGGAAGGCTTCAAGTTTACCGAAGGCCCAGCCGTGGGTCCCAAAGGGAAGATCTACTTCAACGACATTCCCAATGAGCGGACTCATGTCTATGATCCCACGACGGGTAAGTCCCGGGTGTTTCGGGCCGCGACGGGAAGGGCGAACGGGCTCTACTGGACTCCTGCCCAAGCGCTGGTGGCCTGTGAGGGCGGCCATCGACGAGTCACGCGAACGGGCGCCGGTGGCATTGTCGAGGTTTTGGCCGGCGAATTTGAAGGCAAAAAATTCAACAGCCCTAATGACCTCGTGGTCGATGATTTCGGTGGGATCTATTTCACTGATCCAAACTACGGAAAGGACAAATCCGATCTCGAGCTTGAGGTGGAGGCTGTTTACTACATCGATCGTCGGGGTAAGCTGACGCAGGTGGCAGCTGATCTGGTGAAACCGAACGGCATCATCCTGTCGCCAGACAATCAAATCCTCTATATCGCTGATCCCGGGGCGGAGACGATTTGGGCCTACGATGTCACCGGGGAAGGGGTTCTGGCCAACAAACGCAAGTTTGCGGCCATCGGGAGCGATGGCATGACCATGGACACCGCCGGTCGGGTCTATTGCACCTGGAAAGGTGACGTGTGGATCTTCTCAGCGGGCGGCGAAGAAGTTGGCAGGATCACCTTTCCCGAAGGACCGGCGAACTGCACTCTGGTCGGGAAGATCCTTTACGTCACCGCGCGAACCGGATTCTACGCGGTCGAGATCAATGCGGTGGGCTTGTTGCCCTGAGTCTCGTCGCCGGATTAGAACTCCTGACGCAAGGCATCGGAGTGCATTTCCTGAATGCGACTCTGAGTCTCGAGGATATTCGGCTCGGCATAGCTGCCGGTCGCGTTGGGATCGAATTCAGTGGAGCAGCTGGAAAGGAAAACTCCGGCAGCGATGAGAAGCAGCAAAGCGGTGATTTTCATGGATGTTTTATAGCGGTGACTGCCCGGCTCGTGCAAGGGGAAAGCGATTGCGGTTTCACGCCTTTTTCGTCTTTACCTGTCGTCTCCGATCGGGGAAAAGAGTGCGGCAGATTTCGCAGACGGTTCCATCGCAGCCTCGGGCGGAGCAGTGTTCCCGACCATAGAAGATGATGCGAAGGTGCAGGCGATTCCACTCAGATTCTGGAAATGCGTGTTTCAAATCACGCTCGGTCTGGGCGACGTTTTTTCCGGTTGTCAGCTTCCATCGCTGGGCGAGCCGATGAATGTGGGTATCGACCGGAAAGGCCGGAAATCCGAAGGCCTGGCTCATGACGACCGATGCGGTCTTGTGTCCCACTCCAGGCAGGGCTTCCAACTCGGCAAAGGTCTGCGGAACCTCACCGCCGTGTTGAGCTACCAGGATTTTGGAAAGTCCCGAGATGGCTTTGGCTTTCTGAGGGGAAAGCCCGCAGGGGCGGATGATTTCCTGAATGGCCTCGACCGGCACCTTGGCCATCGCTTCCGGCGTGTCTGCCCGCGCAAACAGGGCGGGTGTGATCAGGTTGACCCGTTCGTCGGTGCATTGGGCCGAGAGCAGCACTGCGATGAGGAGGGTGAAATCATCCCGGTGATCGAGCGGGATGGGTGTTTCGGGATACAACTCAGCCAATCGCCGTGACACGTAGGCAGCGCGTTCGGCTTTGGTCATGATCTTCGATCAGGAGAAAAAAATGCGGAGCAGGCTCTGCCGCATTGAGGGAGAACTTGTCCGACCGAGCGAATGCTCAAGCCCGGAAACCGTCCCGAAGGCGAGCAGGAATCTTGTCAATTTTCTGCTCGATACTGCGAAGCATCTTACGGACGTGATCAGCATCAGGCTTGGCTTGGCGACCTTCGAGAATGCGTTTGCTCTCCTCAAAGCTGCCCCACTCGAGCACCTCAATGCCTACATTTCTTGAACCCCATTGATCCATCATGGAATTGTCGGGCTTGTAGAGATCGATCGTATCGGTGCCGACGAGGGCGCTGCCGTAGTCATCGACCACATATTCGTAAGGGAGTCCTTTGATCCGGAACCGTGTCCCCACTGGATAGCGAGACCAGTCAGCAGCAGCGCTGCGCACGCGGCCAAATTTGAGATCATCACCGAGGGCGCTTTTGGTGCCATACTGCAGGCTGTCCGCTTCGAGATGGGTGTAGGCAGTCGTTTTGACCACGAAATCTTTAGGAATGGCGTAGCCGATATCTTGAGCGGATTCCAAGGTTGAGGTCGATGCTGACGGCGATGTCTGAGTCATCGGCGGAACCGGCGCATATCCCGCCAGATTGGTGGCGGGCATCGTTGAAGGACTGGTCGACACCAGTGTCGGAGTGGAGAGCGTGTCACCGGCCGCCTGAGAACGAGCCATGATCAACACGGGATCCGTGTCGCTGATCACCGGGGTAT
>JAGROX010000035.1:3606-7435 GCA_020440025.1 Verrucomicrobiia bacterium
GTGGCGGCAACCTCGGATTCCATCTCGTTTTGACCGAATGATCCAATCCGGAAATTTCCGAATTGAGCGAGGCTTCGCTTCGATTGGCAACTGGTGCCAGTCAGAGCGACTGCCGCGAAGGTGATTGCCAGAATAGGAAATTTCATCTCAAGAAGTGAAAGATTAATCAAATCCGAGGGTAAAACGTAAGACAAATTTACCCGCTTATCTAATTAACTGCAATTCCAATAAATACTAGATTAAAATGCCCTGCTTGAACCCGAGCTTTACTAAAGAATCCTGTCCTCGTCAACCGTTTTGGGCGGAAGCGCTTCTTTGGTCTTCATCTTCAACGGGATGCTTGAAATTGCTCGCGGAAGACTGCGGGCACAAAATCGAGGTCGCTGGCTTCGCGAACGGCGATGCCAATTTGAAAATCCATCACATCTTTGGGAACCGGATTCTGATATTCGTCCAGACAATCGCGAAGGGCCTCGACCGCATCCACCTGGCGAGTTTTCACCAGTCGATAGACCTTGATAGCGATGGACTCTGCTGCGCCCGGGGTGACCAGTTCAGGAAGTAGGGGGATGATCGCTGCGGGTGGCTCCTTGGGTAGCCCCAACTGATGTCGCTTTCCGAGCGCCCGAATGAGCTGATATCCCTCCAGAGGATCATGAGAGGGAAAGAGGGGGATTTTCACATCGACGCGTCCGGGGCGTTTCAAGTCGACCTCGATCAGGTCGGGGCGGCTGGAGGCAAGGATCCAGAGGATTCGTCCGCGGTTCCGGGTGTCGGACATTTCTTTGGCTATCATCGAGTAGACCCGACCCGAGACGCCAGAGTCTCCCGAGCCGGCGTCGCGGCTGCCGAGAGCCTGATCGGCTTCGTCGATGAAAACGATGCAGCGCCCGAGGGCGTGCAGCAGATTGAAGATCTTCTCAAGATTGCCCTCTGTGCTGCCGACCCATTTGTCGCGGAAGTTTTTCATCTTCACCACCGGAACCCCGGCCTCCCCGGCGAGACATTCGACCAGATAAGTCTTTCCCGTTCCCACTGGACCGCAGAGCAGGTAACCCATGGGCATGGCCTCCAGATCGTTCTGTCGCCAGAGAGCCACATCCTGACGCATCCAGGCTTTCACGGCCTCGCTGCCGAAGACATCGTCGAGAGTGCGGGTGGGCTCCACGAATTCGATCAGGCCTTGGGAATCTTTCTCTACGAGATCCTTTTTCAATTCGGCCAGATCGGATTCCACCAAAGGGGCTCCGGCATGCTCGCGGGTTTTGAGCAGGCTCTCGATGGATCCCAGAGTGGCTCCCGCCAAGCGTTCGGCGGGCAACTCGGGATCGTCGGTGAAATTCGCGAGAGCCTTGGGGTATTTCTTGGTGAAAAAGCCGAAAGCTTCGTGCAACTCGGCCGCGTCCGGCATGTCGATGTCCATCAGTGCCGCGCGCGGATTGGCGGCGAGCAGGGGGTGGAGATCATTGAGGTTTTCCGTCAGCAGGAAGACGGCGAGGTTTTGCTCCAGGAAATGCGTTTCCCGAGACCAGGCTCGCACCACCGACGCGATCGAAGCAAGTTGGTAGTTGAGGGTATTCTGGGTCCGGGGAAAAATGAGATCAGCCCCTTTCAACACGAAGGCGACATGGAAATTTCTTCCTGCCAGAGGGCGCGCAGTTTCGGTGACGACCTCGGCACCGGAGGGACTCGGAGTCGAGGGTGCTTCCGGCTGTAGATTCCGCAGATTGATCAAAAAGCGGAGCACATAGTCCAGATAGGCGATGGCCTTGGCTGGCTCGCCCGGGAGATCATCGGCGGGTCGAAGTTTCCGAAAGAGTTCCTCGCCTCGCTCGACCCGCAAGCCAGCGCCCAGCTCGTAGCTGAGGACCAGGTCGAATTTTCGCAGTTGGTGCCCGATCAGATAATCTGACAGGTTCCCGATACTGGCGTTTCCGGTGGTTCCTTCCTCACCCGGCAGCAGCAGTCGGTCGTGGACATTGCCATGAAGCACGAACTGATTCGACGCGCCACTGAGGTAGTGAGTGCGAATGGACTCGGACCATCGGGGGGAGGGCATGAAAATCAGTGGACTGAAAATGTCACCGACTCAGTCGGCAAGAGCGAGAGATGAATCACCTCGCCTCAGAGCAGGCCTCACATTGCCTTTTCGTCCTCTGCGGCAGGAGCGTCGGTCTCGCCTCCCTCGGTTGACGATTCGCCTCCGTCCAAGACGATGCCCGACTCGGCCGCAAAGTCAGCCAACGCCATTTCTTCGAGAGCGTTGCGTTCGGCTTCCATCACATTCAGCTCGGAGCTGTCGATGCTGTCTCGAGCAACCCGGGCTCGGCCCGAAGCGCTTTCCTTTTCCTCGCGCACCATTTCCTCGAGGCGGTTGAGGGTATCCCCGGCGCCGCCGATTTCATTGATCATGCCGGCAGCCATTTCGTTCAATTCGGCCGTCGCTTTGGCGATCTTGGTTTCATTGATGTCGCGCTTGAGGGATTCGATCTTGTCGCGAGCGGCGGTGATGGCGATGTCGCGGGCGCGTTTCAACTCCTCGTAGGTCTTTTCCGCGTCCCCGAGCTGGGCGACGTTGTCGGCGTGCTCGGTTTTCAGCTTTTGAAGACGCAGCGCATACTCACCGGCCAGTTTGCGGTTGCCCGCTTTGAGATGAGCGGTAGCCTTCGCGGTGAGTTCCTTGAGCTCGCTGGCCTCACGCTTTACTTGTGACATCAGGCGCTCGCACAGCGCCGCGTGGGCGGAAAGCCCCTTGTTGTATTCCGAAATCTGTTTGCGCAGGTTTTCCTTTTCGACATCAAGGAGCGCTTCGGGGTTCTGCTTTTCGAGGCCGGAGATGAAAAGGCCGAAAAAGCCGCGGATGAGATTGCCAAGTCGTCGGAACATCGGAAGGACAGTTGAGGGTGGATCTAACTTTCGTGAGTAGGTGGGGCGGGAAAGGTCTGCCGACTTATTCAAGACGGCGACGTCATCAATCACAACCATAAATCCGGCATGATCGCGATTACAATGCGGAAAGCGCATTGTAACGAGCGTAGATGCGGAAGCTGTTTTGGCCATACCGAGCAAAACCCGTTGCGAGATTCCGGGTCTGCACCCTATCCTTCTGTTTCCAGCGATCTTATCCTCTTCTCGAACGACCATGCCCGACTCCACCTTTACCCCACGAATTCCGGAAGCGATCCAGGCGCTGCGCGAGGTTCTGGTTTTGGAGAAAGCGTCAGGAACCGAGCGGATCACGCTGTCAGTGGATTCGGTAAAGCGGCTCCAGGAACTGCCGGGATACCTTCAGGGGAGGGGCGCAGCTCCGCTGGCGCAGCCACCTGCGCCGAGAATGGCCGAAGAGAAGGTGGTTGCGCCAACTCTTCAATCCGACCCGCCATCGCCGGCGGTCGCGCCCAGCATCACGCCTGCTTTTCCATCAGCTCTCCAGCCTCAAGGGGCGACCAAGGCCGAGAAAATCGCTTGGCTGGCGCGCGAGGCTGAGCGCTGTGAGGAATGTCGGGGCCTGGGCACGCTGAGGGAGGTGATGGTTTTCTCGGTGGGGAATCCCGATGCCGATCTGATGTTTGTCGGTGAGGCACCCGGATTCGAAGAAGAGCGACAGCAAGAGCCTTTCATCGGTCCTGCCGGGCAGAAGCTGACCCAGATCATCAAGGCGATGGGCCTTCGTCGCCCGGAGGATGTCTACATTTCGAACATTGTGAAGTTTCGCCCCATGAAAGGTGACCCGCGTTTTCAGGGGCAGCAGAATCGAAAACCGGAACCTCGGGAGATGGCGGCATCGTTGAAGTATGTCCTCGCCGAGATCGAAATCGTCAGGCCCAAG
>JAGROX010000035.1:7486-22024 GCA_020440025.1 Verrucomicrobiia bacterium
GCGATCACTCGAATGCGAAACCAGTTTCACGATCTTCGGGGAACTCCCGTGATGGTCACCTATCACCCCAGCTACCTGTTGCGAACGGAATCCAACAGCCCCGACGGAGGAAAAGGGGAGAAACGAAAGGTGTGGGAGGACATGCTCATGGTAATGGAGCGGTTGGGGTTGCCGATTAGCGACAAACAGCGCGGCTACTTCAAGTAAGAGCGTGTCCAGCCTTGCTTCACTGAATTTCGAGGCGTTGGAGCATTCCCGTTTTTTGGAGTAAATTGGTTCGCTCATGTCGGAAAACGAAATCGTCTCCCCCGAATCCCGTCCCGGTCAGTCTGGCCAAGTTAGTCCGATGTCTCCCTGGGCGCGTGTCTTCTGGTTGTTCGTCGTTCTGGTGATTGCCGGCTTGATCGTCTTTGGCGGTTTTGTCTGGATTGCCGGGCGGACCTTTGACTCCGTAGAGAAGGGGATGGAATCGACCAAGGATACCTTCGTGGGCATTGCTGCTGCCTTCCGACCTGAGACAATCTCTGAAACCTTCTCCGAATTCACCGAGTTGACCGCCAAGGGGAATGAGGGAAACATTCTCGAAGTCGTGACTGCCGAGGCGACCGAGGAGTTCACCCGGAAGACCAACGTGGTGTGGTTTGATCGCGAAGTCCCTCTCGGAACCACCGTGTCTGAAATCAGTGTTCCGGCGACTTATCGTTACCACATCGATCTGAGTGGGGATTGGTCACTCAGCGCCTACGATGGTCGGGTGACGGTCGTTGCTCCCTCCCTTCAGCCCAGTTTGCCGGTGGCTTTCGATAGCGGACGGATGCGCAAGAAAACGAAGTCCGGCTGGGGGCGGTGGGATGGCAACGAAAACCTCGGTGACCTCGAGCGCAGTCTCACCTCCCGCTTGGAAGAGCGCGCAAAGTCTCCAGAGACCATCGACCGTGTCCGCGAAGAGGCCCGGATGTCTGTCGCTGGATTCGTTCGTAACTGGCTGCTGGCACGAGAGCATTGGAGCGACTCGACCTATCGCGAGATCGTGGTGGTGTTTGAAGATGAGCTTGGCAGCCCTACTTTGGGCAATCTGACGGATCGGCCCGCTTCCCTTCGCTGGGAACCCCAAGAGCCGACCACCCAAGTCGATTCTGAGCCGGTGCTGCCTTGACGGCACGCCGCTGACTGGTCGTCGATGGTCTGATCTGCCTCATCGGCTGCCGATTTTGTGAGCCGGTTTCCACGGCTTGGCGGAACGAGCAGGGGTTCTTTCACCGATGTGACTGAGATTGAGGGATTCGTCTGCCCTGACGGGCTCAATAGACTCATGTTTGGAGTCGTATTTCCGTCAACGGAGGTCAAGGAGGGCTACCCGATGCGGCCTGATCGCCGTCGAGGGAGATTTTTTTTTCTCATTTTTCAAATCGGAGATGCTTGGCGGGCACTTGATTCAATTTCCCAATATAACAATCTAATAACCAGCAGGTTACGTTGGACCCATTGGCGCAAGCGGCTCTGAAAAATAAATTGATTATAGCAATTATGAAAAGCATTATCACGATTGATTCTAATAAATTAGTAGACAAATTATGTGAGTTCGCGTTAATTGGACTCAATGTTGAAACAATTCTCAGCCCTGACGCTTCTCGTGAGCGTGGCTTTCGCCGGATGCCAGACCTTCGAACTTTCGGACGTGGCGCCGGAAACCAAGGGATCCCCCATGGGCTCGGTGAAGCTGGGTAAAGAGGGGAAAGACTTCTTCGTCATCCCTGGTCAGCCGGTCACCCCATCTCAGATGCGGGGCGAAGTGCCGGTGCCTCCTTCCAACATTGTGGTGTTCAAGACTCGGGAGCGTCAGCCTCTCTACAAGACGCTCAGGGTCGCCGGAGCTCCGATCCGCGGATTCCACAGAACCTTCCACTTCGTCTACGAGAAGATCGCCAATCTGGCATTTGGCTGGATGAAGAAAGACAAAGCGCCTGCGACACCTCCCGTCCAAGCCCCTGCATCCGGCCCGATCGTCTACCCGGCCCACATGGCTCCCCAAACCCCTTTTGCGAGTGCACGTCCACTGAGAACCCCGCGGGGACCTCAATCCGAGCACGTCTTCCACACGACGCAATCCCTTCGGAACGGCGGCTGAGAAATCAGTCGATTGCCCGAGCCCTCCCACCCCGCCCGCACGGCGCGATTGAGGGCAGTATCAAGAAAACATCGAAACATAAACCAACAGAAATACGATGAACAAGAACCTGATCCTATGCGCGCCTATTGCAATGGTCCTCGCCAGCTGCTCGACCACCCGAATGGGCCACCTCGTCCCGGAAAGCCGTGACACGGACTTCGAAAGTGTGGCCATCCAAGGATGGAACACCGGCTCCGTGATCACCTACGGAAAGAACTACAAGACCGGCTACATGGAGACCGCCAATGTGACGGTTTACCAGGATAGCGGCATCGACAACACCGCCAAGCTCGCACATGCCGTTGGCAGTGTGGCTATGGGCACCGGTAGTGTCATGCAGGGCGTCGGTTCCATGCGGTATGCCAATGCCATGCAGGACTACGCTAGTGCCTACAAGAAGATGTCCCACGATGGTTTCAAATATGAGATCACCGGCGATGGTGGTGGTAGCAATGTCGAAGTCAATGGTGGAACCACGATCGTGAATGCGGCAGCCAGTGCTGGTGCGTCAGCGGAAGCCAGCGCGGGTGCCTCGGCAAATGCCGGTGGTGGCGGCGGCGGAAAAGGAGGCCATGGCGGCATGGGCGGCGGATATGGCAAGCCTGCTCCCCCGCAGAACTGCCCTCCCGGCGGTGGCATGGGCGGCGGTGGCTGGTGTGATTGATCCCCAGCCTGTCTCAAACTGAAAGATTAAACTGGCCGGCTGATCGAATCCTCGCGATTCGGTCAGCCGGTCTCTTTTTTGGGTTCGATCTATGGCGTCGAGCGAATGGCCAGAGGAGCCGTCGACATCGTCTCTCCGATCAAGGGAGTGATCACGGCACCTGACTCGGACACTTCGCTCAGCACAAAAAACGAATCGGGATCGATCGGAAGAGAAAAACGCTCGCCCAGCTTCACGAAGAACGGGATCTGGTCAGCTAGATCCAATTTCAGTTCCGCATACCAGGTCGGGATCGTCGTTGCCTCCCGTTTTGCCAGAACCCGCTGGGAGTTGGTCGGAAGATGAGTCAGTGAAATCGCGCTCTTCGTCAGGCGATCCACTCTCAGTTCGCCATCAGGAGTGGTTTCTCCCTCTTTGACGAAAAACACCTTCCGGCTCCATGTCTCGATCGCATGCCGAGTCAGCTGGGCATGGGAATCGTCAGGAGTGGCATCAAAACTCACCAGATAGCGTCGAGCTCGACGAGTGAGGAATCGGAGTTTATCGGTGAATGGAGGATGGCTCTCCGCCGAGGGCGGATCAGTTTCGGCCAGGTAATCTTCCAGAACGGAAAAGCCATCGCCATCGGAATTCGTAGATGCTCGATTTTCTCGCCAAAAAGAAACCCCTCTTCAGGCGCGAACCGCCCGAAGAGGGGTTGAAAAAATCCGATCAGAGAAAATTACTCGGCCAGTGCCTTCGTAATTGCTTCAGTCACCTCCGGGGCATCGGGCTTGGTGCCGGTCGCGAAACGACGGATCAGCTTGCCATCTTTGTTCACGAGGAATTTTTCGAAGTTCCAGCCGATGTCGCCCTGCTTATCGGGATTCTCAGCGGCGGTGAGGTATTTGAAAAGCGGCGCCTGGTCGTCACCCTTTACGGACACCTTGGAGAACATCGGGAACGAGACATCGTATGTGCTGGTGCAGAAGGTCTTGATCTCTTCGTCGGTGCCGGGTTCCTGGCCCCCGTAGTTGTTGGCGGGGAAGCCCAGAATCACGAGGCCCTTGTCCTTGAACTGTTCGTAGACCGCCTGGAGGTTCTCATACTGTGGGGTGGCACCACACTTGGAGGCCACGTTGACGATGAGCAACGGCTTGCCCTTGTAGTCGGCAAGATTGACATCTTTGCCTTCGATGTCCTTGACCTTGAATTCATGGACGCTGTCTTCGGCGGTCGCATTCATGGCGAAGGGAGACGCCAGTGCGATGGCGAGGGTGAGGAGGGTGGTTTGGATCTTCATAGAGTTTCGAATCAGTGTTGAGTTTACGATGCGGAAGCTTGGACGGATTTTATTTCCGAACATTCATGAAGCCGCCATCAATGGGCCAGGCGGAGCCGGTGACGAATCCGGCAGCGTCGCTGCAGAGATAAAGAGCCAGTTCGCCGATTTCAGCCGGAGAGGCCATCCGACCGATGGGTTGCGCCTTGGACAGCTTTTCGAACATTTCCTCTTTGTTGTCTGGGTAATTCTTTTCCAGATAGCCATCGACAAACGGGGTGTGAACGCGAGCCGGGCAGATGCAATTGCAACGAATTCCGTGGTCGATGTAGTCCGTCGCCACCGACATCGTCATGGTGTGGACCGCTCCCTTACTGGCCGAGTAGGCGAAGCGATCGGGAATCCCGGTGATGGAGGCGATGCTCGACATGTTGAGAACCGCGCCTCCGCCGCCATCCACCATGTGGGGCAGGATCACGTGAAGGCAGTTGTAGACACCCTTGGTGTTCACTCGCATGACTCGGTCAAAATCGTCTTCGTTGGTGCTGGTCGCGGTGCCGATATTGGCGATGCCGGCATTGTTCACCAGAATGTCGATGCCCGAAAAAGCAGCCAGCACTTCAGCGGCGGCGGCGCGAACCGATGATTGATCGGACACGTCGCATTTCACAAAAATGGCCTCACCGCCCGCCTCACCGATGGCGGAGACAGCGTCGTTGGCGGCGGTTTCATCGAGATCGAAAAGAGCGACGCGGGCACCATTGGCCGCAAAGGTTTCGGCAATGGCGCGGCCGATACCTTTGCCGGCGCCGGTGACGATGGCGGATTTGTCAGCGAGAGAATGGGACATGGTCGAGAGCTTGCGATTCGCCGAAGGGGAATTCAATGGGAAATCCCGTTTTCACTTGGCGCGATCCGGTGAATGATGGGGAGCCATGAATCGCTCCTCCATGCTCGATCACCTCGCCGACACCTCGGTGGAATGGGACGTTATCATCATCGGAGGCGGCGCCACCGGCCTCGGAACCGCGGTCGATGCCTCCACCCGGGGCTATCGAACGCTGTTGTTGGAGCAGGCTGATTTTGGTCAGGGCACCTCTAGTCGCAGCACCAAGCTGGTTCACGGCGGCGTGCGCTATCTGCGAAACGGCGAGATCGGACTGGTGCGCGATTCCTTGCGGGAACGCGGACGCCTGCTGCGCAACGCCCCCAACCTGGTCAGCGCCCTGCCTTTCGTGGTGCCCGGCTATCGCTGGTATGAAAGGTTTTTCTATGGAGTTGGGCTGACGCTTTACGACCTGCTCGCCGGAAAATTGGGCATTGGATCGACGGAGCACCTGTCTCAGGCGGGAGTGCTGGAGCGCATTCCCAACCTCCGCCGAACCGGACTCCACGGCGGCACCCTATACTGGGATGGCCAGTTCGACGATGCCCGACTCGCCATTGCCATGGCCCGGACTGCCGCAGAGAAGGGAGCGACGGTGATCAATCACATCAAGGTCGGGGAACTGATCAAGGAGAACGGTCGCGTCCGAGGCGTGGCCGCGGTCGACCAACAGTCGGGCACCGAGTATCGCGTCACCGGCAAGGTGGTCATCAATGCCACGGGCGTGTTCACCGATGAGGTGCGGCAACTCGATGATCCGAAGGCGGGCAAAGTGATCGAACCGAGCCAGGGGATTCATCTCGTGCTCGATCGTGAGTTTCTCGGCGGCGACACCGCCATCATGATTCCCAGCACCGACGACGGACGTGTGTTGTTTGCGATTCCCTGGCACGGTCGCGTCGTGCTCGGCACCACCGATACGCCGGGCGTGCCGGTTGAACTCGAGCCGCGTCCTCAGGAAGAGGAAATCGCCTACCTCATCGAACACGCCGGGCGTTACCTGACCAAGGCCCCGAACCGGGCTGATGTTCGGGCGACCTTTGCCGGGTTGCGTCCGCTGGTGCGCCCCAAGTCGGAATCCGGCACCACTGCCTCGATTTCGCGGGATCACAGTTTGTTCATCAGCGAATCCGGACTGGTGACCATCGCCGGCGGCAAGTGGACCACCTATCGCAAGATGGCCGAGGACACCGTCAACAAAGCCGCCGAAGTCGGTGGCCTGCCGACTCAACCCTGTCGTACCGCCGACCTAACCCTGTTGGATCGTCCCGCCGCCGAGGCGATGACCTTCGATGATCCCTCTTGGTTGGAAAAACTGCATCCCGATTTCCCGTGGCGGATCGCCGACGTGGTGGCGGCGGTGCGTTTCGAGATGGCGCAGACCGTGGACGACGTGTTGTCCCGCCGCACGCGCCTGAGTTTTCTCGATGAAGCGGCGGCATCGCAATGTGCCCCGCAGGTGCAGGAGATCATTGACCGGGAACTGGCGGGACCCTAGCGCACGATCCGAATTCTGCTGACAGTGCCTTTTTAGGGAGATACAAAGGAAGCGAACCGTTTCCGTATCGATCTCATGAAAACGCGATTTCTTTGGGTGCTGTCAGCAATAGCCGTCGTGATCTTGGGCGCGCCGCAGGCACGGGCCGATGACTCTGCCGAGGCAGCTCTTGCCAAGCTCGATCTCAAGCAAGGCATCATCGCCGTGGTCGGTTACCCGGACGACTTCGTCATCGATCTCGCCAAGCGCAGCCAACTTCAGGTTTTGGCGCTGGCTCCGGAGATCTCCGATACCCTCGCCGCCCGGGCCGAATCCGAAGGCTTGCTGGGCAGCCGACTCTTCGTGGGAGCAAGGTTCGATCAACGCATTCCCTTGGCGGACAACGTGGCCGATGGGCTCCTGATTTCCGCTGCGGTCGCGGTGTCTGAAACCGAGGCGACTCGGGTGCTGCACCCTCGAGCTTCCGCCTGGCGCGGTGGCGAGCGGTGGCTGACCAAGGCGGTGCCGGCTGAATACGATGACTGGAGTCATCCCTTTCATGGCCCCGACAACAATCCGCAGTCGCAGGATGGCTACGCGGTGGGAAAATTTCGCACTCAGTTCATCGCCGAGCCCAAGTTTTCTCCGATGCCGGAGCAGAGCGTCATCGGCGGTGGGCGCGTCTACAAGGCCATGGGGCACATCGCGCACAAGGCAAATCAGAACGAGAATCTCAACACCCTGCTCTGCATCAATGCTTGGAACGGCGTCATTCTCTGGAAACGTCCGTTGCCGGAAGGCTTCATGATTCATCGCAACACGATGATCGCCACGGAGGACGCGCTCTATCTCGGGGACGATGAAAACTGCAAGGTCATCGATGGCAAGACGGGTGAGATTCGAAAAGAAATCACCGTGCCTGCTGAGATCACCGACGGTCAGGTGTGGAAGTGGATGGGGATGCGTGACGGCGTGCTTTACGGCCTCGTCGGCAATCCCGAGGTAAAGGTCGAAACCATGAAATCCGTGCGCCGCGGCCTTGGTCACTGGCCGTGGGACATGTGGAAAGGTCACGATTACATCGACCCCAATCTGTCCTTCGGATACGGACGCACCCTGGTGGCGATCGACTTAAGAACCGATGAAGTTCTCTGGAACTATCGGGATACCGACTTTCTCGATGCCCGGGCGGTGGTGATGAATGGTAGAGGACAACTGTTCTGTTATGCCCCCGAAAAGTTTTTGGCCGCCATCGATGCGAAGACAGGAACACTGCTCTGGAAAAACAGCAGTCCCGAATTGCTCGGTGCCCTGGGGCCGAATGCCAAGGCACAGCATTACATGACGGGCTACGCGACCACGAGTTACCTGAAATGTGACGACAAGCATCTCCTCTTCGCCGGTCCCCAGCGTGAGCAAATGGTGGTGGCTTCGACCGAGGACGGACATCTGTTGTGGACTCATGAGACCGGAAATCTCCAACTGGTCCTGCGTCCCGACGCGATCTGGGCCGCCGGACCGCAAAACACCTTTGGCCGCAAGCTGGCTTACGATACGGGAAGCATCATCGAAGAGTTTCCCGCCCGGCGGGCCTGCACCCGGGCGACGGGCAGCGTCGACAGCATTTTCTATCGGGCGAGCGGAGGTACGGTCCGAGTCTTCACGGATACCAACACCGCGAATCACATCGATCCCATGCGACCGCCGTGTCAGGATGGTGTGCTGATTTCGAATGGTCATCTCTACTGGGGCCCCTGGATGTGTGGTTGCCAGTTGTCGCTCTATGGAAACATTGCGCTGGCCCCGCAGACGCTGCCCGGTGAAACAGAGGCGGTGCCTGATCCCGCAGCTGTGTTGGCCTCGGCTTTGGAAGTGACGGCGGACGACGCGGCGGTGTCCCCCTTGAAGATGAGTGATGGGGACTGGCCCCAGTTCCGAGGCGACGCGGGTCGATCAAACACGACCACGGTGAAGCTCCCGGAATCGGTGAAGCAGCAATGGTCGCTGCCGATCAGTTTCGGCGATGAATTGGCCACCGCACCCGTGGCGGTGGGAGGTTTGGTCTTTGTGGCCAATCGCGCGGGCGTCGTACAGGCGATCAAAGCCGAGACGGGCGATCTCGCCTGGAAGGCCTACACCACGGGGCCAATCTACTATCCGCCGGTGGTGGCCAACGACCGGGTCTTTGTCGGCTCGGCCGACGGACGCGTCTATGCCTACGAAGCGGTCAGCGGTCGGCAATTGTGGACCTTTCGCGTCGGTCCCAAGGATCAACTGATTCCGGTGTTCGGGAAATTGATTTCCTCCTGGCCGCTGGCGGGTGGCGTGGTGGTTCACGATGGCACCGTCTATGCAGCGGGCGGGATCACTCACTATGACGGCACCTGGGTGGTGGGGCTGGATGCCGAGTCGGGAGCCGTCAAGGCGCATAACTCCAGCTCGGGAACCGTCACCAGCGAAGTCGACAATGGCATTTCGATGCAGGGCAATTTGCAGATCGTTGACGGAGAGCTCCGGTTCCTCGGCGGTGGCGTCTACGAATGGGCGCGCTACGATCTCAAGACACTGGCGAACTTGAATGAGCCAAAGGCGGAAGTCAGCGCCCAGTTCCGCACCGCCTTCTATCCCTACTACCCGGAGTATGGGAAATACCTGGGGCTGGAACACACCTGCGACGATGGGCGGGTGCTGAATCACGACGCCAACTATGAGGGGCTGTATTTCAACAATCTCTCGCTTCAGGAAGCTCCCCTCGCAGGGGCACCCAAGGTCCAGAAAGATGCGGCGGGAGAGTTCATCCGCACCCAGTTTCGTCGCCGTGACGACGCGCCACCGCTGCCGAAGAAAGTCTGGGAGGACAAGAATCAGCGTCGATTCACCGCCTTTATCGTCAGTCAGAAAGGGGATCGATTGCTCGCCGCCGGTCATCCCGATGAGAAGCCGGAGGAGGCGTTTCTCGCCCTCATGAACGCCGAAAACGGCAGTGATCTCTGGCTGGAAAAGCTACCGTCCCAAGTCGTCCTTGGCGGAGCCGCGATCGATGCCAGCGGGAGGGTTTTTGTCGTGATGGAAAACGGGGAGCTGCGGTGCTATTCGGGAAAGTAGCATGGACTTCCAAGTCCGTGTTCGTATGACCGGAACTCCTGTGCCGGTCGCGGCAGGTGTCGGTGAGTGACTCGCGGGCTGCAAGCCCACGGGGACAGGCACGGCTTTGGAAAGCCATGCTACGTTCTCCCTTATCCCTCAATCGGCGCCAACAGATCAGCCAACTCCACATCGGAGAATTCCAGCTTTTGCGGAGCGCCTTCGAGGATGCCCTGAAACAGGGCCCGCTTCTTTTGCTGCAGGAGCAGGATTTTTTCCTCGATGGTTCCCTGGCTGATGAGCTTGTAAACGAACACCGGATTCTGCTGACCGATGCGGTATGCCCGGTCGGTGGCCTGAGCTTCGAGCGCGGGATTCCACCATGGATCGTAGTGAATCACGGTGTCGGCGGCGGTCAGGTTCAGGCCGGTGCCGCCTGCTCGCAGGCTGATGAGAAAGACGGGAACTTTTCCCGCCTGAAAGGTATCGCAGAGACCGCCTCGATCCTTGCTCGCGCCGGTCAGGGTCTGGTAGGGAATCTTCTTTTTGTCGAGCGCCTTCTCGATCAGCGCCAGCATCTGGGCGAACTGAGAAAAGATCAGAATGCGTCGGCCTTCCTCGACCATGTCGGGAATCAGCTCCATCAGGAGATCCAACTTGGCGGAGTTTTTCACCTTCTGTGCGGAATCGATTTTCAGAAGCTGCGGATGACAGCAGATCTGACGCAGTTTCAGGAGGGCATCGAGAATCAGGATCTTCGATGCCTCGATGCCACGACGATGAATCTCTTCCTTCAGGTCGCGACTCAGGCTGGCCCGGACCGCTTCGTAGAGTTCGATCTGCTTCGGAGTCAGTTCGATGGTGCGAATGATCTCTGTCTTGGGCGGCAGATCCTTGGCGACCAGATCCTTGGTCCGGCGAAGCATCAGCGGTCCGACCCGTTTGGCGAGGCGCTGGCGTTGTAGTTCGTCTCGATTTTTCTCGATCGGGATGCGGTAGCAGCGACGGAAGCTTTCTTCGCTGCCGAGGAATCCCGGCATCAGGAATTGGAAGAGTGACCACAGTTCGCCGAGGTGGTTTTCGATCGGTGTCCCGCTGAGGCAGAGGCGGTGGCGGGCCTTGAGCTTCCACGCCACTTTGGTGACTCCCGAGGAGGCATTTTTGATCGTATGAGCTTCGTCGAGAACGATGTAGTGGAACTCCTGGTTCCTAAGTTCTTCCTCATCGCGAAGCAGCACCGGATACGAAGTCACGACGATGTCCGAATACTTCAACACAGAGTAGAACCGCTTTCTGCCCGGTCCCTGCAGAGCCAACACAGTGAGTGAGGGAGCGAACTTCTTGACCTCCTTTTCCCAGTTGGGCACCACGCTTTTCGGAGCGACGATGAGGCAGGGGAGATTGGCTCGCCCTTCCTTTTTTTCGTGAAAGAGATGACACAGAGTCTGGACCGTTTTCCCCAAGCCCATGTCGTCGGCGAGGATGCCGGCGAGTCCCTGCTCACGGAGAAACTGGAGCCAGTGAAAGCCATCCTCCTGATAGGGTCGAAGGGAGGCGAGGAATCCCTCGGGTACGGCGGATTCCACCTTGGGTTTCAGGGCCTCGATGTCTTCGGCTGATTTCAGGAGGTAGTCCGGCGCCTGGTCGACCAATTTGTTGACCGTTTCACTGCGATTGGAATCCGCCACGACCTGGGCAGCCCGTAGACTGTGGAGATGAAGGCGGCCATCCTCGTCCAGCGGATCGTCGTCGAACAATTCGGCGAGAATCCCCAAGACCGTCTGCAGTCGACTGATGGGAATGGCGACGTAGCGCCCGCTATCCTCAATCGGAATGGGAATTCGAGTCTTGGGGTCGAGTTGCTTGAGATCGGAGAGGCGAAAATTGCCCGGACGAGTTCGGAGATATTCGACCAGGCAGGGGAGCATATTGATGCGTTCCCGTCCGAGGCGAATGCCACATTCGAAACCGAACCAGTCGATGCCCTCCTCGTTCTCGGCATCGGAAATCTCGCCATACCAGTCGATGGACTGCATGACCTGGAGACCGAAATCGGAGGAAAATTCGAGTCGCGCGTCGATGCCCTCATCCTCGGGCGGGTGGTTCGCGAGAAACGTCGCCCACTTCAACTCTTGCTCGGCGAGAGTCTTGGCGGGGAAGGCGTAGCATTCGCGGCAAGCGGTATCGATTTCATCCCAGGGATACATCTCGACCAAGCGTCGCAGGCCGCAATTGCGCAGCCAGGTTTCGATCTGGTCGTTTTCCCCGGGAACCCGCGCCATGGGCAGGTTTTCCAACAAGGTGCGGGCGTCGAGATCATCCCAGTGCAGAATGCCGGTGCGCACGTCGGCACGAAAACAGTGAATCGTGGTGGGAAATCGAAGCTTGTCGATCGCTTCCGGCGCGCCGTGCTCGGCTTTGGCCGCCAAGAGCAGGGCAACGACTCGCGCCGAGTTGGGTTGGCGGTCGGTGGAGGAGCTGCCATCGATGTGCCACTCCCCATCGTCGGATCGCCGAACCACCACGCTGACTTCCGCCGTGGGACCTTCGTCGAGATCTTTCACTTGGCCAAAAATGCCGGCGAAAGAGCCGTTCACATTGGACGTTACCACTCGGACTTTGCCTTCCTGGAAATACCGCACGCCGCTGCGAATCTGATCGGGCGAAAAGATCTGACCGCAGATGGGAGATTCCCGGAGAGTCAAGTCTTCGAGGATTCCGGGCATGGCTGGAGAAGAAACAGAAATCGGACTGGAAAGGGTTGAGGAATGAAATCGTGTAAATGAACGCGCCCGGCCGAGAACGGACGGGCGATAAGGGGTGAGTCTTTATTTTATCAGATCAGATTATTTGGCGAGGGAATTTTTCAACAAATGCGAAATTAAAGGAGTTGACGGGGCCTGATAGCGGCCGGTGGTAAATCGGCGAAAAACCGGCAGAAAGCCCCAAATGACGGGGCCCAGACTGCCGTTCAGGTGAGTAGCGGGAGCGTCCGTTTCTCCTGTGCGCTGAGGTAGGCGGTGTCGGAAATCTGCTGCCCGATTCGGGAAATTTCCAAGCTGAGTGGTCCTTCGATGGGGGAACCGCTTTCAAGGCAATGGAGGAAATACTGCACGGGATTGGCGTGGGGAGCCGTGAGCGGTGGGGCGTCGATTTCGATCCCTTCGGGATGCTCGCGAGTTTGGACTCGAACCGTGGCAGCGTAATCGTAGTTGGCGATGGTGCCCTCGGTTCCGACTATATTGAAACCGCATCGCGGGGTCGGCGGATGGGTCCAGGGATCGGTGAAGGTGCCCCAACGGGTCTCAAACTTGGAGAGACCGACATCATATCGGGCCACGGTGACGCTGTGCTCGTCGACTTCGAGCCCGGTGGGCTCGTCCCATAGCGACATGACCTCGATGGGTTTGCGTCCGCCGTGATACCAAGTCCCGAGAGTCGTGCCGTAGCCGAGATAATCGAGCATGCTGCCGCCACCCTCGGCTTTTTGATAAAACCAGCTGGCGTCTTTTTCCTCGGCGGTCGGCTCGTGCTCGATTTTGTCAGCTCCGTGCCAGAGCGGGCCGCGATTGCCATCATAAAAGTGAACTTCACGGACCTCGCCGATCAGGCCCTCGCAGATCAGTTGGTGGGCTTTCACATGAGCCGGCACCCAGGCCAGCGGCCAGTTGATGGCGAGCTGCTTTCCGGTTTTTTCCATCGCCGCGATCATCCGGTCGGCTTCTGCCAAGGTCGAGGCGAATGGTTTCTCCATGAGGATGTGAGTCCCGAAGGGGGCGACCCGCTCCGTCCACTCGGCGTGGCGCGCGGCAGCCGGGCAGAGGATGACCAGATCGGGTTGAGTCTCGATCAAACAGGGTTCGATCTCGGAGTATACCCTGTTGGATGGGATGCCAAAATTTGCCGCCGCTTCGGCCATGCGCCCGGGCTGCTCGTCTGCGATGGCCACGATCTCCGCGTTCGGATGATCATGGACCCTCCGCAGAAGAT
This sequence comes from Verrucomicrobiia bacterium, assembly GCA_020440025.1. Lineage (GTDB taxonomy): Bacteria > Verrucomicrobiota > Verrucomicrobiia > Verrucomicrobiales > DEV007 > JAEUHH01. Next base: position 21,019 of record JAGROX010000035.1, read on the forward strand.
CGCCCATGTGGAAGTGATCGAAATTGATCCCGGCGATTTTCCAGCGAGGCATGGAGAAACGGCGTTGCTTTGTCGAAACGAGGTCGCGATCAACCCGCTTGCCTTAGGCACCTACTTCCTCTTTTCGAGCAGGACCGCGGAAGAAGATCAGGAAGAATCCAAGAACTCCGGCGGCAAAAATCGCAGGCTTCATCCAGAGTGGCTTCCACTCCATGGCTTTCAGTTGCTCGCCGCGCAGTTTGCCTTTCTCCTCGGTGAGTGCCGCGATCTGCTTATCGATCTCAGGCGAACTCGTTCCTTCGACCAGCTTGGCTTGGAGTTCGGCGATCTCCGCCGCTTTGGCTTCCACTTGCTCGCCAAATTGGATGGAGGTTTCCGGCGTGTGCTGAGCTTCCACATGTCCGGCAGCCTGGGCGCCGATAAACATGCCGAGGCCGAGGGTGAAAAGCACCAGCATACCCTGAGCTTGGGCGCGCAGTTTTTTCGGCGCGGCCTGATCGGTGTAAATCTGACCGGTTACGAAGAAGAAATCGTAGCAGATACCGTGAACGATGACGCCGAGCAGGATCATCCACGCGATCTGATCCGGAGCACCCATCGCAAACAGCACGTAGCGCAACACCCAGGTGCCCATGCCGACGGCGAGCATCCATTTCACCCCAAGACGAACGAAGAAGAAAGGCATCACCAGCATGAAGAAAATTTCCGACATTTGCCCGTAGCTCATGGTGCGACCGATGGGCAACTCGGCCATTTCCACGACCCGGCTGGTAATCTGATAGTAGAAAGCGAGCGGAATGCAGATGAGGACCGAGGACACGAGGAAGACGAGATAGGATCGGTCCTTGAGGAGCGCGAGGGCATCGAGTCCCAGGATTTCACGGGCGGAAATCTTTCCGGTGGCCTCGGGCGGGGTGTGAGGAAGGAAAAAGCTGAAAATCCCGAGAGCAGCGGCGGCACCCGCCGTGAGGTAAAACATGTTGATCTGCGTGTCCCAGCCCACTTG
>JAGROX010000036.1 GCA_020440025.1 Verrucomicrobiia bacterium
TGGCACGGGCATTGCTCTGCTAACCCTCATAAGGAACGCCTGGCGCACCACCAAAGCGATCGAGGTGAAATAAAACCAAAAACTAGAACGAAAAAATGAAGCTGATTTTCACTAAGAAAGCTGCGCTTGTTGGACTGGCGATGACGCTGGTGATTTCTCTGAGCGGATGTGGTGGTGACGGCGAGGTTGCGCCGGAGCCAACCGCTCCACCGGTTTCAACGGAGCCGACTCCCGAACCCGCACCGGCTTCCGAACCCGCGCCGACTGCTGCGGCGAGTTCGGAGAAGCCACTGACCATCGCGTATTCAGACTGGCCCGGTTGGGTCGCCTGGGAGATCGCCATTAAGAAAAAGTGGTTCGAGGAAGAGGGCGTCAATGTGGAGTTCCTCTGGTTCGACTATGTGGCATCCATGGATGCCTACGTGGCTGGAAAAGTAGATGCGGTGTGCATGACTAATGGTGATGCCTTGGTCACTGGTGCGACTGGCAAGCCTTCTGTGGGGATTCTTGTGAATGACTACTCCAACGGAAACGACATGGTCATTGCCGCCCCGGGGATCGATTCGATCGAGGGGTTGAAAGGAAAAAAGGTAGGCGTCGAAGAAGGTTTTGTCGGTCACTTGCTGCTGCTTACCGGGCTTCAGTCCAAAGGTTTGACGGCGGGTGATGTCGAGATCGTCAACACTCCGACTAGCGAGACGCCACAGGTATTGAAATCGGGCGCCGTCAGTGCGATCTGCGCGTGGCAACCGAACTCAGGTCAGGCTCTGAAGGCGGTCGATGGCTCGTCCGCAGTGTTCACTTCGGCCGACGCTCCTGGTATCATCTATGACCTACTGTATGTCGATGGTGCCAATCTCACTGAGAACCGCGAGAAATGGGCCAAGGTGGTGAAGGTCTGGTACCGCGTCGTGGATTTCCTCAAAAACGAGGACAATGTCGATGAGGCGCTTGGGATTCTCGCTGAGCGGGTTTCGGTCAAGCCCGAGGAATACGAGCCGTTTCTCGAAGGCACATACATCCTCAGTCTCGAAGAGGCGATGAAAGTCTGGGAAAAGACTGATGGTCTTGGTTCGGTGTATGGATCGTCGAAAGTGGTCGATAAATTCAATGTCGACTACCAGGTCTACGAAAAACCGCTGGCCATTGATGGCTACTTCGACCCATCTCTGACCGAGGCCCTGATCAAAAAGTGACCTTGGCGGTCCCGGAGTGATCCGGGACAAGGTGACTGGTGTGCAATCCCAACGGGAATAAGGTGTGATGAGATCTCCCAAAGAGTCCTGGTTCGCCATCAGTCGCCAACTATCACCTGGGAGGGCCGCCGTGTTGACCGCTTGGTCGTTCCTGCTGCCTCTTTCCATCTGGTGTGTGGTCAGCTACGTGCCTTTCATCTGGCATCCGGATGTGAAGCTTGAGGTCGGCTCCACTGGAGCGACCGTTTACACGGCGGGTGATCATGTCGGGAAGGACTATTTTCCGACCTTGCTGGCCGGGGCACGGGATGAAAATGCTGGCATTGCGGAAGCGGCTGCGGCGGGAGAACCGATCAAAGGTTCGTCTCGTGACAACGTAAAACTGCTCCGCATGGTCCTTCCGATCGCCATCTCCAATGGCGTGTTAACTCCGGCGGATGACACCAATGACGCGGCGATCTACGGCGTCTGGCGTCGTCTGGCAACCGGCGATCTGGTGATGAGCAGCCCGGCGCTTTCAGAAGAAAATTTATCCGTCATCCGGGACAACTGGGCGATCATGTCCGCAATTTCGGAGACCTATGATAAATCAGCCTTGGAGAAGCAGAAGTTGCTTAGTTTGATTCCTCAAGGCAAGCCGGCCAACCCTGTCTATCTGCCCGCGCCACACGAAGTGCTGATCCAGGGTTACAAGTCGTGGACGGAAGAGCCAGCCGAGGGTCGGTCCAGTATGGGTGAACGTCTACGTAGTTCGATCATTGTGGTCTTCGGTGGTTTCCTGCTTGCCGCTCTCGTTTCGCTGCCGCTCGGCATCGTGGCGGGTAGCTACGATTTCTTCTCGAAGCTGACCGAGCCATTTTTGGATTTCTTTCGCTACATGCCAGCCCCTTCGTTCGCAACCTTGTTGGTGGCGATCTTCGGAGCCCACCAATCGCCAAAGCTGGCCTTGGTGTTCATCGGCACGTTGCCACACCTCTGTCTGATGATCACCAAGACGACTCGCATGCTCGACCCGTCACTGCTGGAGGCAGCCCAGACCCTGGGTTCGAAGCGGTTTCATCTTCTCCGAAAAGTGGTGGTGCCGGGCATCGTGCCCGCGGTATACAATGACCTGAGGATCGCGCTCGGCTGGGCGTGGACTTGGCTGGTTATTGCCGAATTGATTGGGGTGAAATCCGGCCTCACGGAGGTGATTGACACGCAAGGCACGCGGCGCAATTTCGATCAAGTGTTTCCGGTAATTTTCCTGATCGGCATCATTGGTTTCGCCACCGATCAGTTTCTCGCATGGTTGCGGCCGAAGCTGTTCCGATGGACCGAACCGAAGGCGCCCGGATTGATGGGGCGGTGGTTTGGAGGTGTCCAAAATTGGTTCGAGCCGGTTTTGGTGGCCTATCGCAAAGGCTGATTTGTCCTAGGGTCATCATTCAACTTTTTTCCAAGGAACGCACCATGAGCACCGTTTTAGAATTGCCCAGCTACCTCAAGCAGTCGCCGGAAGTCGCGGCCCGCCTGGCCCGCCTCAAGGCGCGACCCGTTGAACTGGAGGTGAAGGGTTTGACCAAACGCTTCATGACTCCCGACGGCGGCACCGTCACGGCGCTTAAGGAGATCAATCTGTCAGTGCATCGACGCGAGTTCATGTCGGTGCTGGGTGCTTCCGGTTGCGGGAAATCGACTTTTGTACGCATTGTTGCGGGATTGGAAACGCCTACCGAGGGCGAAGTCTTGCTGGGTGGCAAGGCGATCCGAGGACCGGGTCCTGACCGCGGCATGGTCTTTCAAGGATACACGTTGTTTCCCTGGCTGAGCGTGAAACAAAACGTGATGTTCGGACTCGAGGCCTGCGGTTCTTCGCCAACCGGTGCGGAGTCGGATGCGTTGCAGTGGATTGATCTGGTCGGTCTGGCGAAATTTGCCGACGCCTATCCCCATCAATTGTCGGGTGGCATGAAACAGCGAGTCGCCATCGCCCGCGCGCTGGCCAACCAGCCGCCAGTCATGCTGATGGATGAACCATACGGCGCGTTGGATCCCCAAACCCGAGGGCAGATGCAGTCCTATCTGTTGCAGATCTGGGAAAACGTCGATGTCACCATCCTGTTCATTACCCATGATCTGGACGAGGCGATCTATCTTTCAGACCGAATTTTGGTCCTCAGTCCGAATCCCGGCCAAGTGCTGGAGATTGTCGAGGTCCCGCTTTCGCACCCTCGCAGCCCCGAACAGTTTCTCAGCCCTGAATTTTTGGCCACCAAGCAGCGAATCGAAGAACTGATTCATCCCAACAAGCATGCCAGCGACGACAAGTTGCCGATGATCAGGCTGACTAAGGTCGGAGATGATGTGAACTAGGCCAGTCGCTCTGCTCGTGAAGAGGTGTGGGCGAAGCCTCGGCAAAACGATGATGATAAGACATTCTATCCGAGGATGATCTGGTGTGCCTTTTCCCGATTTTTCGGGCGGCTTTGTCCACTTTTCGCGCAGCGTAGTTGCCAAAAACAACTGAGACGGATCGAAAGGTTGCTTCCGAACATTAAGGAAATCAGAACTCAAAATGTCCACTTGGATGGAACTGAATGGGTCTGCAGGTATGACAATCGCCATTCGCGAGTAATACGAAAGGCGAAAAAAATAATACGGAGAGGCGCGGCAATTGCTAGATTGGCGGGAGGAAAATTAATCGAGTGGTTACCGTGGAAAAAGGCGTCAAACGAATCAGCATCTCTCTTCCTGCCGAGGTGTACCGCGAACTGGACAATCTGGTGAAAGCCCGAGGATTCACCAATCGTTCACAGGGAGTGGCCGAAATGATCAACGCCAGCCTGATCGAACATTACAAGCAGCGCGGCAGCGAAATGATGGCTGGCACCATCACATTGTTCTACGACGAGTCGAAGCCAAACCTGTTGCAACAATTGGCCTCCATCGAACGCGAATACATCAACGAAGTGATCAGTTCTCAGCACATCCTGCTCGAAGAGAACCACACCATGGAGGTCATCCTCGTTCAGGGCCCGGCGCGTCGCCTCAAGCTGATCGCGGACAAGCTGATCACCTGCAAGGGCGTGAAATCGGGTCGCATCGTGATGATGTCCCTCCTGTTGCCGCCGATTCATCCGCTGCCGGCCGAGAAAAGGAAATGAGCCCCCTTCATCTGAAACCCAACTACCGGACCTTCCTTTCATGAGTGACTCAGAAGCGATCTATCAAAAAACCATCATCGGCGGCGGCATGTGGTCGCAGGTGATCGGACGGGGAAAGACGCTTCGTCTGACCGATCTAGAGGGCGGAGCCAATGTGTCCATGCTGCTCTACAACGCCGACCAGCTAGTTGAGCGGTATAACATGCCGGATACCTTGAAAGGTCAGCATGTCTTCTTTTTGACGGAGCCGCTCTGCCTGCATTCGGATATGGGTCGAATCTTTTGTTCCGTCACCCGCGACACTCGGGGCTGGCATGACACGGTCTGCGGCTGCACCGACTCCAGGCAGATCCACGAGAAGTACGGCGACGGAGGCACCTATCAGGCGTGCCGGAATGACTTTCATCGCAATGGGAAAGAGAACTTCCTCATCGAAATGGCCAAGTGGGGACTCGGGCCTCGCGACTTGGTGCCCAATCTGAACTGGTTCAGTCGGGTGGTGGCCGATGAAAATGGAGCACTAACTTTCGTGGCCGATGGCGCGCGTCCCGGCGACGTCGTTGAGCTGCGATTCGAAATGAAAACCCTCGTGGTCCTCAACACCTGTCCTCATCCCCTTGATCCGTCGCCCGAATACGCGCCGAAGCCAGTGAAGCTGGAGGTGTTCTCTGGCGACCCGGCTGGCCCTGAGGATTCCTGCCGAAAATCTCGACCCGAGAACGAACGAGCTTTCATCAATACCGAGGATTACTACCGCCTCCGCGATTGAGAACCATCACGCCACAACTTTGAACCACATCATGCTCATCGAAAGTGACAAGGACCCGGACTCGGCCATCTATGACCACACCGTGCTCGCGGGTGACCACTGGATGCAAGAAATTCGCGCCGGACAGACATTTCGCATCGTCGACCTAGAGGGAAATCAGGCGGCGGATACGCTGTTTTACGATGCTCACGATACGGACAATCGCTATAGCGCCTGCGATACGATTCGCGCGCAGCGAAATCTCTACCTGACCACGGGCACCGCATTGATGTCCACGGCAGGAGATGTCCTGCTGACCATCGTGGCTGACACCTGCGGTCGACATGATACCGTCGGCGGTGCCTGTTCTCGAGAGAGTAACACCATGCGTTATGCTCTGGAGAAAGAATCAATGCATGCCTGCCGCGATAGTTTCATCAACGGTGTCACCGGTTGGGGGCATGGCATGGGAAAAGAGGACATCACCTGCAACATCAACTTCTTCATGAATGTCCCGGTCACTCCCGAGGGGAAACTGACCTTTGAAGATGGTCTCTCCGCGCCCGGTCGCTATGTGGAGATGCGGGCGGAGCGCGATGTGATCGCCCTCATGAGCAACTGCCCGCAGTTGAACAATCCTTGCAACGCCTACAACCCGACACCGGTTCGAGTGCTGATCTGGGATTGAAAAAGATCATTGCCTGCTTCCGCTCACTCAATCACGCTTTCATGTTTTCCAAAGTTCTCGTCGCCAATCGTGGGGAAATCGCCTGCCGAATTCTGCGAACCCTTCGGGAGATGGGCGTCGCCTCTGTTGCGGTCTATTCGGAGGCTGACCGAGAGTCGCCCCACGTGGCTCTGGCCGACGAAGCCCATTGTCTGGGGCCGGCTCCGGTGAAGGAGAGCTACCTCAATCAGGATCGATTGCTGGAAATCCTCGCCGAGACAGGTGCGGAGGCGGTTCACCCTGGCTATGGTCTGCTCAGCGAGAGCACCTCCTTTGCGGAACGCTGTGAGGCGGCCGGAGTCGCCTTTGTCGGACCGACCCCAGAGCAGATTCGCACTTTTGGTCTCAAGCACGAGGCTCGTGATCTCGCGGTGAAAAGCCAAGTGCCGCTGCTCTCGGGCACCGGGCTGTTGGATTCTCTGGCGGACGCGGAAGCCAAGGCTGAGGACATCGGGTATCCGGTGATGTTGAAAAGTTCGGCTGGCGGTGGGGGCATCGGCATTCAGATCTGCCGGGAAATTTCGGAGTTGGCGGGTGCCTATGAATCCGTCACTCGACTCAGCGCCGCCAATTTCGGTGAAGGCGGAGTCTTCCTGGAAAAATACATCGAACATGCACGTCACATTGAGGTGCAGGTTTTCGGTGATGGAAACGGCAAGGTCGTCGCGCTGGGCGAGCGCGATTGTTCGGCCCAACGCCGCAATCAGAAAGTGGTAGAGGAAACCCCGGCACCTGGGATTTCGGAGGAGATTCGTCAGGCGCTGCGCAGCGCGGCGGTCTCTCTGGCCGCGAGCGTCAACTATCGTTCGGCCGGAACGGTGGAGTTCCTCTACGATGTCAATGGCGGCGGTTTTTACTTTCTTGAGGTCAACACCCGGCTCCAAGTGGAACACGGCGTCACCGAGATGGTCTTTGGGGTCGATTTGGTCGCTTGGATGATTTCCTGCGCGGCGGGCGAGCTGAACCTTCCCGATCAAGAGACGCTTCACCCCGACGGGCATGCCATCGAAGTCCGACTCTATGCCGAAGATGCCAACAAGGCGTTTCAGCCCTCACCGGGATTGTTGACGCATGTCGAATTCCCGGCCGAAGGTCGCGTCGATGGATGGATCGAGGCCGGAACCGAAGTTACTGGATTCTATGATCCGCTCCTCGCGAAAGTCATGGCCAAGGGCGCGACTCGTGAGGAAGCGGTTGATTCGCTACTCAACATGTTGGCTGACACCCGAGTGGCAGGCATCGAGACCAACCTCGAATATCTCCGCCAGGTGCTGGATTCGGCCATATTTCGTCAGGGGAAAATGACCACGCGGTGGCTGGGGGACTTTGACTACCGACCGCGCAGTATCGATGTTCTTGTATCCGGTCCTCAGAGCACCGTTCAGGATTTTCCAGGACGTTTGGGATATTGGGATGTCGGCGTTCCGCCTTCGGGGCCCATGGATGGACTCGCTTTTCGTCTCGCCAATCGATTGGTGGGCAATCCAGAGGAAGCCGCCGGTCTCGAAATGACCTTGTCGGGTCCGACCCTGCATTTTAATCACGACACTGTTATTGCCCTGACAGGGGCGCCCATGGCCGCAACTCTCGATGGCGAGCCGGTTTCCTTTTGGGAACCTCTGGCCGTCAAGCGTGGCCAGACTCTGGCCATCGGGAGATCCGAATCGGGCGGAATGCGGGCTTACCTCGCTGTGGCGGGTGGGATAAATGTGCCCAACTACCTGGGGAGTCGATCCACTTTCATTCTCGGTCAATTCGGCGGGCACGGAGGCCGGGCATTGCGTCAGGGCGATGTGCTCCACTTCGCGAAGCCATCGGAGAAAGGCGACGAATCGCTGGTGGAAATCGTTGATCCGCCGACCTATTCGCACGAGTGGCGGGTTCGGGTCATGTATGGACCTCACGGGGCTCCGGATTTTTTCACTCCCGAGGACATCGAGACCTTCTTCGCAACGGATTGGGAAATTCACTACAACTCTGATCGCACTGGCATTCGACTCATCGGCCCGAAGCCGAAGTGGGCGAGACCCGACGGAGGCGAAGCCGGGCTGCATCCGTCGAACATTCACGACAACGCCTATGGCATCGGCACCGTCGATTTCACCGGAGACATGCCAGTCATTCTCGGACCGGATGGCCCCAGTCTCGGCGGCTTCGTCTGCCCGGCGACCATCGTGCATGCAGACCTTTGGAAAATGGGCCAGCTGCGGGCGGGAGACACGGTGCGCTTTCAATTGATCGATTTGGACGAGGCGCGACGGCTCGATGAGGAGATGGAATCTCGCATCGTCGATTGGAATGGAGTCACTCCTATTGAAATGAGTGCCGAGTCAGTTCCGATTCCTGCCTCGACCGTGATTCGCGAGCGAGGCGAGGGTGATGAGCGCATCGTCTATCGTCAGTCGGGAGATCGCTACATTCTGGTAGAGTGCGGCCCACTGCTTTTGGATTTGAATTTGCGGCTTCGGGTCCATGTGTTGCACCAGGCATTGAAAGCGGCGTCTGACCTGCCCGGCATCATCGATCTCACTCCGGGGATTCGTTCCCTTCAGGTTCACTACGACAGCCGAATCATCTCTCAGGAGGCCTTGATCGATCGCATCGAATCGATCGAAAAGAGTCTTCCTCCTCTGGAAGAACTCGAAGTTCCTTCCCGCATTGTTCACTTGCCCTTGTCTTGGGATGACCCATCCACACGGGAGGCGATCACCAAGTACACTCAATCCGTGCGCCCAGATGCACCTTGGTGTCCCAGCAATATCGAATTCATTCGTCGCATCAACGGACTCGACTCCATTGATGCCGTCAAAGAAGTCGTGTTCGGCTCCAGCTATCTGGTCCTCGGTCTCGGCGACGTCTATCTGGGAGCGCCAGTGGCGACCCCGCTGGATCCGCGCCATCGACTCGTTACCACCAAATACAATCCTGCCCGGACGTGGACTCCCGAAAACGCGGTCGGAATCGGCGGTGCCTATCTCTGTATCTATGGGATGGAGGGGCCCGGCGGTTACCAGTTTGTTGGCCGGACCATTCAGATGTGGAATCGCTATCGACAGACCGCGTCGTTTCGCGAAGGCAAGCCCTGGCTGCTGCGTTTCTTCGATCAGGTCCGTTGGTATCCCGTCAGCGCCGAAGCGTTGCAGGATCTGCGCCGCGACTTCCTTCACGGCACCTTCAATCCCAAGGTCGAGGCAGCCACCTTTTCGCTCCGGGAATACGACCGTTTCCTTCAGGTGAACGCCGAATCGATTCAATCATTCAAGCAGACTCAGCAGGCAGCCTTCGATGAAGAGCGCGAGCGATGGGAAGCGGCGGGACTGGCGGTGACGGGCGACATGGATGCCGCCGATCAGGGGTTCGGTGGTGGCGACGAAGTCGTTCCACCAGAGATGGAAGCGGTGGAGAGTTTTCTCGCTGCCAATGTCTGGAAGCTTTTCAAGAAAGAAGGGGATGTCGTCGAGACCGGAGAACGAGTGGCCATTCTCGAGGCCATGAAAACCGAGTTCACCATCTCCGCGCCTCGCGCTGGCAAGGTCTGGAAAGTCGCAGTTGCGGAAGGTGCTGCGGTGCGCCCGGGGCAGGCGATTCTCTATTTGGAACCCATTTGACGCCAGATCCATGACGCTTGCCGAAACACTCCCGATCCCAACTCTCCTTGCCGCTTATGGCGATGGGTCGCAGACGCCAAAGGATCTGATAGCTCAAGTCCTGGATGCTTGTGACCAGTGCGACTCGAAGATATGGATCGAGCGGCTTTCCCGGGAAGCGGTCATGACCTACGTCGATGCCTTGGAAGGGCGCGACCCCGCAAGCCTTCCCCTGTTCGGCGTGCCGTTTGCGATCAAAGACAACATCGATCTCGCCGGGATCCCGACCACCGCAGCGTGTCCAGAATACGCCTATGTGCCGGAACGCTCATCGACGGCGGTGCAGCGCCTGATCGATGCCGGAGCCATTCCGATTGGGAAAACCAATCTCGATCAATTTGCCACCGGCTTGGTCGGGGTGCGATCGCCCTACGGACATCCCGAGAACGCGTTTAACCCAGACTACGTCCCCGGAGGTTCCAGCTCAGGATCGGCCGTCGCGGTGGCCAGAGGATTGGTTTCTTTTTCCCTGGGAACCGACACCGCAGGTTCCGGTCGGGTGCCTGCCTCCCTCAATCAATTGGTGGGCCTGAAACCCACTCGCGGACTCGTCAGTTGCACGGGAGTGGTGCCTGCCTGTCGGTCCTTGGATTGCGTGACGGTGTTCGCCAGGACCACTGGGGAGACCGCGCAGGTGCTTGAGGTGATGGCCGCCTTTGATCCGGCCGATCCCTACAGTCGTCCCATGGTGACTCCGACTCGACTTTTGCCGGATCCGAAACACATTCGTATTGGCGTGCCACGGCCTGACCAGTTGGCTTTCTTCGGGAACGAGGAGGCCGCTGGGTTGTTCGATGCGGCGATGGCCAGAGGCAAAGAGCTCGGCTGGGAAGTCGTCGAGATCGATTTCGCTCCCTTCCTCGAAGCTGCGCGCCTGCTTTACGAAGGGCCGTGGGTGGCGGAGCGACTCGCGGTGATCGAGTCCTTTCTCGATTCCCAGCCGGAAGCCGTCTTTCCGGTGACCCGAGGAATCATCGAAGGCGGACGCACTCAGACTGCCGTGGCCGCTTTCAGGGCCGAATATCGGCTCCGCGATCTGAAGCGTCGAGCCGACGAAGCCTGGGATTTGGTCGATGCCATTCTTACGCCTACCATCGGGCGGCCCTACACGGTGGCCGAGGTGGAGGCGGAACCGGTGCGGGCGAATTCAGATCTCGGCTACTACACCAATTTCATGAATCTCCTCGACTATGCAGCGGTCGCGGTGCCGGCGGGGTATCTCAGTCAACAGGGTATGCCTTGGGGCGTAACCCTGTTTGGTCAGGCGTTTCGAGACGGGTTCCTTCTGAATCTGGCGAGTTACTTTTGCGATGCTACAGATTGGGGAAGTTCAATTGGACTGGGTAATTTCGGATCCATCGAACCCCGGATCGAGGTTGCCGTTTGCGGCGCGCATTTGGCAGGGCTCCCCTTGAATCATCAGCTCACCTCACGCGGTGCCAGATTGGTGAAAACGACGCGAACAGCACCTGTCTATCGGATGATCGCTCTGCCACCGAGCGGAGCCATCCCGGCACGACCGGGTCTGATTTTGGATCGCGAAGTTGGGGCCGCGATCGAGATTGAGATTTGGTCGATGCCAGCCTCAGCTTTCGGCGGATTTGTCGATGGCATTGCCTCGCCTCTGGGCATCGGAAAACTCCATCTGGAAGATGGTAAAATGGTTAGTGGCTTTCTCTGCGAATCCTGGGCAGTGGTTGGAAATGACGATATTACCAGCCTGGGGGGCTGGAAGGCTTATGTGAAGCGCTAGGAGAGAGAGCTGTCGATAGTCGGGCCGGAAAGTTTGAGGCCCAGGTTTTTCCCGATAATTGCCTGTCAATAGCCCTGTGTTGGTACGGGACTTGCTTTTTCTGGGTTCAATGGGAGCCGGAAATTTTTCAGGATTTTCCATTGACTGATCAGAGGGAAACCTTAGAAATAGCCACCAACTCAACCAAGGGAGTCAAACATCATGAAACTGAAATTGCTTACCAGCATCACTGTAGGAGCGCTCGCGACCACCATCGCGTCCGCTGGAGATTCGAAAGGCGTCGTGGAAACGGCTCCTGTCGCAG
>JAGROX010000241.1 GCA_020440025.1 Verrucomicrobiia bacterium
TTCATCACGATGGCCCGCGCGGGCAGCGGCTGGGGATTGAGCGGATCGTAGGCGACGAGTGCGAGGTCGGGCGGATTCTCCTCGGAGGGTGTGACCAATCCATCGAAGCTGCCGAGGATCTGGGCAAAGGTCTCGTCGAGATCCGGCGGACTGATCTTGGCGATGGCGAACGGCTTGGGCTTGGGACGAACCGCGGGCAGGTTGTCGTCGATGCTGAACTCATCGGGCTGCAGTCGAAGCACCACGGCATCGGCTCCTTCGGGGAAACGTCCCTGGAGCGAACGCACTTCGCCGGGTTCCAGAGTGAGCGAGCGCTCCTCGGTGCGTTGTTGGCCCGCCTGCATCACCCAGGATCGCGTCTGGGGATTGTCGGCGTAGTTGCGGACGATGGCCTGCCAGAGCAGTTCGCCGTCGTCGTTCTCCACGATGTTGAGACCGGCAAAGCCGACGTTTTCTTTTGGCTCGCCGATGGCGAAAAGTCGCGCGTTGTAGGCCAGATCTTCGTGCAGATGATCCGAGACCAGCACGACGAGTCCTTCCCCGCCGACTAGGCTGCGACCGACGCGCAGGGATGGACCGAAATCGTGATCGCCGCCCGCCGGAGTCCAGTCGACCAGCGCTTCGAGTAGTTCCCCGATCTCCGTCCCGCTGTAGAGCGGTTCCCCAGCGATCTGGGAATCGAGCACCACATATTCGGTGCGAAACGCCGCGCCCGAGAGTTTCCGCAACTCGCGCAGCAATTGGTCGTTGATGCTTTCTCGATAGGCGCTCATGGAAGCCGAACTGTCCAGCACCACCGCGATGCGCTGCACCGAGTCCGGTCGCATCCAACGCGGCTGAACCAGCATCCAGGTGAGCAGCAACACCGCCAGAAGTTGCAACCAGAGCGGGATCGACGTGCGCAGTCGCTCAAAGCGCCGTCCTGACACACTTTCCCGCCGCATCTGATCCAGCAGGAACAGGGTGCTGATGGTCAACACCTGCGACTGTCGCTGGAGAAAATGGATCGCCAGGATCGCGGGAATCCCAAGCAGCGCCCAGAAGCCGGCGAGGTTGGCGAAAGTGAGGGACATGGGGGAGAGGAGGAGCGGGGATCGAGGAGTTGGGATCGGGGGAGGGAGCGAAGGATCTGGGAATCAGGAATCGGGATTCAGTTTATGCCCAGATCTCCAGTGCTCCGCTGGTGATGGCTTCGAGTTGGATGGCGGATTGGAAATCGGGTTCGCAGGGGACTCGGGAGAGGATGACGTCGTATTTGCGGCAGAGATTTTTCCACAGTTCGAAGTGGCGCTGATAGGAGGCGAGATAGCGTCGCAGCATTTCGCGTTCGACGCGATGGGGATGGCGTTCCTTGGACTCGGCTTCGATGAATTCGAAATTGCCTTCCCAATCAGGAGTGGCTTCGCTGCGGAGGAAAGGCGTGAGAATGATCCCGTGTCCGCTGCCTCGCACGAGGGAACGCAGCACGATGTCGGGGGATTCGGTGAAGAGGAGATCGCTGACGAATAGCCGCAGGGACTGTGCCCGAAACGGCACCGGGCGGAGGTCTGGCGGCGCGGCGGAGGGGGTGTCAGGGAGATCCTGCACGATCTTTGGCCACGCGTGGCTGTGGATGAGGTCGTCGGTCAGGCGGCGATGATGTTCGCCTTTGACGATGGTGGTCGCGACGGTGGCCCCGCTTTTCATGGCGGCGAAAATGGCGAAGTAGAACAGCTCGACGGCCCGTCGTTCCTTGCCCGGATCGAAACTCATGGAGTCGGACACATCGAACACCACATCAATGAGAGGCCGCACTTCCTCGCGATAGAGTTTCATCGAGTAGTGCCCGGTCCGGGCGTAGGCCTGCCAGTTGATGTGTCGCGGATCATCGCCAGGCACGTAGGAACGATGGTCCTGGAAATCGAGCGAGCTTCCCACGCCGCTGCCTTGGAAATCACCCGTTTGGCCGCGCCAGGTGCGATGCTGCAGCGGCAGTTTGAAAATATCTGCCCACGCCTGAGCCTTTGCGGCAATGGCGGCGAGGTCGGCAGTGGAGAGCGTCAACATGGGCGGCGGAAAGAGGATGAGTGGGCTGAGCGGTCAATCGCGAGG
>JAGROX010000242.1 GCA_020440025.1 Verrucomicrobiia bacterium
CCATTGTCCGGCAGAATGGGGTAGTGACAGGACAGGATGGCCCGCTCCCCTGCCGCTTTGGCCTCCTTCAGTTGTCCGTCCAGCCATGACAATTGCGTCGCTCCCATGGCCGCATTCCAGGGCTGGGCATTCTTGCGTCCCTTCGCTTGGTATTCCGCCAGCATCGCGCTGGCTTCCTCGTGAATCGCTGATCCCACCGGTTGCGCGAAGGTGCTGATCTCTGTCCCATCGAGAAACACGAAACGGAACCCCGCTTTGGAAAAGGCGTGGTAGGGCGCTTGAATGCCCATCTTCGCCGCGACCTCTGATTTCCGGTCTTCTGGCACCGAAAGATCATGATTGCCCAGAATTTGATGCACCGGCTGCTTCAACTCACGAAGGGGCTCCAGAATGTCATCGAAGCTCGCAAAATCCCGATCGATGAGATCCCCGAGATGAATCGAAAAATCCACCTCGGCCTCATTGATGGCCTTCACCGCCGAGTCGAGTTTCCCAATGCTTTCGCGATAGTGCCGAATCCCGCCCGGGGCCACATCCGCATACTGAGCATCAGCGATCAGCCCCACCGAAAACAAGGGCTTCTCTTCCACGGCAGCACTGAGAGCAGTGGAACCGGCAGCGAGGCTTCCCGCCACCGAGGCGGAATGAGTGAGGAATTGTCGGCGAGTAGTGATCATGATCGTTGGAAGGATCCTACCATCACCGCGCCAGCCATTGCCATAGCGCATACACCAGATACCCGAGAGCGATCACCCGCACCGCGATCGACAGCTTGCTGTAGCCCAGAGAGCCCTTTTTTCGAGTCACCGGAAACGGGAGCTCCCCTTTCCAGAAAGCCCCGCCATTCAGTCCAAAGTGATAGGTGGCCTCGTCCGTGGTGACTCTCAGCACATAGCCGGGGATGAATACCAGCGATCGGATTGAAAACAGCACGGCCTCCGTGATTTCCTCATTGGGGATCGTCCAATCGCCGCATTCCAGCCGATCGGGAAACACCTTCAGTCTCGCCCTCCGGGCCACCACCCAGTTGGGCCCGTATTTCATCTGATCACCCGTCGCTGTCGTCGCTTTGGTGAGACATTGGTAGAGAGGTCTGGTCAGGTCTGAATTCATCGGAGTTTTCTGAAGGCTAACTCAAAGTGATCTCTAGATCCCCAATCAATCCTGAAATCGCGTCAATTTTCCAGTCAACCACCCGATTCCCTGTGTATGGTCGCCGATGCCCCATTCGACCCGCCGAAACTACATCGGCCTGGCCACCACCTTTCACGATCCCGCTCTCGCCATGGTCAACGAGGACGGCGAGGTAGTCTTTGCCGAAGCGACCGAGCGCTATCTCCAGGACAAACGGGCTTTCAGCTGTGCCCCGGACCACGTGATCCGGATCGTGGACCTGATCGAACGCTACTGCGATCCCGAGGCCGAGTTTGTGGTCGGTTCCAGCTGGAGCCGAAAGATGCATCACCTGATGAACTTGGGCTACATCGTCCATCTCTATGACCGCGAGACCATCTATGCGGCCGGAGCGGATCGAATGTCGGGGTTTCAGGTGAAAAAATTCCTCATCGCCTGGATGCAGGTGATGCAGATGAAGCAGGCGGAAACCGGCGCGAATCTGGCGTTTCGACTGCGTCAGGATTTCGGATCGAACCGCATTCGTTTTCACCACTTCCCCCATCACGAAACCCACGCCGTCTATGCCGCCGCCGGGAGTCCGTTTCAGGAATCGGTCTGCCTCGTTGTGGACGGGCTCGGTGAGGCATCCTCGTTGGCTTTTTACCACTGTGCCGAGGGGGGCAAAGTCCGGCTGATCCGGCAGAACCGCGGCTTGGCCAGCTTGGGATTTTACTACAAGCAGCTCACTGATTTTTGCCGCTTTGATTGGGTTGGCGGCGAGGAATGGAAAGTGATGGGACTGGCGCCCTACGGGAAGTTCAACGAGGAAATCGCCGCCCTCCTGCGTCGATGCTATTGGGTGGACGGAAAAGGCGCCCTGAAACACGCCCCGCGAAAGCAAATGGGTGAGATCTATGGGAAACTTCGTGCCTTCATCCGGCCCGAGGACAGCTCGCCGGACCTGGCCGCCGATTTCGCCTACACCGGTCAGCGAGTGTTTGCGGAATTGATGGAGAAACTGCTGCACTGGCTCCACGGACTAGGACTCTCGGAGAATCTGATCGTGACCGGTGGTTGCGCGCTGAATTCGTCTTTCAACGGCACCATTCTCGATCGCACTCCCTTCAAAAAACTCCACGTCCCTTCGGCTCCCGGCGACGACGGCAATGCGATCGGCGCTGCCCTGATGGCATGGCAACGGGATCATCCGGAACAGACACTCTCGGACTCGGCCTCGGCGGCGGTCGCTTGTCCCTACCGGGGTTCGGAGTATTCCGAGGAGACGATGGCCAACGTGATTCGTTTCGGAGGCATCGCCAAGCTGCGGCATCTGCCGGGAACGATTCACGAGGTCGCGGCGGACCTTTTGACGGAGGGAAAAATCATCGGCTGGTTCCAGGGCGCGGCAGAATTTGGACCGCGGGCGCTGGGAAATCGTTCCATTCTCGCCGATCCACGTTCTCCGGAGATGAA
>JAGROX010000004.1:0-11201 GCA_020440025.1 Verrucomicrobiia bacterium
TCGCTTCCCACCATCCAGACGATGCACAGACAAGATTTCCACCGGATCATGCCCCGTGGTGCCGGGATGCCTGGCCGAAAACTCCGGTGAACCATAAGCGGGGCCGTAGCGATAGTTCCATTGTTGGGCAAACCACCGTTTTCCTTCGGCGAGTTCGTCACTCACTGGATCGGCAAAGGTGAGCAGAATGCCATTGTCGCGAGTTTCATAGCTGATCGGATACGGAAAGTTCTCAATAGCGACCAATCGAACTCGCTGGAGGGAGCCATCGGCCGTCCCATAGTTCCCCCACCCTTGGGCTCCGACCACATACAGTTGGCCGTTATCCGGAGAAAACCGTGCCCGATGCGCGCCGGACAAAAACTCACCCGGCAAGGTCACCGCCATCCCCTGAGTTTGCCCATCGATGACCTCGCGCATCATCAGGAAAGCGGTGCAAAAGCCGCCCGAAAAATGTAGCCAGTTCCCTTTCACCGGTCCCCAGCGATCGCTGTCGATGTGGGTCGGCCCGCCGCTGGAGTTGTCGACACCTCGCGGAAAATAAAGCATGGGTGGCACGTAACCGAGCGCGCCTTCTTTAGGACCACCTGCTCCATGATGCCCGCCCTGACTCACATCGCAGACAGCGCTGGTGGGGGTCCAATCGCCTTCCTGAACGGACGTCAGCACCACCTTGCCATCAGGCGTGATTCCCAAGCCGTTGGGATTCCGAAACCCGGTGGCGAGGACTTCCAGTGACTGTCCATCTGCCGACACCCGGCACACGCCTTGATTTCCCGAGGCAAAATACCAACGCCCCTCATCATCCCGTTCCAATCCCGTGATGAAATCGTGACCTCCGGGAGACGTTTCGTGAACTGCTGACACGCATTCATAGAAATCCGCCTCATCGTCGCCGTTCAGGTCGTGCAGCGCCGTGATCTGATTGCGCCCCATGACGTGGATGACGCCATCGCTCACCTTCAAACCCAGTGGCTGATGCAAACCGGCCGCGAAGCGTTTCCAAGTAAGCTCGGACAAGTTTTCATCGCTGACATCACAAAGCCAGACATCGCCATGAATGGTGCAAATGGCAATCCGTCCGCCCGGAAGAAAATCGATCCCACTGACGAAGAACAGAGCCTTCCAGGGATTCTCATAGGGCAGTGTCAGGGTGTCGATCGCATAGGGACTCCCCTTTCCCATGGTACCTTTGGTGACCAATCGCTCGGGCCAATTCGCCGGACCGCCTTTGATCAGTTTCGCCAAGGCCGAGTCTTCAGCAGGCTCGACAACTCGCGTCGCGACACCGGCTTTCGCAGTCGCCGAGTCCAGCCAAGTCTTACCGTCGCGTTCATAGCTGAAAATCACCTGATCCCCATGTCGATAGAAACCGAGATAACGTCCGTCGCCTTTCCCGGTCGACTTCGTGATGGGAGATTCGATCTTCTCACCGCCCATCGGCGTGCCTTGCATGAATCCCCGTCGCACATCCGACCACGCGACGAGATTTCCGGTCCAGGCCACTTCGTAGTTCAGTGTCGTCGGATCAAATACCGCACAGAGTTTCTCATCCAGTTTCACACTCACCCCCCGGGGAATCGTCTTTCCACCGCCGCGAAACACACCGCTCACCAGCGATCCGTGATCCATGTCGCGCACCCGGCCATCTTTCCACGTATCCTGATCATTCTGATTTCCCCAATGCCCCATCGTCCCGCCATCGATGCCGGGAAACTGCGGCAAAATCTCTGGTCGCGACGCCTTCGGCATTTCGCCGAAATGGCGTGCCTGTTTTGCGTAGAAATCATAGATCCGATCCCGATTGATGGTGTGTTCCCAGTAGGGATTCGCTTCCGGCTCCAACGGACGACGATCAGCTGCCTCGGTGGCCGCCAGATCGTCAAAATTCCAATAGCCCAGCACCTGCGGACTCTCGGCACCTCCCGGAGTCGTCGCGACGGTTTCCAAATCATCGCGCAGGCCTCGCGTGATTCGCACTTCATCGATCATGCCGCCACTGCCGATGTTTCTTTCCACCAATCGACCAAATGCCAGCTCTCCAGACGCTCCCTGATCGCCCGGCTTTCGTGTCACTGCCTCTTCCGCGACCACCTTGCCATCCAGCCACAGCATCACCTTGTCGGCGCTGTACTGCATGGCGACGGCGTGCCACTTCCCGTCGCAGATATCGATCTCGCTTCGCACATGATCCGGGGTGAGCCCTGGAAAGTAGGCCGTCAATTTCCCGCTGCCATTCATCGAGAAGATCTCCCAGTGAGTCGCTGACGATTTCGGTTCGCTGGCGACGATGATGTTGTAGGTCGCTTTGGAATTCAGACGCACCCGACACTCCACCGTCAGCGGCGGTTGCCGGATCTCTTGCCGCGCCTGCACCACCATTCCCCCTGCCAACGCTTTGCCAAAGGCCGGGTTCAGGGAGTCGACTGCTTCCTTTGCGCTGGGAGGCGGGCTGGAATCCGTCTTCGGCTTTGCGCCCCCGCTTCCCGGCTCCGCCAACTCCTTTCGCAGCCAGTCCAAGCCCCGCAAATTTCCCGCCAGGGTCTCAGCCGAATCCGTTTCCGGTCGATGATCGAGAATCCCGATGGGCCCATCATAGCCGCTTTCGACCACCACCTTCAGCATCGCCAGTTCCTCATCGCCCTGGGCCAACGGCACGATCTTCTTCCCCTGCTCCTCACCGTTCTTCACCATTCCATTCAGGTTCAGACACAGCAGATAAGGCTTCATCGCGGCAAAGGCCGCCGCCCAATCCTCGATGTGCCCGTGACCGTGATGAAAGTTGTAGACGATCCCGA
Source organism: Verrucomicrobiia bacterium (assembly GCA_020440025.1). GTDB lineage: Bacteria > Verrucomicrobiota > Verrucomicrobiia > Verrucomicrobiales > DEV007 > JAEUHH01. Next base: position 2,799 of record JAGROX010000004.1, read on the forward strand.
CATTCTCGTTCCCCATCGCCCGCAGCTGTCGGCACACCGCCACCAGATTCTCAGGCTCCCCGCCCCAGCCTCCGTGATTGTAGAGACCCAGCTGACTCCCGATCGCCGCCGCCTTCTGGGCCAATGGCTCCAGCTTTGCCGCCGCTTCCGCGATCTTTTCCGCCTCGGTCGCGCCCGCACCCGCAGGAGCCGTCTGCCAGATCTGAGGGTGAAGATCGTATTTTTGAAAAAGCTCGAAGGCCGAATCCTCCTGGCCCCAAAAAGCGAAAAACTCGATCCCGTTCTTCTGGTACTCGAGAATCTCGTCCTCAAAACTGGGCACATGTTCCTGTCGCCAATCGTAGGCGCAGCGCCGTATCCCGAGTTCCTTCAGCATCGCCGCGCGTTCCGCCGGTCCCCGCTTTTTGGCATCGAAAGGGACGATACACCAAGCGGCCACCTGATCGTCCCGGAGATTGTCGGACACCTCGGCCGCTATTCCATCACGGCTGACGGCCGTCAGCAAACACACCAAAGCCAAGTTCAGGACAGATCGCATCATCCGGCACCATTCAACACGGGCACCGAGAATCAAGCCTCCTGCCCCTCACTTGTCCGCGTCCCCACCCGCCTTTTTGCTCGGCTCGGTCGATTCCGTCGCGTCGTCGCTGGCATTCGGTGCCCCTCGCTTCGCCGCCTGGGCAATGGCTTTGATATCGATCTGATCCGACTGACTCAGTTTTGTGATCGGGTAGTCGATGGGGTCTTTTCCTCCCGATAGCAAAAAGCGCACCATCCCCTCCCGAATCACCTCCACCGGTCCTTTCTCGCCCTCAGCCGGCGCCGAGAACGCCAGCAAGCGCGCTTGCATGATTTTTCCCTCCGCATTCTTCCAAGCCCGCTCCGGCGTCACCGCCACGTAGGTGATGATGATTGTCTTCGACTCCGTTGATCCCCCGGTCGAAACGCCCACCGAGCCGTTGCCCCCGTTTCCACCCAGGGTGCGCTTCGAGAACTGATTCGGATTCGGCGGTGTGGAAATCGTCTGCGCCACCGCATCGCTGCCCACGGGAATGGAAAAGAGCACGCACGCCCCTACCAACAGTAGCAGTGGCAAACACCCCGCCCCTGCCGGTTTCGTCGAAAACTTCTCGGGAGCCGCGGCCCGCAATTGCTCCTCGATGGCCTCGACCGCCGTCTTCGATTCGGCCAAACCCGATCCCGTGGCTTCCCGGTGAAGCTTGATCGCTTGGATCTTCTGACCGCGATACAGCGCGTCATGGATCTGATCCAGCATGTTGACGGAGATGGGTGGGTTCATCGAGAGAGAGAGGCATTACCCTTGCCGGGGTTGTCAGTCTCTGGAACTCCCCCGAAAAAGTGAGCCCAGCAAGGTTGGTCCGATTGGATTTAGTTTAGGGTGATCTTTTCGGTTTGGAAGTATTTTATCAGCAACCGCTGCGAAGACAGGTTTCCCAGAGAAGTGTGAATTCGGGTTCGATTGTCAAATGTCCCGATAGCTTCGAAGGTGATTCGCTGGGCATCAGTTTTGGAATCGAAGACGCAGCCGACCGGGAAGACCTCTCGCTTGAGGTGGGTAAAGAACGACTCGCCAGTGGCATTGTCATAGCAGTCTCCGACAGCACTTCTGCTTTGGATTATTTCCCGGACGCTGAACCAGGCTCGCATGGCACTGTTGGTAGTTTGGCAACCTCGGTCGGAGTGGTAGAGGGGGTCCTTTCCCACACCAGTGTGGGTTGATACCTTTTGTGCGGCCTGGACAACGAGCGCAGTTTCCATGGATTCGGCCAAGTAGCCACTCTGCAATCTGTCGCTTTTGCAAGACGATTGGGCGCGGGAAGTCGATCTGGATTCTGAAGGGTTGTCTTTGGTCGATAGGCCGATCGATCTGTATCGAGCTTTCATTGTCCTGAGGAGCAGATCGTTTTCTTTTCCCCGATCACTTTGCCGGTGGCCAAGCCTCTTGTAATATCTGAAGTCGGGTTGGAAACGGCCCGGCGGGGGCGGCTGGATGGGACGAAGGCGGGGGGGAGTCATATCGGCGCTAGTCTGCGCATCCCCACAGCTTGGAAGTGCCTTCTCGGGACAGGAAATGGGTTCCGACCGCTTGGGACGGGGCTCGGGGGCTGATGGGGGCTCCTTCTTTCGACGTGCCTCTCTTCCAGCCAAAGTTTCTGCCGGTCGCCTTCGGGTTGTCGCAAGACAACCGGGAGAACTCTCATTCAGATTGCTTCTGTTTCTTAGAAAATCCAGTTCGGGATCTCAACCAATTTGTGATTCAGACTTGGTGCCGTGACCGTTGAATCAGGGCCGATCTTCGAAAGCAAAACAACTAACAAAATTTCGACAGGAAGCTGAGCCGTCAGACTCTTCAAGGGTTCATCTTGTTTCATACTTTCTTCGGTATTGTCGGAAAGCTCTTGGCCAATCGCAATCAGTTGAACACTTTAGAACCACGAAACAATGGAGATCAGTAGTTGGCAGGTTTTCATATTGTTGCGGAAGTATCTTCTTCCATGTCGCTTGCAATGTTTTGAAGCGGATCTGCCAATACGAATCAGTCGCTGACTGTTGACTTTCGGACCAGCGATCTCAACCCACCCGCCCCACGACGATGCGCGAGCCTTCGTGCTTCAGGATGGTCAGGGGGGTGCCTTTCTCGATGTATTCTCCCTCGGAGATAATGTCGAGATGCAGCGTGCCGAACTGACCTTTGCCCGCGGGATGCAGATCGGTGGTCGCTTCGCCGGTCAGGCCCACGTAGCTCGCGGAGGTTGACGAGGCACCGCCGGTCAGGTCGCCACCACCTTCACCGGGAAGAGAGGCACCACCGGCGATGGATTCCCGGAGAATCATCCAGCTCCCGGCTTTTGACTCGGGCAGGAAACGCATGGCGAGCAGGATGACAACGACGGAACCCATGAACCCCAGAGCCAGGGTCATGGCCGCGCTGCCGAGAACGCTGCCCCAGGAGTCGGCACCGGGCATGCCTTCGTAGGTGTATTCGAAATCGACGCGATCGACCATGGCCAGGCCGATGGATACCATGACCAAGACGGCCCCGGTGAGCCCGGGTATCAATGTCCCGGGCAGGATGAAGATCTCGACCCCGATGAGGACGAGACCGATGACGAGCAGCACGGCGAGTTCGTAGCCGGCCAAGTTTCCTGCGGCGTAGTTGCCAAAGAAGAAGGTGCCAAAGGCGAGCAGAGACACCACGCCCGGAACCCCAAACCCAGGGGCCTGCAACTCGGTGTAGGCCCCCGCGAGTCCGAGGACGATGAGGACCATGGAAAACCGCTGAACCCACTGGGCGAAGGCTTCCATGCCGAGAGGTTCGACCACGAAGGTCTCCCCGACCAAGCCTTCGCGTTCGATGATTTCTTCCACGGTGCGGGCGATGCCCTTGGCGAGCACGGGACGACCGTCGAGCACTTCGGTGGCTTCGTTGGCATTCAAATTCAGCACGGTGCCAGCCTCGGAAACGGTGACGCCTTCGATGATGACTTCCTTGTCCTTGTTGACGAAGGCTTCGGCGATGTCGGGGTTATGACCTTTCAGCTCAGCCACATTGCGCGCGGTCGAGATCATCATCTGATCGACTTTCTGCTGCATGTTCTCGCCCAGTTCAGCTCCCGACCCCGACACCACCAGCGCCGAACCAATGTTGCTGGCCGGATACATGTAGATGGTATCCGTGGCGATGGCGATGAGTGAGCCGGCGGACACGGCGTTGGGATTGACGAACGTGAAGGTGGGAAACGGCGTATCGGACAGGCCTTTCATCATCAACTCCGCCGTCTGCCAGGCGGCGCCGCCGGGGGTGTTCATGTCGATGATCAGGGCGCTCGCCTGTTCGAGGGTCGCCTTTTTGATGGCCCGTTCCATGAACTCGAAGCGCGCGGGAATGATGAGATCCTCTTCGCTGATCGACATCACCAGGATTTTCCCGGTGTAGGACTCGTCATCGCGCCGAGAGAAAATGCCGTCCCCTGCCGGAGCAGACGCGCCTTCGACCATCGTCACTTCGGTCGGGCGTTTCACTCCGGCAGCCGCCTGATCGCGAAAGTAGGCTTCGGGACTGGTCCCGATCAGTTCGCCGGTCAGTTTTTCTGCCGCGAGCAATTTCTCCAGCGAATCGACGGTTCCCTTGCCGAGGAGCGGCTTGCCGTCGTGTTGGGAGATCGCTTCCTCCGCCGTCAGCGTCAAGATCTCGCCTTTGGGCGAGAGGATCTCCTCGCCGATCTTCAGCTCGAATTCGCTGTCGATGAAAGCTTTCACCACCTCCGAGTTGTGCCCTTTCAGCTTGGCCAGACTGCGCGCCCGCGCCTCCAGCACCGACAATTCCTGGGCGTAGTTGCGTTTGAACGCTTCCTCAGACATTTCCGCGCTCTCGGCTTTCACCTGCAATCCGGACCCGCCGATGACGCCCGCCGCCGAAAAGTAGATCTCGTCCGACGCCACCGCCAGAATGGCTCCCGGTCCCAGGGCCGAGGGATTCACAAAGGCCACGGTCCGCGTTTTGATTTTGGGAATTTCTTCCAGCAATCGCTGATGCGTCTCCCATGGCGAGGCTCCGGTGACATTGAGATCAAAGATGATGGCTTGCGCCTTCTCCGCATCCCTCAGCAGATCTTTGAGGTGTTTGAAACGCCGACCATCGGTGAGATCTTCGTTGTCGAGTCGAATGGCGACCACCTTTCCCTCCAGGGAGGGCTTTTCCTCCTTCTCAACCGGTTGCTGCCCGTCCGTGAGCGAAATTCCGGTAATGCCGAGCCCGATCAAAAGAGCGAAAAGGAAACGGCGGAAACGAATGGCGGTTGAGGTTCGCATGGTTCAATCTTAAGAAGGTTACGCCTCGGGTTCAAAGCAAAGCCGCTCCGCCAGAGACGATTTTTTTCATCCCTCACCACTGATGGGACAGATTCCACGAGAGACCATCGAACGCATCCTCGACGAGACTGACATTCTCGAAGTGGTCAGCGCGTACTTTCCTCTCAAGCGCGCCGGCAGCCGTTTCGTGGCCCTGTGCCCTTTTCACAACGAGAAAAGCCCCAGTTTTGGGGTTAACACGCAACGCCAGATTTTTCACTGCTTTGGCTGCGGGGCCGGCGGCGATGCGATTCGCTTCGTGATGCAGTATGAAAATCTGCCTTTCCCCGAGGCGGCCAAGAAACTGGCGGATCGCGCCGGGATTCCCATCGTGGAGCAGGTCTTCGATGCCAAGGAAGAGGCGGGTCGCCAGTTTCGGCGGGAAATTCAGACGCTTCAGCGGAAGGCCACCGAGTGGTATCATCGCCTGCTACTGAAATCGCCTCAGGCCCAACCGGCTCGCGATTACCTGAAAGGCCGCGGCTTTGGCATCGAACTGGCCAAGCGCTGGCAACTCGGCTACGCGCCGGAGCAATCCGGCATGTTCATGGATTGGGCGCGTCAGGAAGACATTTCCCTGCGCCATCTCGTGGAGGGTGGCCTGGCCCAGTGGGACAACCCGGATCGACCGGGAGGCCGGGCCTATGCCCGATTCCGCCACCGCCTGATGTTTCCCATCGCCAACGACGTCGGCGATGTCATCGCGTTCAGCGGCCGGGTGCTGAGTTCCGATCAAAAAGGCGGCAAGTATGTGAACTCTCCCGAGACGGTGCTTTTCAACAAGAGCAAGACCTTCTTCGGCCTCGACAAGAGCAAGCGAGCCATCGTGCGGGAGAACCGGGCCATCGTGGTCGAGGGGCAGATCGACATGATCAGCGTGTTCGAGGCCGGAATCGACAATGTCGTCGCCGGACAAGGCACCGCCTTGACCGAGCAACACGCCAAGATTCTGAAACGGCAGGTCGGCGAGAGTGGCGAGGTCGTGCTTTGCTACGACTCCGACGCGGCTGGTTACAACGCGATGAAAAAGGGCTTTCGCGCCCTCGCCAGCGAAGGGCTGCTGGTACGGGTGATCATGCTTCCTCCAGGAGAAGATCCCGATTCGCTGATCCGAAAAAGTGGGCCAGAGGCATTGAAGAAAATCGTCGCCGAGGCTCCCGAGTTTTTCGATTTCGAGATCGATCGCAACAGCCGCACCCGCAACCTCGATTCCCTCCGTGACCGGCTCGCCTTTGTCCGGGAACTGGCCGAGAACATCGCGCTGGTCGACGACAAGATGCTCCAGGACTCACTGATCATCCGGGTGACCACCCGCCTCGGCGTCGGCGAAGCCGAAGTCAGGGCGCTCGTCGCCGAAGCCAAGTCCGCCGCGCTTCGCACCGAGCGCAGTCAGAACCGACGCGACGCTGCCGAACAACGGAGGACCTCCGGCAACCCCCAGTCGCCCCAAGCCTCGGGCCAATCCGTTCCGGGCGAGACTCAACAGGGTCAAGTCCCCGACCTAACCCTGTCAAATCGCTCCGTCCGCATGCTCTGTCAGTTGCTGCTCACCGATCCCGCCACCCGGGAACGACTGACCCACCAACCACCGCCCGAGTTTTTGCGGGATCTGCCCGAGACCGAGTTTCTCACCCGTATCTGGCAGGCGGACTTCGATCCCTCTTCGAATTCGAGCGTAGCATCCTTCATGTCCGGCCTTTCCCAGCCCGAGCAGGATGCGGTGGCGAGGCTGCGCAGCGAAGCCATGCCCACGATCGAAGTCGGCGCCGCCGAGGATTGTCTTCGCTCCTTGCATCGCAAGGCACTCCAAAACCGGATCCGGGGAGTGAAGGCCCGACTCAACGATTCCAAGCTCTCGCCCGCCCAGATGGAGGCGCTGACCAAAGAACTCCTTGACCTCACCAAACGGCTCAACGATATTCCGCCGCTTCCCTCAGAAGGGCAGTAGCTTGCAAGAGTAAACGGGGTTCCCCCCCCCCTCTCTCCCACCCCGCGCAGACCTATGGCCGAAAGAGGACGACCCTCAGAATCCCCCAATGGGAAGAAGTCCCGAAAACCCGGCCAACAATCGGCAGGCAATGTCATGGCAAACTCCAGCAAGAACGATTCCAAAAAGGTCTCGAAACGTGCCACGAAAGTAGTCAATGGCAGCAGCGACGGCGAAGATGCCAAAACGATCTCCCGACTCGACACCACGCCGATTCTTCAGGAAAAACTGCGGGAACTGATCAAACTGGCGAAGGAGCAGGAATACCTGACTTACGACGACATCAACGAGGCGCTGCCCGAGGAAGCCTCCGATCCGGAGATCCTGGAGGAAATCATCGAACGCCTCCGACTGATGGAGTTCGACATCATCGACGCCTCTGACGTGGATGGTCTGAAATCGCCGATCACCAAGAGCAAGGAAGCGGAAGAAAACGAGGGCGACCCCGATGTTGTGGCTTCGCCAGACCGCGACGCCAAGCTCGACATTTTGGACGATCCGGTCCGCATGTATTTGAAGCAGATGGGCCAAGTGCCCCTGCTGACCCGCGAGGAGGAAGTCGCCATCTCGAAACGAATCGAGAAAGCGGAGACGATGGTTCAGAAGATCATCAGCCAATTCGGATTTATTTCCGAGGCCTACCTGTCGCTGGCCGAGCGCTTGGAGGAAGGCAAGGAGCGTTTCGACCGAGTCATCATCGACAAGAAGATTGAGAACCGGGATCGCTACCTCCGTGGCCTGACGAAACTCCGCGCTCAGGTGCAGGAGAATCACGAAACTCTCTCCGGCATTTTCGAGGACCTGCGCAAGAAGACCGTAGACAAGCGCGCCGCCAAAGAAAAGGCGTGGGAAAAGGCGCACACCGCCCTGCAAAAGAGTTACGGAAAGTTCTTCTTCAAACAGAAGGTGACGGAAGATTTTGTCGAGATCGCAGAAGGCTACGCCGAGCAGAGTGCCGACATCCACGCCGCCACCAAGAAGGCTAGGATCCCGAAGACCAAATCGGAAGCCACCCGTTCCCGGACCGCATTCGAAAAGGAAGTCTGGATGAGTCAGGAGGATTTCGACATTGCCTTTGCCGAATTGTCCACCTGGCTGGCGGAAGCGCGCAAGGCCAAGGATGAAATGGTGGAAGCCAATCTTCGGCTCGTCATTTCCATCGCGAAGAAATACACGAATCGCGGGCTGTCATTTCTCGACCTGATTCAGGAAGGCAACATGGGCCTGATGAAAGCGGTGGAGAAATTCGAGTACAAGCGCGGATACAAATTTTCGACCTACGCCACTTGGTGGATTCGCCAAGCCATCACCCGCTCCATCGCCGACCAGGCGCGCACGATCCGGATTCCGGTTCACATGATCGAGACGATCAACAAACTGATGCGGGTGCAGAAGCAGTTGGTTCAGGAATATGGTCGTGAACCGAGCCCCGAGGAAATTGCGGACGAGATTCACCTTCCCGTCCAGCGGGTCAGGGCGGTGCTGAAGATGGCGCAACAACCCATCTCGCTCCAGGCTCCCGTGGGAGACAGCGATGAGACGTC
>JAGROX010000004.1:11369-25207 GCA_020440025.1 Verrucomicrobiia bacterium
AAACAATTTCAGGTCACCCGCGAGCGAATTCGCCAAATCGAAGCCAAAGCGCTTCGCAAGATGCGGCACCCGACCAGAATCCGCCAGTTGGAAGGATTCATCGAAATGCCCAAGGTTTGACCGGATCGATCCGGGGGGTTGGGTTCGGCTTGACCGGTGGCGAGATATTTCAGAAAACAGTGAAACTTTCACTGTTTCGGAGGGTTTCATCAGACGTAGGAACTGCTCCTCTCCATTTGCCATGAACACACCAGAAGACGAAAAGAACGACCCGGTCTGGGACCTGCTGAACGAGGCGCGTCCGGCAGAGCCAAGCGCGTTCTTCTCTCGCAATGTCGTTCGTGAAGTTCGGCGTCTGGAAGCCGAAGGCCCTGTCTCCAAGTTTAGGGCTATCTGGGCATGGTTTCGTCAGCCGCTGGCGCTGGGCGGTGCTGCCGTGGCACTTGTTGCCGTTGGCGCCGTGGCTCTCACTTTATTGAATGCTCCGGATCAAACCTCAACCGCTGGTGGGGCGTTGGTCGAGGTGACGCCCGCTCCGCATTCGGAGGCTGTCGAAAACTTTGATAACGGCTTTGATCCCGCTTCGGAGATCGGCAATCTCGATTATCTCGGTGAACTGATGGCCGTGACCGACCCTTCGATGCTCGACGACAACGCGCTCGCCGACCTCTTCTTCTGATCGCCGGGAAAGCGGGCCGGTTTTCTTTCGATCTCTGCTCAAGATCAGTCGGGGTTTCCCGTTGCTGGTGTGGTCGTCATCCTGTATTTTTCAGGATGCGTCGCTCCTTTCCCCTTCAACTCTCGCTCGTGTCACTCGCCACTGTTCTGGTGGCCGTTGCCTGCACCACCGTTCCTGATACCGGTCGCCGGCAATTCAATCCTCTGGCTCCCAATGAGGAAGCCAAACTCGGACTGACGGAGTTCGAGAAAATGAAGCAGAGCAAGCCGATCTCCCGAAACGCTGCCTACAACGATCAGGTGCAGCGCGTCGGCCAACAACTGGCCCGGGTCATGCCGGTGCCCAATGCTCAATGGGAATTCGTCGTCTTTGAAGACAACTCGCCCAATGCCTTTGCCTTGCCGGGTGGCAAGGTCGGCGTTCACACTGGACTGTTTCAGATCACTCAGAGCGACACCGGCCTCGCTGCGGTGATTGGGCACGAGGTAGCACATGTGGTCGCTCGCCACTCCGGCGAGCGCATGGCCCAAGCGGCCTTGTCCACGGGTGTCGCCGCCGTCGCCAGCGAAGTCCTGAGACGAAATTCCGAGATGGGCACTGGCGGTCAAGTCGCCAGCACTGCCGCCATTGGGGGAGCGGCGCTGCTTCATGTGCAACGCTTTTCTCGCAATCAGGAACTCGAAGCCGATCAACTCGGTGCGCTTTACATGGCCAGAGCCGGTTACGATCCCCGGGAATCGGTGGCCCTCTGGAAACGATTCGCCGCCTGGCGTCAAACATCCGGCAATGTCAGTAAAACGCCCGCGTTCTTGAGCACTCACCCGGTCGACGAAGTCCGCATCGCCGAACTGGAACGCTTCATGCCTCGGGCCCTTTCCGAGTATCGTGGCTAAGGTAAAGGGAGCAATCCGTCATGGCGACCACCGTCGAGCAGAAAAGAGCGCTTCGCCGCACTCTGCGCCAGCGACTCTCGGCCATGACCACGGAAGAGAGAAAATCGGCATCTGCCCGTATTCGCGCTCATCTGGCAGCACTACTGCCTCAGGTTCCTCAATCAGTGGCCAGTTTTGCCGGATTGTCGGATGAGCCCGACTTGATGCCGCTGAGCTTCGAGCCCCCGCCGGGCACTCAACACTTGGCTTGGCACTTTCCTCTGGTCTCTGGAGATGATATCCAACTTTTTCGTGTCCATTCTCCCCATGACCTGAACACCGGTGCCTTTCAGATCCGCGAGCCAGATCCTCAGCGGTGTGAGCCGGTTGCGATAGCAGACATCAATTTGATCCTCGTTCCTGGTTTCGGCTTCGACCCGGAAACCGGGTATCGAATCGGCCGAGGAAAGGGCTTCTACGATCGCTTTCTCGCCTCTGCCAGGTCTGACGTGCGGCTCATAGGCATCGGGTTCGACTGCCAACTGACGAAAGTTCCCACCGAACCTCATGACGTACCTCTGCACGCCGTCATGACCGAGAGCGGTCTGCTCACCTTCAGGTGAAAATGAGCAGAAAAAAGCGCGACCACCGAAGTGATCGCGCTTGAATGTTAATCGGCACCCTGAGGCTTCGATAACGGTTCCAATCCAACTCTGGAAAAAGTCTTTATCAGGCAAACAGATCCAACACCGGACGACCCTTGTGGGCCACGGTGAAGGGACGTTTCGACGGGCTATACAGCACCTGATCCAACGGCAGGCCGAGTCCATAGGCGATGGTGGCGTTGAAGTCGGGAATTCCCACCGGGTTCTCCTCCACATTCTCCGCACCCGCATCCGTCTTGCCCCAGACCGTGCCACCCTTGATGCCACCGCCTGCGATGACAGAGCTGAAGGCTTTCGGGTAGTGATCACGACCGGCGTTCTGATTGATTCTCGGGGTCCGCCCGAACTCCGTGGTCAGAACGACCATGGTGTCCTGCAGTTTGCCGCGGCGATCCAGATCGGAAAGCAGTGCGGAGATCGCTTGGTCGATGATGGCGCATTTGTCGGGTGCTGCGATGAAGACATTGTTGTGCATGTCCCAGCCACCGAAGCTGACTTCAACCGAGCGCACATCGTGTTCGATCAGTCGACGCGCGAGCAGACACCCCTGACCAAAGGCGTCATCGCCGTAGGCATCGCGAGTGGCCTGATCTTCCTGATTGAGGTCGAACACCTGAAGGTCACGGCTCGTCATGATACGGACGGCGTCGTCATACATGGAAGTGTAGGCGCGGACCTGCTTGAGGTCATAACGGGAATGGAAATCCGCATCGAAGTTCTTCGCCAGATCGAGGCGGCTGTTGAAGGTCTCCTCATCCATGCCGCGACGCTTGGAATTGCGCAGACCGGAATTGGGATCGCTGATCGCGAGCGGCTCGAACTGAGGCTCGAAGAAACCACCACCGCCATTGATGCGGCTGTCGCCACCCACGAAAACGGATCCCGGAAGATTCGGATTGAGACGGCCTTTGAATTTCTGCAACCAAGCACCAACACCGGGGTGGCGAATGGTGGCGCGTTCCTCATAGCTGGTGTGCATGAGGTAGTTTCCCTGGGAGTGAGCTCCGGCGGTCGAGGTCAGCGAACGGACAATGGCGAGCTTGTCGGCGTGATTGGCCAAGCTCGGCAGATATTCGGAAATCTGAATGCCGTCGACATTGGTGTTGATCGCCTTGGTCAAACCCTGATTTTCGTGACCGGGCTTCGGATCGAAGGTGTCCATGTGGGTCATCCCACCTCCCATGTAGAGATAGATCAGATGCTTGGCGGCACCGGCACGATCGGGAAGTCCGAGATTCGGTCCCAGAGCGGCACCGGCCCGGGACGTGATGCCGAGGGCACCAACGCCCAAGAGACTTTTGGCCGTGGTTTCCATGAACCGGCGGCGGGAGAATTCGTCAGCGCGAAGGGTTGATTTCATGATGGATGGATGTGGGTCTGAGACTGGCTGGATAACGTGGGAAACAAATTCAAAAGAAGAGATCTTTTTGGGAAATGTCGATCATTGAACAAACAAGAACTGCTGAGTGTTCAGGAGCGCCCAAACGATGCCTTCAAAGGCTTCGTCGCCGTGATTGGCGATCTCGGCATTGACGAGTTCGATCTCTCTGGGCGTCGGCTCACGCGTGAGCATGGCTTGGAAAATCATCTTGGTCTTCTCCTCGGGAGTTCCGGCGGAATGAATCCGGCTACCAAAAACCGCAAACTTGTTGGTCAGAGCTTCCACCATCTGCCCGTTCAGGAGGTTCAACGCCTGTGGCACCGACGCGTGACCGGAAGCATTTTCAATGACCTCGCGATCAGACTGGCCAAACTCGCGAAGGAAGTGCCCTCGCCGTGCCGGTGACTCGAGTTCAGAGGCCCGAGCCAACTGCGAAACAAGGCTCTGATAGGTCTTGTATTCCTGAGCCTGGGCAGCTTTCCAAGTTTTGAGCTGTTGGCGATCCAAGTCGGCGGGAGGTTCCGGCATCTCCGGCTTCGGCAGACTGGTGAGGACGGCCCGGGACAACTTGCCTTTCTTTTTCGGCTCGCCGCTATCGTCCATCATCATGGTCATTTCACTCATTCCCATGGCGGCGAGAAGCTCTCCTCCATCAACCTTCTCACCCATGCGCTGGTATCCAACCTCGCTCACCTCTTTGAGCATCTCTTTCCGGAGTTCACTCAGTTCATTCCTCGCTTCACGGTAGGCTTCGTCGTTCTCAGCTTCACGGGCGGCGTAGAGTTTTTCCCGAACCTTGTTCTGTTGGTCGGTGTTTTTCTCCAGCAGGCTGCCCAGTTGTTTGACCATGGCGAGGTACTCGTCTTCCGGGCGTTCCTCCAGAGCTTCGTAGATGCGACGAACCTTCTCGACACTGGCCACCTGGGCTTTCAGCCGAGGACGATAGCTGTCTGCTTCGGGCAGGGCCAAGGCAACGATGGAATCCCAGATCTGTTCGGCACTCATGCGGCGAAGCATCGGTCCTGCAAAGTCATAGGGAGTACCGAGTTCCACTTCCCGACCGTCGGCGGCACGCTGATAAGTCTTGGTATTGTAGAGTACTTGAAGGTAGGCCTTCATATCGAAATTGAGATCGCGCATCAACTCTACCAGATAGGCAAGCAATTCCGGATTGGCGACCACGGTCTGATCGGTGAGTTCGTCGACGGGTTCGAACAAGCCCATTCCGTAGACTCGCTTCCACAGTCGATTGGCAATGACTTTGGTAAAGGTCGGGTTCTCCTTCGATGTCAGCCAAGCCGCGTAGGCATCGATGGTACTGTCGTCGATTTTTTCCAAGTCGATGTCCGCCCCAAACATCGTGCCCGCCGTGACCGGGGAGAGAGGTTCGGCATCAGAGTATTGGTAATCGTGAGGAAGCTTCAGCGTCTTCTCCTTTTCCCCCACGGCGATGTAGCGAATGGGGTTGTAGAGCTCGTTGATGGCATTTTTTATGCCCCGAGTTTCGTGATCGTAGCTCTTGTAAGCCGCGATGGAACGCTCTGCCGCGCTGCGGAATTCCTGATCGGTCATCTTGTAGCGGGAGAGGTAGCTCTCGTATTTGTCGCTCTCGGTGTAGCGGGCCAGCTGACTTTCATCGCGGATCTGGGGGAAGTTTTCCACGCCGACTTTCTTCGTGAAAAAATCCGCCCGGTCATCCTTTTGCCACTTTGCGAGAGCGGTCTTGTTGGGTGAGTCATAGCGGTTGGCATCCATGCCGTAGCTGAACGCCGCCATCTTGAAGTAGTCCATCTGAGTCCACTTATCGAAGGGGTGGTTGTGGCATTGGGCGCACTCAAGGCGAGTTCCGAGGAAAACCCGCACCGTGTTGGACATGTTGTCGAGCGGCATGCCGCGATCCCGCTGATAGTAACCGACTGCGCCATTCTCCCAGACATAGCCGCGTGCCCTGACCATCTCGTAGACAAATTTGTCGTAGGGCATGTTCTCGCGAAGCGCCTTTTTCACCCACAACTGGTAGGCCGCCTCCGCCTGAGTCGCCCCGGTTCCAAGCCCTGAATTGATTCGCAGGACATCAGCCCAAAAATTGTAGGCGTGGCTGACGCTCGCTTCGCTTTGAAGGAGATCTTCGATCAGTCGTTCGCGCTTGTGCTCATAGTTGGAACCGTGAAAACTTTCCGCTTCTTCGATAGTGGGAATGCGACCAGCAATATCGAGATAGGTGCGACGCAGAAAGGTGGCATCATCAATCTCCGCGTTGGGTTTGACTCCCACGGTCTGAAGCCCCTTCTCGATCAGCTGATCGATCTTCGCCGAGGCGGCCCGAAGATCTGGAGCATTCGATTTCTCGGCCTGCGAAAGAGCCAAGGAAGAAAAGAAGACGGCAGCAATGCCAAGTGAGAGCGGCTTCATGAGACAGTTGAGGTGGCTGAAAGAAGAGATGAAACCGAGACGTTATCTCGGATTTGTTAAAGAGAATACCCCGCGAGACCACTTTCGTTACAGATCAATCGTTCAAACTTGAGCCGCAATCGCGCCATGATCCTGAGGGAGTCGCTGAAATATTGCCTGCTAAAATTTCTCCGGAAACAGCTTCTGAATCGCATGCGCACTCGCCTCACAGATTCCGCGTTCAGTGATCAAGCCTGACACCAACCGCGCTGGGGTCACATCGAAGGCGTAGTTGGCGGTAGGACTGCTCTCCGGCGTAAGCCTGACCTCGAGTTCCTCTCCTTCTGCTGACATTCCCGAGAGATGGCTGACCTCTTCCCCGCCCCGCTCCTCGATCGGAATATCACGAACTCCGTCGCTAATTTCCCAATCAAAAGTGGAAGACGGCAACGCGACATAGAACGGCACCTGATTGTCCCGGGCCGCCAGCGCTTTCAGATAGGTCCCGATCTTGTTGGCGACATCCCCCGTGTGGGTGGTGCGGTCGGTTCCCGTGATCACGAGATCGACCAGACCGCGCTGCATCAGATAGCCACCGACATTGTCAGCAATCACCGTATGCGGCACGCCCTCTTGCCCGAGTTCCCATGCCGTGAGCCTGGCTCCTTGGTTTCGCGGGCGAGTCTCATCGACCCAGACGTGAATGGGAATCCCCGCAGCATGAGCCGCGTAAATGGGAGCTGTCGCCGAGCCATGATCGACAAAGGCCAGCCATCCCGCGTTGCAATGAGTGAGGACATTGAAGGTATCTCCCTCCTTCTTTTCGGCCACTAGACGACGAATCAAATCCAGTCCGTGCTCGCCGATCGAGCGACAAGATCTCGCGTCCTCATCCGCGATGTCGTGGGCGCATCGTTCCGCAAAATCGAGTTTCTCTCCCTCCCATTCCGCCGTCGCCATGGCGTCGAGTTGGCGATCCACCGCCCAGCGCAAGTTCACTGCCGTCGGCCGGGTGGCGATCAGTTGATCCGCCCGACGCCGCACGATCGCATCAAAATCTCCTCCTACGCTGGCTTCCAGTGCCGCCAGATACATGCCATACCCAGCCGTCGCCCCGATGCATCCCGCGCCACGCACATGCATGTCACGAATCGCCATCGCGATATCATCGACCGAACGCAGTTCTTCAATTTCGAAGCCAAAAGGCAGCTTCCGCTGATCAATGATCTTCACCACGCCCGGCTCCTCTCCGAGCCAGACTGTTCGATAAGGGGTTCCGTTGACGTGCATGGGAAGAGACCCATCTCACGCAAATCGGAAAGAGGAAAGTCTCACTTCCCAAAACCAAGCAGTTGGAAATACCAAGTCAGAAATGCCTCGCCCATGAAGATCCAGAGTATGGCACCGAGAGCCAGATAGGGACCGAACGGAAGCGGACGTGACCACTCCTCTTTGGCCACCAACTTTTGCAGCAGCCCGATGATCGCGCCGATGATGGAGGCGGCGAACACGGTGAAAAAGATCGCCGCCCAACCGAGGAAGGCCCCGATCATGGCGATGAATTTCACATCACCAAAGCCCATGGCTTCGCGCGGCACGGTCGCCTTCACGCAGAGCCCCTCCAGCGACTTCACGTCCTCGAGTTTCATTTCTTCTCCATCGACGGTGATGGTCTCGCCCTGAATCGACAGCGATTTCGCTTCGCGACGCTCGCCGTTGATGGTGACTTCGGTGATTTCCATCACCAACCGATCAGAAGCCCGATAGAAAACCTCATCCCAATCCAGTTTCTCCTCGCCGATCATGATGACCGGATTGTCTTCGGGATTTGGTTGCGAAATGCTGAATGGCGTCGGCTCGTCAAAGGCGAACTTGATCCGTCCGAACGCGAGTTTCCCGAGATTCACGACCGCCCAGAGCAATCCAAAACCTGCCGCGGCACCGACAACACCCATCCAAAGTCCTTTCAGGTGAGTGGCTTCCCCGTGCAACTCGGGAAGAGCCACGCTGGCAATCAGGCCCACCACCAGACCACCGATGGTGATAGAATCGGGAATGATGAAGTGATCAAAATCGATGAAAGTCGCCGAAACCAACAGGGCCAACAGAATCCAAATTGCCAGAACCACGCCGCCGCCTCGCAGTAGAATCATGGGATCGGTATCCGGTCCAGCTTCGGGGAAAAAGGCCTGCCACGCCGCCAGGAACAGCAATCCGGTCAACAGTTCGACCACGAAATACCGGGGCGAGATGGTGATCTGACACCACTTGCACTTACCGCGGAGCATCAGCCAGGTGAAAATCGGAATGTTGAGCCACCCTGGAATCTGGGTTTTGCAGTTCGGACAAAACGACCGCTTGGGCTCGTTCACGCTCAAGCCGAGTGGCACACGGTAGATGACCACATTGAGAAACGACCCGACACAGGCACCGATCAAAAAGGCGGAGATCGGCAGGGCAATGGAATAGAAGACTTCGTAACTCATCGGCAGGGTGACAGGCGTTCGGATTTGCCACGCCGCTTGGCTCGGCTTACATCCATGACATTCCTGTGCAGGCAGGCGCAATTTCGTTCAAGTTATCTGGAAAGTCCATAATTTCTGATAAATGATGTCCGCCAAAACCCAATTTTCCTTGCCGTGGGCAATTCGAGCTTGTCTCGGAGCCGTCTCGCTATGGTTGCTAGGAGGTTGCGCCACTCCCCCGGCTCAGGATTTTGGCCGCGACGGTGACGTGATCACTCGCGCCAAACGCTACGGTCTCGTCCATGTGCCGACCAAGCTCACCAGCGTGATGATTGACCTGCGCTATCGAACCTCTGAAAATGCGACCGGTCGCCCGCTCTACCCGTCGAACATGCCTTGCCTGCTTCATTCGGCCACGATCGAACGCCTCGCCACCGCCCAACGCATCCTTCGCCAGGAAGGCTATGGCCTTAAGATTCTCGATGCCTGGCGTCCGCCGGAATCTCACCAAGCCCTTTGGAATGCGGTTCGGGATCCCCGCTGGGTGGTTCCTCCGTCCGATGGTCTCTCGATGCACTGCTACGGACTGGCCGTGGACGTGACCCTCGTGGACATCAACGGAAAGGAACAACGTATGCCCTCGGCCTACGACGAGTTCTCCGAGCGAGCCAAAACCAACTACACCGGTCCCGACGCCGAAATTCGGCAGAACGTTGAGCGCCTCCAGAATGCGATGAAAAAGGCCGGCTTCCGCGCCATTCCCGATGAGTGGTGGCATTTCGACATTCCGGGAAACACCCGCGTTTTCCGCGTCAATGCCTCAAGCATCGGCCTGAAACTGCCTCAGTAGTTGCCTTTTACCGATGACCTAAGAGGGTTGAGTCTGCGACTTGACCCTCTTAAGTCCCCCATCAAAAACACCCATGCGACGCGCCGCCGAACAGACCATCACCCGCCTCCGCGAGGCCGGGCATACCGCCCTGCTCGCCGGCGGGTGTGTGCGCGACGTGCTGCGCGGCTTTGAACCGAAGGACTACGACATCGCCACTGATGCGACACCCGACGAGGTGCTGAAGATTTTTCCGAAAGGCAACACCATCGGCGCCCATTTCGGAGTCGTGTTGGTCAAGGAAGGTGAGTTCAGTTTCGAAATCGCCACCTTCCGCGCCGAGGGCGAATACAAGGACGGACGCCGGCCAGAGAGCGTCACCTTCACCACACCCGAGGAAGACGCCAAGCGCCGGGACTTCACCATCAACGGAATGTTTCTCGACCCCGCCGACGACCGGGTCATCGACCATGTCGGCGGTCTCGATGATCTGAAAGCGGGCGTCATCCGGGCCATCGGCGATCCAGTGGAACGGTTTCGCGAGGACTACCTGCGGATGTTGCGGGCGATTCGTTTTGCCACCGTGCTCGATTTTGAGATCGAACAACACACCTGGGCCGCGCTTCAGGTGCGAGCCCCCCATGTCACCGAGATCAGCCCTGAACGCATCCGGGAAGAACTCGACAAGATCTGGAAATCCCCGCGCCGGGTGAAGGGATTCGATCTACTGGCAATCAGCCACCTCATGCAGGCCATTCTGCCCGAAATCATGAACCTCCAGGGTTGCGAACAGCCGCCGCAGTTTCATCCAGAGGGCGATGTCTTTGTTCACACCCGCATCATGCTCGATCTGTTGCCAGACGACGCCAGTCTGCCGCTGGTGCTCTCGGTGCTTTTCCACGACATCGGAAAACCGGATACCTATCACTACGATGTGGAGGCTGACCGGATTCGTTTCAACGGTCATGATCGCCTCGGCGCTGAGATGGCCGTGGGTATCATGAAGCGGCTGCGCTACCCGAACCACATCATCGATGATGTGGAAGTCGGCGTCGCCAATCACATGATTTTTAAAGACGTGCAGAAAATGCGCACCGCGAAGCTCAAGCGATTCATGGCACGCGAGACCTTCGATGACGAGATGGAACTCCATCGGGTCGATTGCACCAGCAGCCATGGAATGCTGGACAACTACGAATTTCTCAAAGAGAAAGCCGTCGAATTCGCCAATGAGCCGCTGATCCCTCCGCGATTGGTGACCGGTCACGATCTCATGGAACGCGGCTGGAAAGCAGGTCCGGACATGGGAAAAATCCTCACCGAGATTCAGGATCTTCAGTTGGAAGGGACCCTGACCTCCCGCGAACAGGCGCTCGCTCACGTGGATCAATTGAAACCAAGAATCTGAGCACTTTGCCAATCTCCCCGCAAATCCTGTCCGCCACTTGCGCGAGGCCAGACGTATCCTAGGTTGACCGCCTTATGAGCACCACTGCCGCCCCCACGGTTCCGACCGCACACACTGACCCGATCAACTCTCAGATTCTTTCCGTATCGGAAGATCTGGTGCCGGGATTTCAACGGTATCCCTTCCAATTGATTGCCGAGAAGTCCGGCATCGAATTACCGGTCGTCCTCGAACGCATCCAGGCGATGATGGCCGACGGCGTGATTCGTCGAACCCGGCAAACCCTGCTGGCAACGAAACTGGCCCACGGAGCGCTCTGTGCGTGGAAGGTCGACGCCGACAAATTGGACGCCACTTTTGATTGGATGTTCCGGGAGGATCCTTTCAGCGGCCATGTGGTGACCCGCTCCACCGACCGCGAGATCTCGGGCAGCGAATACAAACTCTGGACCACGCTGAAAGTGCCGCAGGGAGAATCGCTGGAGGAACACGGCGAAGCCCTGAAACGTCTGACGGGCGCTCACGAGTTTATCCTGATGCCGGCCAAGGGAATCTTTGCCCTCGGCGTGGGACACGTGCGTCGGAAGACAATGGAGATCGGCGAACGATCCCCTGAACCGGCGGTGATGACGACTACCCTGACGGTGGAGCTGGAACCCCTCGAATGGGATGTGCTGTTAGCGCTGAAAGAAGAGCTGACGCTTGAAGAGATCAACGAAAACCCGTGGGAAGGCCGAGCCAAGATTGCGGGCGTCGATTTGGACACCTTTTGCCAGATCGCGGAAGGATTGGACAAGAAAAAAGTGATCGGAAGGTTTTCCACGTTCCTCGAACACGTGAAGCCGACGGCATCAGGAGAGCGCGTCACTCGATTCAACGCCCTCTTCCATTGGAAGGTTCCGGAAGGCATGCAAGCGCAGGCGGGAAGTGAAGTGGGACGTCACATGATCATGACCCACTGCTACTGGCGCGAGGGAGGTCCTCAATTTGGCGGGGTCAACATCATGGGCGTGGTCCACGGCACCGAGAAAGACCGGGTGCTGGCGCACAAAGCGGCGATCGATGCACATCTGGCCGAGTGCGGCATTCCGCTGCTCTACACCAATGTCTTCTGGGGCGGGCGTAGTGAGATCAAGCCATCCGAGATCTCGCCGAAAATCTATCGTGAATTCCACGAAAAATGGGCCGGAAAATCGAACGTCATCTGATGAAACATCGTCTTTTTTACAATTGTCTGGCGGCCGCCGCGCTGCTGATGTCTTTGACAGCTTGTGGTGATAAGCCGGGAGCGAACGTCGGCACCTCATCGGATTCGGGTAAGCCCCGGGTTTTTACGGTCAACTATCCCCTCACCTACTTCGCCGAGCGCATCGGCGGAGAGGCCATTGAGGTCGTCTTCCCTGCTCCAGCGGAGGGCGACCCCGCTTTCTGGCAGCCGACGGAGAATGACATCGCCGCCTTTCAATCGGCCGATCTGATTCTTCGCAACGGAGCCGATTACGCAAAATGGATGCAGGGAGCGAGTTTGCCGGAATCTGTTCAAGTGGATACGTCGGCAACCTTTGCCGACAGCCTCATCGTCGTAGCCGGCACCGCGACCCACAGCCATGGTGCCGGAGGTGAGCATTCCCACGATGGAGTCGCTTTCACCACCTGGCTGGATCTCGGGCAGGCGATTCAGCAGGCTCAGGCGATTCGCGATGCTTTTGTCGGTCGTTGGCCTGACCAGACGTCGGCGTTTGATGCCAACTTCTCCGCGCTTCGTGCTGACTTGGAAAAACTCGACGGTGACCTCGCCTTTGCCGCTCAAGGTTTTGGCAAAGAACCTCTCGCCGCCTCGCATCCGGTCTATCAGTATCTGGCTCGTCGATATGGTCTCAAGATTCGTTCGGTCCTGTGGGAACCTGAGACCGTGCCCGACGATGCGGCCATGGCTGACCTCAAAGCATTGCTCGAGAAGCACCCCGCCAAGCTCATGATTTGGGAAGGTGACCCCGCCCCCGACTCCGTGGCAAAGCTCGACGCCATCGGCATCAAGAGTGTGGTCTTCGACCCTTGTGGAAACCGCCCCGAGGCGAGCAGCGATTTTCTTTCCGTGATGCGGGAGAACATCAAGCGACTGGCCGCCTCCGTGCCGCCCGTTTCGCCTCAACCTTGAACCAGGTCTTCCCTGCCCCTTAAAATCCCTTTGCTTCGTTTGCCATGATTGATCGCTTTTCTCTTCCCGCCCTTCTCATCTTGTTGGCCTGTTTTCAGGCTCCGGCGTCAGGGGATGCTCAGGAGGCCACCGCGCCGGTTCCTTCATGGATCTGGAGTCAGTCCAAGGCGGGAGAAAAGGAGGAAATCTATTTTCGAAAAAGCTTCACCGCTCCTGCCGATCTGAAGCGCGCCATCCTTATCGTCTCCGCCGACAATGAAGCGCAGGTCCACGTGAACGGTGACAAGCGGGCCTTCAAATCCGGCAGCTGGGAAAGCCCGATCATCGAAGACATCACCGATCGCCTGGTCGCCGGTGGAGACAATCTGATTGCGGTGCGGGCCACCAACAGCGGAGGCGCGGCAGGAATGCTGGCGCAGTTGGTTCTGGAAAATCAGGGAGGTCAAAAGACCTTCCTCGTCAGTGATGAGAGCTGGCAATTCAGCAGCAAGGCCGAGAAAGGCTGGAACGAAATCGCTTTCACACCCAAGGATTCGACCTGGACGGCTGCGACCAAGCTGAACGAGGCGGGCACGTCTCCCCGCGAGAAAATCTCGCCCGCATTCCTGGCGAATCTCGGCGAACTCCGCACTCCCACCGCGACAGCCGTCGATCACATCAAGGTGGCCGAAGGGTTTCGCGTGGAGTTACTCTACTCCGTCCCCAAAGCTGATCTCGGCTCCTGGGTGGCGATGACTCAGGACGACAAGGGGCGCCTCATCGTGTCAGATCAATACGGAGCCCTCTATCGTTTGACGCCACCGGCACTGGGGCAAACGCTTTCCGACAGCGACATCGAAAAGATCGACCTCGACATCGGCGGTGCCCAGGGATTGCTCTACGCCTTCGACAGCCTCTACGTCTCGCTTAATACCGGCGAGCACGGTGGGCGGGGGCTCTATCGGATTCGCGACACTGATGGCGACGACAAATTTGATTCCAAGGAACTCC
>JAGROX010000243.1 GCA_020440025.1 Verrucomicrobiia bacterium
TACAACATCAACATCATCACCGGCACGATGCCGCTCTATGAGGATGGGCGACTCTACAATGTGGCTCATCTCTGCCGTCGGGATGGCACCTGGGACAGTCAGTACAAACTCCACATCACCCCGAGTGAGATGAATGACTGGGGCATGGTCGGCGGAGACAAGTTGCAGGTATTCGATACCGATTGCGGGAAGGTTGCCATCCTCATCTGCTATGATGTCGAGTTTCCCGAGCTAGGGCGAATTCTGGCCGATCAGGGACTTCAAATTTTGTTCGTGCCCTTCTGCACCGATACTTCGACTGGCTACTACCGGGTGCGGCATTGCGCCCAAGCAAGAGCGATCGAAAACGAGTGTTACGTGGCCATCTCGGGCAGCGTCGGAAACCTGCCGAACGTCGTCAACATGGACATCCAATATGCCCAGTCCTGCGTGCTGTGTCCTTCCGACTTCGCCTTTCCCAATGGCGCGGTGGTTTCAGAAGCGACCACCAACACGGAGATGACCCTGATCGTCGATGTGGACCTTGATGACCTGAAGGATCTGCACAGCCACGGCAGCGTAAGAAACCTCAAGCAGCGTCGGAATGATCTTTACGCCCTTAATTGGAAAGCCAAGAGCGACTGAGATTTGTTGAGAGAGGCAGTCTTTTTAGGGCCCTGCTTCTTTGAGATATTTGCGTCGCCGCGCGGTCAAAGGCATGTCGATCACCGGAAACTGAATTTCCTCAGAGAAACTCCGCGATCCGGCGGCAGACTTCCTCGACGTTGGCCCGGCTGTTGAAGGCTGAAATGCGGAAGTAACCTTCGCCGGCGGCCCCGAATCCGGCGCCGGGTGTGATGACCACGTTGGCCTGCTCCAGCATCTTGTCGAACATGCCCCAGCTGGTGACGCCCTTGGGGCACGCGACCCAGACGTAGGGAGCATTGACGCCCCCATAGACGGCGAGTCCGGATTTTTCGCAGGCCTCGCGGAGGAGCTTGGCGTTGCCCATGTAATGCTCGATGAGCGCCTGGGTTTCCGCTTTGCCTTCCTCGGAAAAGATGGCGGCGGCCCCGCGTTGCACGGGATAGCTGGCTCCGTTGAACTTGGTGCTGTGACGGCGTGACCAGAGTGGGTGAACCGCTTGTGAGGTTCCGTCGGCGAGGGTGCCCTTGAGCGCTTTGGGGATCACGATGTAGGCGCAGCGGACACCAGTGAACCCAGCGATTTTCGAGAAACTGCGGAACTCCATGGCGCATTCGTGAGCGCCTTCGATTTCGAAAATGGAACGCGGCACGTCGTCCTCTTGGATGAAAGCCTCGTAGGCAGCATCGTAGAGAATGATGGAGCTGTTGGCGCGGGCGTATTCAACCCAGGCCTGGAGCTGCTCGCGGGTGGCGGCGGTGCCGGTGGGGTTGTTCGGGTAGCAGAGGTAGATGAGATCCACCTTCTGATCGGGAATCGCGGGAACGAAATTGTTGTCAGCGTTGCAGGGGAGATAGACGAGGCCTTCGAAGGCGCCATTTTCATCGGCTTCGCCGGTATTGCCCGCCATCACGTTGGTATCGACGTAGACCGGGTAAACCGGGTCGGTGATGGCAATGACATTTCCGGGGCCGAAGATGTCGAGAATGTTGCCGGTGTCGCACTTGGACCCGTCGGAGATGAACACCTCGTCGGCCTCGATGCCGAGTCCGGCGAACTGATTGTCGACGATGGCCTGGCGCAAAAATTCGTAACCTTGCTCGGGGCCGTATCCACGAAACGATTCCCGGTTGCCCAGTTCATCGATGGCTTCGTGCATGGCCTTGCGGCTGGCCTCGGGAAGGGGTTCGGTGACGTCGCCGATGCCGCAACGGATCAGGTTCTTGGCTGCCTCGGGATTGGTTTCGGAGAAAACGCGGACGCGTCGCGCGATCTCAGGGAAAAGGTACCCGGCTTTGAGTTTGAGAAAATTGTCGTTGAGGCGAGCCATAGTGATCGGAGGGGAGAGGGTCGGAAATCAGTGAGTGTGTCGAAAGAGGGGACTGAACCGATTTTTCGCCCGTGTGCAAGTAGGCTGGTCTTTTTCCGCCGGATTTGCTGTGATGAATACTGTGAAAGTATTGCTGCTTGGAATTCTCCTGATGCCTCTGGCGACTTCGCTGGGGGCAGATCGACCGACCGTCTTTGACGAGGGACGACTTCAGGTGGATTTGCCGGATGGTTGGAAGGAATCGGAACAGAATCAGGGAAACAGTGACTCGGTCGGTGGCTGGGAGTCATCGGATCGCAAGACCTCCTTCTATGTCCTGCAATTGCGCCTCTTGAATCAGGGGGACGACATGCGGGCGGCTCTGGATCGGACGATTGAAAATTTTGATCGCGATGAGAACTGGCTCGTGCAGGAAATTGGGAACTTTCGCCAGATCACAATCATTAACCTTCCGGCCACCTATGTCTCGGTCGAGCTGGAACTCCGCTCGGGAAGTCGCAAGGTTCCCTTCATTTTCCATTTCGCCATGGTCGGGGCAGCGAAGTCGTTTTTCCTGCTTCAGGGCAGCACGATGAAACCCGTCTGGAAAACGCGGGAAGATGAATTAATTCGAATGATCAAGTCGTTCCGGGTGCTGAAAGAGGAGTGAAGGGCACTCGACTGATGTCGATCGAGGATGAATTTTTTCTTGGGGAAAAAATGGGGGTTGTCCGCTAGATTGTCACCATGGCGAACGAAATAGTGGAGATCACACGCGAGGGTTGGGGAAAACGACTCGGCAACGCTTTTGGCGGCATCGTATTTGGATTGGTAATGACCGTCGTTGCGTTTCCGCTGCTTTTTTGGAATGAAGGACGGGCCGTCAAACGCTACCAAACTCTGGACGAAGGAGCAGGAATCGTGATTTCCGTGGGAGCGGATCGAGTGGATCTGGCATTCGAGGGAAAACTCGTCCATGTCACTGGGAATGCCCACGTGTCCGGGGTGGTCACCGACGACCAATTCGGCGTCTCGGCAGAGGCCATCAAATTAAAGCGCGAGGTGGAGATGTTTCAGTGGGTGGAGGAACAGAAGACCGAGACACGCAATAAACTCGGCGGCGGTACGGAAAAGGTGACGACCACGAGCTACGACCAGCGCTGGTCGTCATCGTTGCGGAAATCGGGCCAGTTTAAGGATGCAGTGGGGCATCGAAATCCGGATTCGATGCCCTTTACTTCAGAGGAGATTCGGGCGGATGCGGTGAATCTCGGGGTGTTTACTCTGCCTGAATTTTTTGTGTCTCAGATTCGAGGAGACACGCCGATCACGATTGATTCTCTGGACGGTTTGCCGGAAGCGATTCGACCTCAAGCCAAGCTTCTCGATGGCGGAGTTTTTCTGGGAAAAGACCCGGCTCTTCCCGAGGTAGGCGATGTGCGCGTGCGGTTTTCTGCGGTCATGCCCAGCGACATCAGCGTGGTGGCAAAACAAACCGGTGATACCTTCGCGAAGTACCACACCGCTGCGGGAGGTGATCTGGAGATTCTCGCGATGGGGATGCAATCCGCCGAGGCAATGTTCGAGGCGGAGGAAACCTCCAACAAGATGCTGACCTGGATTTTGCGAGCTGTCGGATTTTTTCTCATGGGCATCGGTCTGTCTCTAGTGGCTCGTCCGCTGAAGGTGATGGCAGACGTGCTGCCCATCGCTGGTCGGGTGGTTGGGGCTGGGGTGGGATTTTTCGCCTTTGCTCTCGCGGCCATCGGGTCGAGCGTGACCATCGCGGCCGCTTGGATTTTCTACCGGCCTCTCATTGGGACCGCAGTGCTGGTGATCACTGGTCTGGTGGGTTTTTGGCTGATCAAGCGATTGCGCAAGGCGAAGCCGCCCGAGTTGGATCTCTCGATGCCAGCTGACGCACCACCGCCTCTGGCCTGAAGAGAAAACCGCGAATTTCCGTATGACGGGACGCGCGGATTGATCCCTGACGCTCCGGTGGCATGGTGCGGAATGTCTTCGCCACCTCCATCGGGCACTCCGGCCCGCCAGCGCTACCTGCTGGGCCGATTGTTTCGGCTCACGGGACGCTATGGCTGGCGCTGCGTGGGATTGGTGGTTCTGAACATTTGCCTGCTCGCTCTCGGTTTGGCCGGATTGGGCGGCGTGGGGTTGGCCGTCGATTTTCTGCGTGAACAGGTGCAGCCCGATGCGCCTGCTGCCACGTTTCCCTTTGGCTGGCATCCCCCGGCAGATTGGGCACCGCGAACGGTGCTGTTGGCATTGGGCGCCTGGATCTTTTCGGCGGCGGCTCTGAGAGCCGGGCTGGCCTACCTCGCGGCGGTGAACACGAATCGACTGGGGCAGGGAAAGATCGTCGTTGAACTGCGCTCGTCGATCTATGCCAAGATGCAGCGAATGAGCTTTCGCTTTTTCGATGCCAACGCCACCGGGTCGCTGATCAATCGGGTTACCGGTGACACCCAATCCGTGAGGCTCTTCATCGACGGCGTCGTGGTGCAAAGCCTGAACATCGTGCTCGCGACCGGGTTCTACCTGTTTTGCCTGATCCAGATTCACCCCGGTCTGGCGTTTTCCTGTCTCGGGTTTCTGCCCATCCTTTGGATTGTCGTGGTGGTGTTCGCCCGCTGGCTGCGTCGCGACTACGAGGAGGGACGCAAGCGCGTCGACAAGCTGGTGCTGACCTTCGAGGAGCTGGCCCG
>JAGROX010000244.1:0-1285 GCA_020440025.1 Verrucomicrobiia bacterium
CTGCGCTTCACCAACGCCTACCTCACCGCCAGCAGTTGCAGCCCGAGCCGGTCGAGCATCAATACGGGGCGCTACCCACATAACAATGGAGAGGCTGCCGAACTGCATCGACCCATCACCTGGCATTTGCCGTCGATCGCAGGACAGCTCCGCGATGCCGGATACCACACGGCATTGGCGGGAAAAAATCACATGAACTGGACGCCCACCCCCGAGGGCGAAGCGGCCCCCACCGCGCCGTGGGATAAGGAGTATTCCCCTAAGGTCGAAGGCAATTCCGGCGGTCACGGAAACTGGAAGACAGCGCTCGAAGAATCCCCCGATGATCAACCTTTCTTCCTCTGGTTGGCCGCACTCGATGCCCACCGCGCCTGGGATGGGGACAAGGAATGGGACGAGGCGGTCTATGGTCCGAAACACGATCCCGCAAACGTGATCCTCCCTCCGGCGCTGGTCGAAACACCAGAGACCCGGCAGGACATGGCCTCCTACCTCAATGAAGTCACTCGCTACGATCATTTCGTCGGCCAAGTCGTCGACTGGTTGAAGGAGAAAGGAAAATTCGACAACACCCTGATCGTCGTTCTCGCCGACAACGGCCGTCCTTTTCCCCGCGCCAAGACCCGGCTCATTGACGATGGGATGAAAACCTACTTCATCGTCAGCGGTCCCGGCATCGCCAACCCAGGCAGTGTGACCGCCTCGCTGGTCAGCGTGATCGACATCGCCCCGACTTTTGCCGAGCTGGCAGGAATCGAAAAGAGCCCCACTTTTCAGGGCCGCAGCCTGACGCCCATCCTCGCCGACACAACAGCCACGATCCGACCCTTCGCCTTCTCCGAGCACAACTGGCACGACTACGAAGCTCTCGGACGCGGCGTTCGCGATGGTCGCTGGCTGTTTATTCGCAATTTCCGTCCCCAACTCGCCCTGCAGGGACCGGCGGATTCGGTGGCGTCGCCTTCGTTTCAGTCGCTGCGCGCGGCGCGGGATTCCTCGGAACCGCTGCCTCCCATCCAGGCCGACATCTTTCAGGCACCACGCGCCGAGCTGGAACTCTACGACACCCTGGCCGATCCTCACCAGATCTCGAACCTGGCTGGCAATGAGGCCTATGTCGGGATCGAGAGAACCCTCTCCGAGGTATTGGCGAAATGGATGGATGAAACCGGTGACTCCGTGCCTGACGAGATCAGCCCGGATACCTTCGACCGGGAAACGGGGAAAGCCCTCCCCAACGTGAAACGCAACGAGGCCTGGAAAGCGCCCACCGGAGCGCTTCACA
>JAGROX010000244.1:1430-7673 GCA_020440025.1 Verrucomicrobiia bacterium
GCTGCCAAAAAGGCCGCCGCAGAGAAACAGATCGAGGAACAATACCTCGCTCTCGTCGCCACCCTGCCCGCCGATCAACAGGCGTGGGAGCGCACCCTGCAGGAAAACCTCGGTGGCTTTTATCTGCCCATTCACCAAAAGCAAAAGGTGAAGGGGGAATCAAATGCCTGGGATTTCATCCAGGACGATCCGGCACTGCCTCGCGTCCTCCTGATCGGTGACTCGGTGTCGCGCGGCTACACTCAGGCCACCCGAAAGGCGCTCAAGGGAAAGGCAAACGTTCACCGGGCTCCAGCGAACTGCGGCCCCACGGCGACGGGTTTGAAAAAAATCGACGTCTGGCTCGGTGACGGAAAATGGGACGTGATTCATTTCAATTTCGGAATTCACGACCGGGGCACGCCTCTGGCCGATTACTCACAGCGGCTGGAGCAACTGGTCGAGCGCCTGAAACAAACCGGCGCCAAGGTGATCTGGGCATCGACGACCCCCATCCCAGACAATCCCGAGACGAAACAAACCGCCGCCTCCATCGTTGAGCGCAACACTGCCGCTGCCGAGATCATGGCCAAGCATGGCGTGGCGACCGATGACCTTTTCATCGCCATCACCCCGCACCTCGCCACAATGCAGAATCCCAACGATGTGCATTTCAACAGCGAGGGCTACGAGTTCCTCGGCCATCAGGTCGCCGCCTCGATCGAGTCTGCCCTGAAGTGATCTCGCCCAACTCACTTCGCGCATGAAACTCCCTCTCCTCGCCTGTTCGCTGCTTGCAGCCGTCGTCGCTTGGTCTCAACTACACGCCGCCGACGCCGATTCCGTGAAGCGGGAACTCGGTGCCGCAGAACCCGACGGCACCCTGCGGCTGACCACGCCGGTCGACTATCAGGTGACGCAGCGCGAGACGGCGGACCACGGGCGGCTCGTGATCGCGGGCGAACTGAACGGTGCCGATGCCGCGACCACGATGGAAGCGAGATTGATCGGCGAAAAGGATGATGTCGCGTGGAGCAAACTCGACGTCTCTTTCGATGGCCCGAAATTTTCCGCCATTCTCGATGCCCCTGCCGGTGGGTGGTTTCGGGCCGAGGTGCGGGCCTCGAGCGGCGATCACGTGCTCGGCGAGGCGAGCGTCGAGCATGTCGGCATCGGCGAAGTCTTCGTTGTCGCTGGTCAATCCAACTCCGCCAATCATGGCGAAGAAAAGCAAATGACCCAAACCGGCCGGGTCGCGTCCTGCCTCGGTGAACACTGGCAGCTGGCCAACGACCCGCAACCCGGCGCGAGCGGCAAGGGAGGCAGTTTCCTGCCGCCCTTTGGTGACGCCATGGTCGAGAAATTCGGGGTGCCCATCGGATTCGTTCCCTGTGGCATTGGAGCAACCAGCGTCCGGGAATGGCTTCCCAATGGAGCTGTCTTTCCCAACCCGCCAACGATTGAGCGGCGGGTACAACAGCGACCCGACGGCCAGTGGGAGAGCAAGGGCGAGGCCTTCGCCGCCTTTATCGATCGCATGAGCCCCTTCGGTCCTCACGGTTTCCGGGCCGTACTTTGGCACCAGGGCGAAAGCGACGCCAACCAGAGGGATCTCACGCGAACCCTACCCGGAAAGCTTTACCGCGAATATCTGGAGCAGGTCATTGAAGATTCTCGACGCCAGATCGGTTGGCCAGCACCCTGGTTTGTGGCACAGGTGAGCTACCATCTGCCAAGTGATGAGGAATCGCCCGACATCCGCGCAGCGCAGGCGTCACTCTGGGCCGATGGCATTGCGCTCGAAGGCCCGGACAGCGATGCCATTCGGGGAACCTTTCGACAAAACAATGGTCAGGGAGTTCACTTCAGCGGCCCGGGATTGCGCGAACACGCCGCCCGCTGGGCCGAGAAAGTCGCGCCCTGGCTCGAACAGCAACTCAAGTCCTCGCCATGAAACCCCTTCTTCACCTCAGCCTGCTTCTGTTCGCAGCGGTCAGCCATCTCGGTGCCGCGCCGGCCCTGCCCGCCGATCATGCGGCGAAGATGAAGGCCGGAACCGAGCTGTTTCAAAACTCGATTCGGCCAGCGTTGGAGGAGCATTGCCTGCGTTGTCATGGAGGGGAAAAAACCCGCGCCGACTTTGACCTGACTTCCCGCGAGGCCTTGATCAAAGGCGGCGAATCAGGCTCCGTCGTCGATCTCGCCCGACCGGAATCGAGTTTTCTCCTCGCGGTCGTTCGTCATGAGGAGGAACCCACCATGCCGCCGAAGAAGCCAAAACTTCCGGAAGCCTTGATCAAGGAATTGGCGACATGGATTGAACTCGGTGCTCCCTACGACCAACCCCTCATCGAAAAGGACGCGGCCGAGAAAACCGAGATGCAGGTCACGGACACGGATCGCAATTTCTGGTCCTTTCGTCCGCTGGCCGATCCAACGCCCCCGCAGACCGAGGGCGATTGGGCCAAGACCGATATCGATCGTTTTGTCCTCGCTCGCCTGACGGAAAATGGAATCGAGCCCAATCCACCTGCCGAACCACGAACCCTGATTCGTCGCACCTATCTCGATGTCATCGGTCTGCCGCCTACGCCCGAGGAGATGAATGCCGCGCTGGGAATGTCGCATGCCGATCTCATCGACCAACTCCTCGCTCGCCCCGAATACGGCGAACGCTGGGCGCGACACTGGCTGGATGCGGCGCGCTTCGCCGAGAGCCACGGTTTTGAACAGGACTACGATCGGAAGTTCGCCTACCACTACCGCGACTTCGTGATCAAGGCGCTAAACGCCAACATGCCCTGGGATCAGTTCATCCAGTGGCAATTGGCCGGTGACGAAATCGCTCCCGATGATCCACTGGCGATGATGGCGACCGGATTTCTCGGCGCCGGCGTGTTTCCCACCCAACTCACCGAGAAGGAATTCGAGAGCGCCCGCTATGATGAACTGGACGACATGGCCGCCACCACCGGCACCGCCATGCTGGGACTGACGATCGGCTGCGCGCGATGTCACGATCACAAGTTCGATCCCATCCCGGTGAAGGATTACTACCGCTTCGTGGCGACCTTCACGACGACGATTCGGAGCGAGGTGGAAATCGATCTGGATCCCGCCGGATTTCAAAAAGCACTGTCCACTTGGGAAGAATCACACGCCGAACAGACATCCGCACTCGCCCGCTACGAGACGTCCGAAGCAGTCCAGAAACGCTTCGATCAATGGCTCACTACCGACGCCTCCTCTCAAGCCACCGAAAGCAACTGGGCCGTTCTTGAACCTGCTGAAATGACTGCCCAGGGTGGAGCCACGCTGACCCGCCAGGCCGACGGCTCGGTGCTGGTAACGGGTGCCAATGCCAACGCTGAAAAACTCACCTTCACCAGTCGTCTCGAAGGTATGGGTATCCGGCATCTCCGCATCGAAGCCCTGACCCACGAGACCTTGCCAAGGAAAGGTCCCGGACGCGCCGCCAACGGAAACTTTGCGCTCAGCGACCTGAAAGTGACGGCCCGACCGGCCAACGATCCGAAGGCAAAAGCCAAGGCCATCACCTTGATTTCACCCAAGGCGACTCATGAGCAGAATGCCGGCTCACTCTCGGTCGCCAGTGCCATCGATCACGACCCCAAGGGCACCGGTTGGGCGGTGGATGGCGAGATCGGAAAGGATCAGGCAGCCGTCTTTTCCTTCGCCGAAGCGGTGGGATTCGAGGGCGGCACCCTCCTGACCGTGGAACTGACTTTTGGCAACAATCGTCAGCATGTCATCGGTCGACCGCGCCTCTCGGTGAGTCGGGAACTCGATCCGCCCGTGGTGGTCGGTGGTGGCCAATCGGCGGCCCTGACGGCGGCTTTCGACGCGCTGGCTGCCGGAAAACTGCTCCCCGAACACCGCACCACTCTTTTTCCACTCTTCGCGCAGAACGATGCCCAGTGGAAGATCCTGAACGCCGCGGTTCAGGCTTCGGTGGCAGAAAAACCGACCCGGAATTTGACCACCGTTCAGGTGAGCAGCGAGGGATTCCCGCCGACCAAACACCACGCCGACGGGCGCGGCTTTCCCCACTTCTATCCTGAGACCCATTTCCTGAACCGAGGCGACCCGAACCAGAAACAGGATGTCGCGACCACGGGATTTCTCCAGGTCTTGATGCGCAATGGAAAGACCACCGAAGACTGGCAGGTCGCGCCTCCGGAGGACTGGAAGCGCACCAGTTTTCGGCGGCGCTCACTGGCGAACTGGATCACCGATACCGAAAACGGCGCCGGACATCTCCTCGCCCGGGTCGCGGCGAACCGGCTCTGGCATCATCATTTCGGTCGCGGTATCGTGGCGACACCCAATGACTTCGGTCTGCAGGGAACACTGCCCAGTCATCCCGAGCTGCTCGACTTTCTGGCCCGACGACTCATCGCCAGCGGATGGGACGTGAAAGCCCTGCATCGCGACATTCTTCTCAGCGCCACGTGGTGTCAGAGCAGCGCCACGTCACCGGAGAAGACGGCAATCGATCCCGAAAACCACTGGCTCTGGCGATTCAGTCCGCGCCGTCTCGAGGCGGAGATCGTTCGTGATTCGCTCCTTTCCGTCACCGGCCAACTCGACGCCACCCGATTCGGACCCGGCACGCTGGATGAAGGCATGACGCGGCGCAGCATCTACTTCATGATGAAACGCAGTCGCCTCATTCCCATGATGCAGATCTTCGACCAACCGGAACCGCTCGCCAGCCAGGGCAGCCGACCCAGCACGACGATCGCCCCACAGGCCCTGCTCTTCATGAACAACCCGCAGGTCGTCAGATGGGCGCAGGCGTTGGCGTCAGAGGTCGATCATGACGATCTCGAATCCGCAATTTCCGACATCTATCGAAGAATCCTCAGCCGCGAACCCTCCTCCCAGGAGTTGGCTGAAAATCGCGCCTTCATAGAGGCTCAGACCGCCTCCTACGAATCCGAGAACGCTCGCCAACTCGCCCTCGCCGACCTCTGCCAAGTCATGTTCAGCCTCAACGAGTTCATCTACCTGCCATGAATCCGACTGACCAGAGTTGTTTTCAACCCTCACTTGGAATATCCTTTTCACCATGGTGGCGCTGACAAATATCGAAGAAAACGCGATGAAGCTCACTGACAACGAGCGGGCACTACTCGCACGGAAGCTGCTGGAATCGCTCCCTCCAAATCACTCCTTAGATGACGAGATCGAGGAGGCCGCACGACGCGACGCGGAACTGGAAGCAGATCCGTCGATGGGAATGACCCAGGATGAACTTCGGAAATCACTCGGGCGATAGTACGACGGTCGAGTGATGGGAGATTTGGTTTACCACCGCCTCATTCAGAGGGACCTGAACGAAATTCTTTCCTACTATGAGGAAAAAGGTGGCGCCCCTTTAGCCGATCGACTTTTCGACGAATTCATCAAGCTCTCCAACAAAGCCGCCAAGACACCCGAGGTCTTCCACCTTGATCTTCATTCCAAACTGAAGCGGTGCAATTTTCACCATTTTCCCTACCACTTTTTGTTTCGCCAAACCCCATCTGGAATTCGCGTTCTGATCCTTCGACATGACTCGCGCCACCCCTCCTTTGGCCTTCGTAGAACTTGAATCATGAATGATCCGCACTTTCAGGGCGAGCCCTATTCTCGCCGCCAACTCCTCCAGCGCGCCGGAGCTGGCTTTGGTTCCGTGGGCCTCGCCAGTTTGTTGGCGGAGGAAGGGCTTCTCGCAAATTCCGCGGATCCCCTCG
Source organism: Verrucomicrobiia bacterium (assembly GCA_020440025.1). Classification (GTDB taxonomy): domain Bacteria; phylum Verrucomicrobiota; class Verrucomicrobiia; order Verrucomicrobiales; family DEV007; genus JAEUHH01. Next base: position 7,169 of record JAGROX010000244.1, read on the forward strand.
CCGCCAAGCAACCGCACTTCAATGGCAAGGCCAAGTCAGTCATCTGGTTGTTCATCAACGGCGGCCCCAGCCATGTCGATACCTGGGACTACAAGCCCGAGTTGGAGAAGATGGATGGCAAGGAACTCGAGGGCTTCGATAAGAACACGGGCTTCTTCGCCAACGCGGTGGGCCCGTTGATGAAGTCACCCTTCGAGTTCACTCCGCGCGGTCAGTGCGGTAAAATGGTCTCGTCGATCTTTCCCAAGCTCGGCGAGCACGTCGACAAGATGGCATTCATCCACTCGGGCCACACCGAATCGAACAACCACAGCCCTGCCCTGTTTATGATGAACTGCGGCGTTCCCAGAATGGGACTGCCCTGCGTCGGTTCCTGGGTGACCTACGGGCTCGGCAGTGAAAGTCGGAATCTGCCAGCCTTTGTGGTGATGTCGGACCCGCTGGATCGCGGCCTGCCCAAAGGTTCCGCCGCCAACTGGGGTGCCGGATTCCTGCCCAGCGTCTA
>JAGROX010000245.1 GCA_020440025.1 Verrucomicrobiia bacterium
AATGCCACCAATGGCGTCCTGGTTGATGATGCTTCGACGGGAACGGTGATCGAGGACAATGAGTTCTATGGAGCAGGTTCCAACGGAGTCGATGAAAGTGTGGATCAGGACTTTCAAATTCGGGTGCAAGGCACCCAAGCTACGGTCGCTCGGAATACGGTTTACCAGACTGGAAATGCCGAGTTCGGTGTGTTTTCGAATGACATCGGCATCCACGTGACCGTAACAGACGCGGTTCTGATCTTCGATAACACGGTTTTCAATATTAAGACGGGTTTCCGGATCGATTCGAATGGCGGTGAGATCAGAAACAATCTGGCACGCGACAATCAGAATGGCTTCGAGATCTATAACGGCAGGTTCCTCTTTGCCGGCGGAGTCTATACCCAGGTGTTTGGAAATACCGCAGATGATAACTTGGACACCGGAATGACGATGGGCGGCGCGGTCGAGGCTTATGGCAATTTCGCCAGAGAGAACGACATCGGTTTCAACACTTCGGGAGGCGCCAATCACGGAGTGGTGAAACTGGGTGTCAGCGACTACCGAGGAGGCAATGTCGCCGCCTTCAATCGAATCGGAATCTACGCCCAAGGGCCCTATATCTTAAGTAACATCACCTATGGTAATACCGAGAATGGGATTACCATCGGGGGATTGGCTGCCTCTCAGATCATCGGCAACCGTTCATACTCCAACGGTGGTTTCGGCATCGGGGTTGGTTCTGGAGTGAACAGCCAGCTGTTCAATACGGTGATCGAGAACAATTTGGTATATGACAATGGCAATGGAGGCATCGCCTACAATACCGGCGGTCAGACGAATCAAATCGTTCGAAACAATACCGTGGTTCAAGACTCTGGAGTTGGCATTCAGATCAATGGTGACGGGAACAGTTTTGTTCTCACCAATAACATCGTCACGATCAATGCCGGTGACGCCATCGTGATCACTCAGGCGCCCATCAGCACCCTTGTTTCCGATTTTAATCTAGTTCACTTGGGTTCTGCCTCCGCCCGTTTTGGGACGGTCAACGGCATCCAACAAACTGATCTTGCCGCATGGCAGTTGGCGACAGCGCGGGATGCAAACTCACTCGTGGCCGATCCGATGTTTGTCGATCCTGATGGGGCCGATAATGTCCTCGGCTACGACCTGACAGGAGATGTCTATGGCGGAGCCGACGATCTGTTCGTATTGCGCGCTGGCTCTCCTGCCATCGACTCCGGAGAATCCCTCGACGCACTCACTACTGACATTGATGGACTTGATCGTCGTGATGATCCCGGAACGACCAACTCGGGCGGCGGCACCTTCATTCTCTCCACTCCCGTGGGTGGATCAGTCTTTGACTCCGCTCTGAGCGGCACGCCACTCAATCTCAACGGCAACAATATCTCGCAGATCATTACTCTGCCCTTCGTCTTCGCCTTTTTCGGGACGGACTACACCTCACTTTCGGTTTCGTCCAATGGGTTGATCCAGTTCGGCGGAAGCACCTCCAGCGCCAACAACGGTTCGAATTCCTCGGTAAACCTGAATAACGAAGCTCGCATCGCAGGCCTCTGGGACAATCTGCGCACCGAGCAACCAGGGGATGATGTCTTTGTCGAGGTGTTTGCCAACAAGGTCATTTTCCGCTGGGATGCCTCCAACCCGTCTGACGGGAATTCCAATGTCGAGTTCGCGGTGACCCTGTTTGACGATGGCGCGATCCGATTCGACTACGGATCGGGAAATGCCAACCTCACTCCGACAGTCGGAGTCTCCGATGGCACTTCAGCGGCAAGCCACACTTTCCTCACGGATGCAGATGGGCTGTCGAGCCTTGACGGACATCCCTCAACGCTTCTGTCATGGTTGCCGGGCTTCACCGATATCGGCGCTCATGAGTTTGGAGGATCGAGCAATGACGTGACTCCACCGACGATCCTCAGCGTGGGACCTGCCTTTGTGTCCAATGGCGGCACCAACGTGGGAGGAGATCTCCCGGAGATCCTGATCCAGTTCAGCGAATCGCTGACTCCGGTGAGTGCGATCGCCTTGGCGATCTATGATTTGAGAGAAGCCGGATTGAATGAGATTTTCGGGGACGTTGATGATGTCATCATTTCGCTGTCGGCCGAGTATCTCGTGGGAACAAACCAGGTGCTGCTCACGGTGCCGGGCATTCTGCCAGATGGAAACTACCGTTTCTCGATCTTGGGCGACGAAGGGCCTTTCGATCTCGCCGGGCGGAAACTCGATGCAAATGGGGACGCTTCCGAGGGCGGTATTTATGAACGCTTCTTCACCGTTTCACCTATTCTGCCACCAACGATCAGCGGTGACACCTCGGGGGCAGGTTTCGAAGGGGGCATTGATGTGACGGGAAACCTCTCCGCGCAGGATGTGTTCAGCGCCCCCTTGACTGGCTTTACGGTGACAGGTCAAGCCACCAATGGAGCGGCGATCGTCGATGAAACCACGGGGGATTGGACCTATACCCCGAATGCAGGCTTTTTCGGCAATGACAGCTTCACCGTTTCAGTGGCTGATGGCTTCGGTAATGTTACCACCCAGCTCGTGGACATCTCGATCGTGGAAGTAGACGATCCGGCGATCTTCGGTGGCGATGTTTCCGGCAGCGGGGTGGAAGACGATGCCGCCATCTCGGGTAACCTCTCGGCAAGCGATCCGAGTGAAGGAATGAGCACGCCAAACTTCATGGTCATCGTGAACCCGGCAAACGGATTGGCTGCGATCGATCCGGAATCGGGACTGTGGAGCTATGTTCCTGCTGCGAATTTCCATGGCTCTGACAGTTTCACCATCAGCGTGGTTGATGACAGGGGGTTCATCGCCACGCAGACGATCTCGATCACTGTCTCGCAAGTGAATGACCCGGCCACGACTGGCGGCAATTTGTCGGGAACCGGGAATGAAGATGGCGGCGCGATCTCCGGGAACCTCTCGGTCACGGATGTGGCCGATGGAATGACGACCCCGAACTTCACGGTTTCCACTCCGGCAGTGAATGGGAACGCTACCATCGACTCGGTTACAGGGGATTGGATCTACACGCCTGCGGCTGACTTTTTTGGATCGGATAGTTTCGTGGTCACCTACACCGATGATGACGGAAACAGTGCCGAAGAAACCATCGTGCTGACAGTGTTGTCCGCGAACGATGAGCCTTCCTTCACGCTCACGGCATCGCATGTTTCCCGGACGATCGACGGCCCGCAAGTGGTTCCGGGATTTGCCCAGAATATCGATCCCGGTAATGTTGACGATGCCGGGCAGGAATTGACCTTTGTCATCGTGAGCAATGACAACCCTGGATTGTTTGACGCTTTGCCTGTGATTTCTCAGGATGGTACGTTGTTCTATACCGCCGCCGCCGGAAACGGAGGAGCGGCAACCATCCAGGTGCAGTTGATGGACGATGGTGGCACCGCAAACGGAGGATCGGACAGCTCCTCAGTGCTAACCTTCACCATCACGATCGGTGTTCCGGATCTGGGATCCGATACCGGGGCGGTAATCGATGGGAAAGGAAATCTCATCATCATCGATTCAACCGGCGGCAATTCCAACCTCACCGTTCGGCGGGTGACGGTGAATAGTATCGACTACCTTTCCATCTCGGAACGCCGAGGCACGATGAGTTCGGATATTGCGGGAGCGATCCAATTCAATTCGCGTGAAGTGCGCATCGCCATGAGCGCTTTCACGGGGGATTTGGTGTTCGATCTATTCGGCGGTGATGATCGGATCACGTTCATCGGCGATTTCGGCAATCTGCCGGGCGGACTTCAAGTGATCGGTGGCGATGGATTCGACCTGGTGAACTTCAGGGGCAGCAGTTTTGTCCTTTCGCCTGATTCCGATGTTCAAATTGAGTCGGAGTCGATCATTTCATCGAGAAGAGCCTCGCTCACGGTCAGCGGGACTGGCTCGATCACACTGGACGCCAACCAGGCATTCGCAGGACGGCGCTATGACGCCGTAAATCTTGGCGCGACCACTCTTCAAGCCCTGGGCACAGGCGATGTCACGATTCTCGGAGTCAGCGGAAATGTGGGCAATGGCAATGACGGTGTCAGACTACTGGGCGTCACGGTGTCGGTCGATAGCGGTGATGTCAGGATCGAGGGAACTTCCGCAGCCGGATCCAATTCAGCAGGCATTGGGGTGTTGATCGGGCGATCGAGCAGCATCGGTCAGCAAGGTAGCGGCGGAGGAACGATTCTCATCGACGGCCAGTCGCTTGGAGGTGGAGCACGCACCAAAGGACTTTCGATTTCCGGCCGGGTTCAGATTTTTGTCCTCGCAGCAGGTCGCATCGATATGGACGGGATGGCTGCTTCGGGACGTGGGAACAATATTGGCGTTTCCATTGCCGCTCTCACTCGAATCACCTCAGAGTCGGGCGACATCTCTATCGATGGGCAAGGAGGTGATGGTGGCCGGGGTAACGTTGGCCTTTCCATCGCCGCACGCAGCGAAATCGTTTCGCAGGGTGGAAATCTGGAGATTACAGGGATTTCTGGCAGCGGAACGGCCGCCAATACTGGTGCTGTGGTGAGCGGTCGCGTGCTAATCTCGACGATTGGCATAGGCACGATCGAGCTGAGCGGCACAGGCAGTGGCACCGCGACTTCTGGCGGCGTCCGAGTTCTTGGCGCTTCTCGAATTTCGACCGAGCTTGGAGGTATCACCATTGAAGGGCTGTCAACCACTCCAGTGGTCACCGCTGGAGTCCGCAATGTTGGCTTGGATATCAACCGATCGACGATCGAAATCACGGGGGCAGCCGGTTCAGGTGCGTTGCTGCTGATCGGACAGGGCGAGGGCGGGCTGGATCGAAATGGCGGCATCCGCCTGACGCGAGCCGAGTTGACGGTCGCAGGTAGCGGCGCGCTCACCGCGAACGGAGAAGTCACCGCCTCCGGTCGAAATGCTAATTTTGGCCTGATGATTTCGGGTCGCTCGAATCTCACTACAGCGACAGGAAATGTCAGAGTGGAAGGTGTCAGTCGCGGAATCGGTGGTTCGAATCAGGGAGCCCAAGTCCTCGGCAGCAGCACGATCAGTTCCGGTGGAACCCTCTCAGTAGTGGGAAGGTCCGCATTGACCTCCTTGGGTAACGGCAATACCGGCCTGCTCGCAAATCGGGGGACGTTCCTTTCCACCGGTGACGCCACTCTCGACGGCCAATCCGGAGGAGGCTCAAGGTCCAATCAGGGGGCGGACCTGAAGACCGTCACTATTGCCTCATCGGGAGGCAGCATCACCATCATCGGCATCTCACACGGCGATGGAAATACCAATCGGGGCGTTCAGATGCTCAGAACGACAGTGAATGCTGCTGGCGATCTGTCGGTAACAGGCTCGGCCTCGCTTTCCGCGCAAGGGAAGGGGAACAGCGGAATCATCGGCACGGTCGCCAATCTGGAATCCGGTGGAACCATTGAGCTGCAAGGAACGGGCGGCACGGGAACTGTTTCCAACGAAGGCCTTCGCCTGGTGCGAGGTTTCGTAAAAGCAACGGATGCCCTCACGATCGTGGGCATTGCAAGCACAGAGGCAATCAATGGGAACAAGAACAATCATGGAGTCTATCTCTCACGTGTTGCCTCGCTCGAGGGCGGAATCGGCAGCTCGGTTTCTGGCACCGGAGGATTGGGTGTGCTGAACAACCACGGGATCTTCGCCGACGTTCGAACGGGATTGGGTGGGCAACTGACTCTCACCGAATTTGTCGGCACGGCAGGGACCGGGACCGGTAGTCTCGATCGGGCAGGATCGCTCTTCGGTCCGTGAAACGTTTGAACGACAGGCGGAATTTTGCTACCTCCTAACGCCGGTCCGTGGCCAGGAGCGCGAGTTCGTGATGGTGGACGGCGAGTTGTTGAAGGCGCATTTTCCTGAAACCCATTTCGCGAAGCGATTGAAACCACTTGGGACGGTCGGCGGCTTGAGCAAAGTCGCTCAGCTTCAGGGTGATCAGCGCCGATCGGATCGCCGGGCACATCTTGATCATTCGGGCGCATTCCTTCAGCGCGACTTCGGGTGATTGGTTCATGTCAGACATGAACCAGGAAACCTGTTGACCGAGATCGCGCTTCGCCACCAGGGCGGCTGGCTTTCGGCAATGATAGACCCATGGGTGATCGAGCGGCGCTCTAGGGAGTTCCGGAACCGCCGAAGTCATGACGACCGGATTCAGTTTTGCGGGATCGACTCCGATGACTGACACACCTCGTTGCAGTAAGGCGAGAATGACCCCGCCCGGTGCGCAGCCGAGTTCGACCACAATTTCTCCCTCGTCAAAGTGCAGTCCGAAGAACCGAACCGCTTCCTCCAATTTCAGCCAGGCACGAGAAGGTGATTCTTCGGGAAGGATCAAGCCGCCCATGCCGCCCGGATCAGGACTGAGAGTCGGAGCGTGAAGGTGAAATCCGGCCCAGAACTCTTCGGGTCCGAGTTCCACCAGAGTGCCGATGCCCTGACCGATGACGACCGGGAGACGCGAGTCTTCAGAAACCCGATCAAGACGACGTTCGTTCCAACGCAACTCGTGGAGCAGGGTATCTCCGGACCCATCAACGGTCGATGTGGCAGAGATTGCGGCGTTCTCGATCAGGGCGAGTGCTTCCGCTCGGTTGGTGGCCTTTCCCAACGAGAGGCACAGTCGCCTCGCGAAAATGAATGGGACCTCCAGTGACTGCAGGGTGAAGGGCTCATCGTCTGTCGACGATTTGAAGGTCACAAAGCCGCGCCTCTGGAAACTGGGTCGCCAGCCTAGTCCATAGTCCTTGATCTCCTGTTTGAGCGGCATGGCCGAGCCGGGATTGGTCAGCGCAAAGATAAAAGGAGAAGTCAAATCGGGCATGAGTCTGATGGAGAGAGACGAAGTCGGTGAGGGGAGATCCCTCGATCGGGATGGGACAGCTTTCAGCTACTTCTCCGTGATCTCGATCCGTTGATTCACGTTTACCTTTTCGATCACCTGAGTCTTTCCCGTCACCGGCCAGAAAACCTCAACTCTAAGGACATGCTTCGCGTCAGCCAGCCCGAAATGCAATTCCAAGGGATTGGCCCCGAAGCTACTGCCACTGTTCATCCATTGATAGATGGACCGCTCGCTGTCGTTTCCATCCGGCACCACCACCCGGACTCGGGATCCGACACCGAAGGAATTCGATTTCGTCCCTTTTAATCGGATGGACACCCAGCAGTTGCCATTCTCAACAGGATTCTCGAACAGGGCATCGTAGTACGGGTCGCCGGGATAGGCGCCTCCCACTTGCTCGAATATATCGAGATCACCATCCCGATCAAAGTCGGCAATCGATACCGCGTGCCCTTTCTGGAGGTGGCCCAAGCGAGTTGACAGGGTACGGTCGACGAATTGACCCTGTTCATTGGAGAGAAACAGATTCGGCACAATCGAGCTATAGGAGGGATTTCCGGTGCCGAGATACATGTCGGGAAAGCCATCGTTCATCACATCGCCGAAATTGCTTCCCATGGGAAGCATCGGCATGGTCAATCCGACGCGCCTACCAACCTCTTCAAAACCTCCTCTACCGTCACCCTGAAATAGTTTAGCCAGACTTTCGGGGCGGGTCGGTTCTCCTCGCCGTTGACGAAAGACCTCGGAAGAGGTTCCCAGATAGGAGGAAACGAAAAGGTCGAGATTGCCGTCATTGTTGAAATCCCAAAACCAGGTGGGGAAACTGCGCTCCGGCATGGCGACTCCATTTTCGGCCGTCACATCCTCAAAGGTTCCATCAGCTCGATTGCGAAACAGATGATTGGCCTCGTTGATGCACGACAAAAAGAGATCCGGATATCGATCTCCATCATAGTCTCCCCAGACCGCTCCTTTCACGTAGGCAAAGGCAGCCAGTCCCGCTTCATTCGCAATCTCGGTGAACTGAGTAATCCCGTTGTCATCCGGGCCTTCGTTTCGAAATAGCTGACATGGAAAATGGCCGCCATTGTTGGTTTCGTTTCCCACGAACAGATCGAGATCCCCATCGAGATCAAAGTCAGCCCAATCTCCCGTCTGGGTCGGATAGTGGGCATCACCCAATCCGGAGGCAAAGGTGATATCGGTGAAAATCACCGCGCCGGTATTTCGATCCACTCCATCATTGCGAAGCAGCGAGTTGGGATGCTTCCCGTTTTCGCTCATCCACGCTCCCCGCATAATGAAGACATCGAGATCGCCGTCATTGTCAAAATCGGTCTGCCTCAGGTTTAGACCACCGCGAATTCCCGATAGATTGGCTTCGCTCGTCAGGTTTTCGAAAGTGCCATCTCTTCGATTCCTGAAATAAAGGGTTGGTTGAGCGGGATCCCACTGACTGACGATTAAATCAAAGAATCCATCACCATCGAAATCATCCATCACCGCACCTCCAGACAAGCCGAACGTGTCCACGCCTGCTTTGGCGGCAATATTACGAAACTCAGGGAATCTACCAGGCTCCGACTCCAGTGACTCTGGCGGAATCCGCATCCGTTCAGGCAATTCCTCTCCGGATCGTCCCAAGGTCATCAATGCAATATTCGCCAACCAGCTGGCTTCTTCTCGCGCTCCTTTGGCCAAGTTCGGATCGTCAGCCAGTTGCCGCAAAAGCGGTAGGGCTCGTTCCGACCCTTCGGTCTGATCGTGAATGGCCAGATTTCGTAGCGGAAAAATACAACTCTCGGGACTCGGTTTCGCACAACAGTTCTCGGTTTCAGCCAGCCTGAGGTAGGCCAATGCAAGACTTCCGATCGTTTCTCTGTAGTAATCAGATTGCCGACCTTCTGCTGTCATCTCAAACAACTGACGAGCGGCTTCGAAGTGATTGATCGCATCTCGCTCCAGCCCCTGAAGAAGTTCCACCCACCCCAGTTCCGAAAGCAATCGAGCGCGAAGGAATGTCGGCGTCTGCGCAGACATTTCCGCCAGCATCTTCCTCCCTTTCTCGACATTCTTCGTTCCCAGAAATGGATTTTCAGAGCTTGTGCGGGCCTCAATGTCATCCAATGCTTCGATCATTCTCTGATGCGAATCTTGCGACAGCTTCTCATAATCCGGCGGAGGAGAATGGGGTCGGCATCCTGAAAAAAATTCCAGAACGAGGATGCTGCCCCACACTGCGCGAATTGGGATCATTTGGAAGAGAGCACTGGCCCGAGATCCTCCGATGAAGGGGAGTGGGCCGGAAACTGTCTCAGATGATACGATTCTGACGAGGGATATCCAGCCACAACTTGAGGCTGTCGGTTTCTCAGAGACGGATGGCCCATCGCTCGCCTCAACCCATGAGTTGATACGGGCGACTGTCAATTGCGACAGAGAAGAGCGATCGAAGGAGTTTCCAAGTCGTGTAGGACACCTCGCCGCCTCGGAAGATATCGATGGCAACGATCTGGTGGCCAATCACAATGATCCAAAAGACGAACTGGTAGGCTCCTTTGTTGCACTTGTGCCGAAAGCGCTTCTGAGCGATGAAAGCCCCGGGCCAGCCGCCGATCAACTCGAGAACATGGAGCCGCATTTCTGAAATTCGCCATCCGCCCGTCTCGGCGAGTCGTTTATCCTGTGAGGAAAGCAGGTAGCTGGTCACGGATGCCGCAACCATCAGCGCCATCAACCAATAGCTCCCGATCGGCTGCTCGATTCGTAGCATGCCCATGACGGGCAAGATCAGCAGAAACGCCAAGAGAAGCCAGTTGCGCCAAGTCAGGGAGACGCCTCGTCGCAGGTTGGTCGCCTTCACTGCCTGAGGGCGACCTTGAGGATCGGCCCCTAAACTGTAGGCAATGCGATCACCGACCATCGGCGGCCTGGCGCCGCCCACCAGTTCTTTAATGTGAAGAAACGTGCGCTCATTGCCCTCATCATCGCTCAGAAATCCGAACCCTCGGTCAAGATTCCATTCGATCACTTTGGCTATTTTGAGGGGAGGCATTGAGCAAAATCGGAAACATTGGTGATTACGGAAAATATCAGAAATACCAATAGGTTCAACTGTTTCTAAGCAGTGGGGGCGGTGATAGCTCCGGACGCATTCCAAGTGATCTATTTTGAGGCAAAAATCGAAAAGACGCGTCTCCGCCATTGTGCGGAACCTCGCGATTCGAGAAGATGCGACAAAATGATGTTGAAGACGATTCGATCCCGGCTGCGATTCCTGTCTCTGGGGCTGCTCTTTCTGCT
>JAGROX010000005.1:0-38300 GCA_020440025.1 Verrucomicrobiia bacterium
GAAGGCAGCCCTGAGAAATTCCGCAAGCCGATCCCCGTCCCCGCAACCCCTTCAGGGTTGGCATCACCGATTGATTTGGACCCAGGGTCTGTCCGCTTCGCTCCCCGACCCTTGGCTACGATGCGAAACGCCGTCGGCGTTCCTTGGGCGATTCATTGCCCGAAATCTGGGCTATTCGGGTGAATGAGAATGGGCGACTTTCGTTGGACATTCGCAAGGCAACCGCTTATCACCCCTTCAGGTCAGCGTTTTCCCCCGAAAACTCGCTCGCCATCAAGGTTTTTAGCCGAGAGAATTAAGAATCAACAACTGGTTCGCTGAAGAAAATCCATGTCCACCGCACTTTTCATCAATGGCATCTACGAAGCTGTCTTGAACGAGGTAATCGAAGCACAAGATGCCCGAGGGGGTGGAGTTAGCTATCTACAACCTTACAAAGGGCAAGTCATCAGCATGCTGAAGAAGTTGCAACCGAGTCCAAATTATCCGATTCGGCTATATGTTTCGACCACCGACAATTTATCGCAAATTTGCTACACGGGACTGATCGTAGGTTGGGAGGACAAGCGGGAAATCTCTCAGAGCAGGCGGAGCATTGTCCGCAAAGAACTTGAAGAGTTTCAGCCAGGGGAAGTGAATCTATTCACCGCCGTCGAGGGAGTTGGGGAGAAGGCCGTAAATCTGCTTACCATACGCGACTTGCGGAGACTAGATAGTTCTCACATGACCGCAATATTGAGGAAAGTCAGCGACGACTTACCACTGAAGAAGCGGACTCGATCTGGAGGCTGGAGTGAGGTTAGTGATCTAGGCGATTTGCTTGACCTACCCGCCGACACCAAAGAGCAGTACGAAGAGGAACTTTCGGAAGCAATTCGCCGCTCAGCTTCGCTTTCGGACTCTAGCCTTCGTGATCGGTTGGCATCAGCACCGAAGACACCAGAGAAAATCCAGATTATTTCGATGGGTTATCGGCGAAACCCTGATGTGATTGTCGCTGTCCTTCGGCGGGCGGCGGGAGTTTGCGAGCGCTGCGGCACCGAAGCACCATTTCTGAGACGGAAAGACGATTCCCCTTACTTGGAAGTTCATCATTGGAAACCTCTCAGTATGGACGGGGAGGATACCATCGCCAATGCTGCGGCTCTGTGCCCGAATTGCCACCGCGAAGTACACTACGGAAAAACCAACGGCGATTCGGGTAGGAACGGGGATTAAACTCCTCCCCCCCTCCGCGATCATACCCTGTTGAGTCCGCGACTTAACCCTCTTGGGTCAGAGAGCTTCGGCCAGCCAAGTTCCCGAAATGCGCCGTTGCCTCGTTTTCGGAATCTTGGTCAAGTGGTGGCAGCATGATCAGAAAATTCTTCTTCGCGCTCTCCTGTCTTTCCTTGCCGATACTGGCTCTGGCCGCACCGCCATCGCTCGAATTGAAAAAGGGAGACCACCTGGTGCTCATCGGGAACACCTTTGCCGAGCGGTTGCAGTAATTCGGCTATTTCGAGACGCTGGTGAATCTGCTTTACCCGGAGGTCGCCGTTTCTGGCTGCCCGTTTTGGCGATCCACCGCCGCTTGACGCTCCGGGCGCGGTAACGCCCTTCCCTCAAGCGCTTTTCCAAATCCTCCAGGTTCCGGTCCAATTCCCTCGCATACTCCACGTGACTCACCCCGTCGATTCCCGGAGCGGCTCTGCGTTTCAAGCCTTTGAAGACCTCGGCCAGCATCTGGCAGTCCAACATGCGACTCAAGGCCACGAAGCGATGCTTCGGGTCCTGCTCCGCCTTCACTCTCAGTGCGGACAGGGTGCGTGACACGCTTTGTGCGGGAGTATTCCTTTCCCTCGCGTGAGTGCTTTGTCCGCGTTGTCTCTCCGTCTCTCCCTTCGCCTTGTAATCGGCTCTCCCGCCTCTGACTACTTTGGAGAGGTCTGACTCCCGATCCGCCGCGACTGCCTCTTCCCATTCAGGTTGAAAGCTATCGCCCTTCAGAGAATAAATTGCCTCTGAAGGAGGCCGGACCGGGCCTCCCGAGTTCGAGGTGCCGTCCTCCTCAGAACGGTCATCTGTCCGCTTCTTTGCCCACATGCCACGGTCTTGGTTCGACCCCGGTGGAACCTTCAGCGCTCGCCATGGCGCGCTTTCCGGTGCTGGATTCTCCGTATTGTTACTGGATCTCCTTCCACATCCATATACTTACGAGACTGTATCAACCTTCAGGCGGGTGCGAGCCGCCCTGTGGCCTACGGGTTTCCCTGTGTACGCTTCGTCGAAGCTGTTTCGCCATCCCTTCCCCTTCTCGGCTCCAGGCTTTTCGTTGGTATTGCGGTGGCTCCCGCACGGTTTCATGGCTTAGCTAACTTCAACGCAACACTCGGTAGTCGCTGCTGGCTTGGCTTTACGACATGGTGACTTTCACACCACAAGAAGCGACTCGCTTCGCTCGGCGCACAGCAGCCTGAATATTCCATTCTCACAAGTTCCAGCCCATCCAACGAACTCCCCTGAAACGCAGCGGCTGGACACTCTGCTTTTTTAGCGATTCCCCTTTCCCTAGGAAAGGCAAAGTTGGAGGGACCGGCTAGCGCTTCAGGGCCGAGATTAGTTCGTTCAGCTTATCCACCAAGTTCTGCCTCTCGGATTGGGACGGGGATCGCTGACGGTCAGGATTCCGCACAAATGACCCGTCCCTATATTCGCCCGGTGACCGGAACGCGACATCCTGCTGTGTTTCTCCATGAATTCCGGAATTTTCGTTGTGAATCGAAGCGGGACTCAATACACTCGCTTTCAAGAATGACGGTAAAGGATTCGAGTTTCGCGACACATCCGGCCCTGGCACCTATCTCGGGCCCGGTTTTGTTTGCCACCCTTTTTGTCCTCGCCGTCTCCCAGCCCTTTTGGGCCACGTGCGCGGAAGAGGACAATGGCAAGGTCGCAGAGTGGATAGTCACTCCCGGCGCGCCGGTCGTCATCAAGTCGGTTTCCGCCTTTAATGGATCCACCCTGCGCCTGCGTTGGATCGTGCGCGAGGCAGGTGACGGGCCGTTCCGGGTGGAGGCGGATACGTTTCAAATTCTTACCAACACGCTGGCGCCGATAGAATCCCAAATCGAACTGGGTAAGAACCTGACCACCCAATCGGGTAGACCGGTGGAAGCGACGAAAGACATCGTGTTGCCGGACGCCGACAAGCCAGTGCGTTACTTGGTCAAACTGTGGTTGGTCCGCGGCGGAAAGCGACAGGCTCTCTCCATCGTCGCCGTGGCAGGGGCACCGCCCGCTATTTTTGCGCCTCTCAAGGGCTCTACTGTCTCGGTTGCTGGCTTTGAAACTTTACCGGATTGGATCGGCTTTCTCAAGAAATCGAAAATCTCGGTAACTGTGATCACACTGCCTGACGAGGCGTCGATGAAAGGCGCTTGGGATGGCGCTCTCATTGCCAAATGGCCTAATGACCGCCCGATCCCTGCCTCTCATTTATTGACACCTAACCAGCGATTGCTTGCCTTGACGCCAGCAGATCACTTTTTCGATCCTGACTATACGGTATTTCCATCCGGAAACGGCGGATTGGTGACGGCGTTGTCAATCGATGGGTTGCAAGATTTCGCCACTTCTCCGGATATGCAATTCCGCGTGATGCGGTTTTTGATGTATCGCCCTGACAACTCAATTTCAGTCATCGAACCCCAACCATGAAAATCAATCCCATCATCCGACCTGTCGCTCCGGCGATGTTCACTCTGATCTTGCTTGCTTGCCTGCCTGCCTCGATCTTCGGCAAGAACCCGAATGCGCCCGCCTACCAGCCTTTAACCGTGGCGGTATTGGATTTCTCCACTTCAACGGAGGAACTGAAGGGAAAGGGCGGAGAGGCGGCTTCCCTACTGGCGGGTCTGCTGACGGCGAATGAGAATCTGGTGCTGGTGGAGCGAGCCGAATTGGCCAGCGTGCTGGCGGAATCGGAGATGACACTCTCCGGCACGGTTTCCGCCGAATCCGCCGCGAAAGTGGGTCAGCTCACAGGCGCGAAAGTGCTGGTGACCGGACGGATGTTTGCCTCAGGAGATGAGAATTACTTGGTGACCAAAGTGATCAGCGCGGAAACGGGCCGGGTCTATGGCCAAACGGCCAAGTATACCGAAGGCAGCGGCTTTGGCGGAGCGGTGGAGTCCGCAGCGAGGCAAATATCGCAGCAACTGGCGGAAAACGTCGGGGAATTACTGGCCAAAACCGAAAGCGCCGACGAACGCATCGCCCGGTTGCGAAAATCGGTGGCCGGGAAAACCCTGCAAAAGGTGTTCGTCGAGATCCCGGAGGAACATCTGACGCGACGGGTGCCCGATCCGGCGGCGCAGACGGAGATCCAAAAAATACTGCAGGACGTGGGCTATACGCTGGTGACGAGTTCCGAAGCGGCCGACGTGGTGATCACCGGCGAGGCATTCAGCGAGGCAGCGGGTCGCCGTGGCGGTCTGGTTTCGTGCCGTGCCCGGGTAGAGATCAAAATCACCAGCAAGGAATCGAAGGATAGGTTGACGATTGACCGGCAAACAGCTGTGGCAGTGGATCTGGCTGAAAATATTGCGGGAAAAGCGGCGCTCCAATCCGCCGGCAGCCAGATCGGTGATCGGCTGGCTATCGCACTGGCGAAATAATTCCCCTCCCCTTTCGGGCATATTCGCAGCATCTTTGGAGACGTTCCCGCGAGGAAAACTCGCCGTCGATCAGCGGTTTTTCTCCAGCCAAGCCAGCCATTCGTCTTTTGGAAGTGACCAGATTCCGACAGGCGTCACCAAGATGAGATGACCGTCGAGGAAAAACATTCTGGAGATCTCATCGTTCGCCCGGATTCCGAAAAGATTGAGAATGGCGTTGGGAACTCCTTGGCCGATCGCTTCGCGGTCAAGCTTCAGGTGAATGGCGACGGGGACCGGCTCGGGACTGAGCCGGCTTGGCCAAAAATACATCACCCGGCGTCCGTCCGATGTCTTGTCCAGAGAAAGCAGTAAGAGCCGTTCACCGTCGGTCCATGGCAGGAGGCGCATCTTGGTACTCGACAAAGGAATAGGGGTTCCGGCCCGGGACCAGGAGTAGAGCGGGCGTTTGTCCGAATACAATGAGACACTGCTCCCCTCAGGTAAAAATTTGCCGGTCGGGGCGGGAGGCCGGGTGTCGATGAGATGAAGGTAGTGGCCGTCTCTTCGATCAAAAGCAAAAGCCACGATGGAGCCCGGCAGGGAACTCAGGCCTTCTTCCATCCGTCCTTCAGAAGTCCTGATGATCCGGGATTCGCTGGCATTCTGAGTCCAGCCGCCGGAGGTGAATCGTTCGTCCCAATTGATTCCCGCTTCGCCGCGGATATCAGCCACAACTTCGGCGGCATCAGGTGCCCAACCGCAGCGCACGAACTGTTGCAAGAGAGTCTTGGGACTGCGAAACGCGACCAGGAAAGTGTTCTCGGTCAGGGGCGCGGGTTCACCGTAGAACTCGATGGCTTCCAGAGCATCGTATTCGGACCGAACCGGCCTGCGCGCGGTATCAAAGAAGGTGGTGATCTGCCCTTCCACATCGAGCCCGAACAGCCCGTGCGAAGAATCCACGGGGGCCGAGCTGTCGCTGGGGTATCTTTTGGAAGCCGCTCCGGCAATCGTCGCCACCCTGCCACCTACGATGGCATAGGCGTCCTTGTGAATGAGAAGGGAATGGGGAGTGACCGACCAATGTCCGGTTTGGCGATCCAGCACGCCCGTGGCTCCGCTACCAGCAACCTGGATGGTGTCAGCGGTCACCTTGATATCGGCATTCAATCGCGAAAAGGTCACTCCGAGCTTGCTCCCGAGAAGGGGAGCGGCAAGGTGCTTCCACAGTTCCTCAGGCAGGGGAATGAAATCGCCGGCGGCAGCTAGGTTGGCATCGCGCATGTCGATGCCCGATTCCCTATGCTCTGTTGACAGAAGAAGGAGGTATAGCTTGCCGTCATCAATAGTGGTGCCAACGAGCAGCCGGTTTTTCTCGATCAGATAGTGGTGGAAGATGTCGAGTGGCGACGTTTTCACCACAGGCAGTTGTGGAGGGGGCGACGATCTCCGGATTGGAATCGGAGCTGGACGAGAACGTTGGACAGGCACATTTCTGATAGAGTGCTCGGTGAGGGCTGCGAAAAACACCGGATCCGATTCAGCCAATTTGTAGGATCGCAAAGCATTGACCAGGCGCTGGCCAAAGAATGGCGAGCAGTTTGTCTGATTCTTGTTCAGCACTCCAAAAAATGTCTTCCACCATTCGAGTGCCACGGGATCCGACGAGCCGATGGCTCCCGGT
Source organism: Verrucomicrobiia bacterium (assembly GCA_020440025.1). Taxonomy (GTDB): domain Bacteria; phylum Verrucomicrobiota; class Verrucomicrobiia; order Verrucomicrobiales; family DEV007; genus JAEUHH01. Next base: position 6,325 of record JAGROX010000005.1, read on the forward strand.
ATCTCCAATCGTTGATCGATGTTCGCCAGCAGGGCCCCATAGGTATCGAGACGTCTGGCTTCGCCCAATGGTTTGGACAATTCGATCAACCGGGAACGGAATCGGGCGAGCGCGGCCTCCATGTCCGGCCCATGACTGGCCAGGCTCAAGTCCAGCAGTTGCTCATCCATCAGGGAAATCGCACCACGGGGCAGTCCGGCATCTCCTGCCAAAGCACGCCGAATGAGATCGATCGCGGGAACCGCCCCTTCCGACGTATAGAACAACTGAAGCCCGCGCCAGTCGATGTCCGAACCGGCCGTAAGCCGCGTATTCCAGCGCAGTTTGTCCGAGGCAAATCGGCCGAACAGTTTGCCGCGCTCCTCCAAAAACGCTGTCTCCCGCGCACCATCATTCATCAGAAAGCGCAAGACCGGAGGCTTTCCAAGTGGTTCCAAATCAAATCGATTCCGCAGCCGAAGCACTGTTTCCCCGCTGGCGCGGTCAGCCAGGCATTCGGTGAGTGGATTCGGCCAAGTCTGTCGGGCATAGGGGGAAAATTCCGTCCGCGCCGCATGAAAATCGTTCCACTCGACGATCAGGTCCTGAATGGCGGCGGCGACCGGCTCCGTGGGAGTTTGGCCGCGAATTACGGGGTGCACCCTCCAGGCGATCTCGGCGACATAGGCATCCAATTGTTGGGTGAACCTCTCGATGGAATCCAAAGCAGGAATATTCAAGCTAACGTAGTCCGGCACATCGCCTTTTCCGGCAGATGTCTGATCCCCTTGATCCCTCGAATCGAAGTAAGCGGGAAGGAGACGGGAGTAGTAATCCTTTGCCAATTTCATTGCCTCCGACAAACCGGTTCGCTGAGCCGGCGATAGTTCGCCAACTCCACCGAATCCAAATCCGAAAACCAATCTCGGTAAAACAAAATGGGGAGTACTCCGATCACCGATCGTGATCGGCGTTGCCTTTGGGATATCCTTCAACAACACGGAATAAATGCGGGTCATCGCCAGCCCCGGATGATTTCCATAACCCAGCTCAACCGCGCTGGTCGCCCGCAATTCGGCCTCGCGGAACAGACCGGACCGATAGAGGCGTGCGGCTTCCTCGTAGATCTTCCCCCCTTCTCCCCCGTCGTCCATTCCGCCGACGGGTGGCGGGGAATTGACCGAGACGACGGGATTGGCCTCCCTCTTGGCCAGGTCAACGATGGCGGCAGCCGTCGCTTGCACAATGCTCATGGGATCGGTCGATCCCAGGGTTAGTTGCCTCCTGGCAAAAGGCAAACCCACACTACGCGAGATCGCGACCGTCAGGATGGTGCGACCGTCCTCTGACTCGAAATCAGCATCGGCGAAGAGAGTCGCACCCGCCAGTTTGCTATCCCGATTCTGCGCGAGCCATTGCTCCAAAGCCGGGCGTTCCAATTCGAGGCGTTCCGCCACTTCCACATCGGGTTGGTTGGCGAGATCGGCGATCAGCAACCGGGTCAAAGCGGGCGACGGCTTGGCGGAAGCCTCGCGATTGGCGGGATCGATTTTCGGTCCGAAACTTTGGACGCTGACGACCATCCGGCGTTCACCCGCCGACAGGTCCTGATTGGCTGATATTTCCGCCACCACCGAATCGACAATGCCGGAAGTGGCAGCGTTCAGATCCTGTGATCCATAGGCCCCTCCCCAGGAAGTCGTTCCCGTTCGGCTGGAGATCAGTCTGGCGACGATCATGGGGCGCTCTTCCAGAGTTACCGTTTCCAGTAACAACACCGCTGTAGCACTCTTCAGCCTCAAGGCTATTTCCTCACTCTGGAGTGAGCGTTCTTGAACCAGTTCTTTCCAATCGATTCGTTCCAGTGCCTCGATCTTTCCGGATGCGGTGAATGCCGCCGTCGTCAACGCCGCCAGATCGAGAGAGCGTTCGTCCGCAGCGATGGCGAGCTTCTCCTGCGCGATTGCCCTAACAGGCAGGCAAATCAGAGCAAGTATTCCAAACAGGCAAATGGCAGGAACCCGAGCAGCAATAATCATTCAGGAATGGGGTGGAAACTGACGGTAACTGAAGTCGTTCTACCAGAAGCCAGCCCGGTTAGGCAATTGCTATTGCTGGGAGTTGAAGCGGGCAGAATAGGACCAAGAGCGGTCGTTTGATCTCCGACCTCACCCTGTTGAGTCCGCGACTTAACCCTCTTGGGTCGGAGAGTTTCGGCCAGCCAAGTTCCCGAAATGCGCCGTTGCCTCATTTTGGGAATCTTGGTCAAGTGGTGGCAGCATGATCAGAAAATTCTTCTTCGCGCTCTCCTGTCTTTCCTTGCCGATACTGGCTCTGGCGGCCCCGCCATCGCTGGACTTGAAAAAAGGAGACCACCTGGTGCTCATCGGAAACACCTTTGCCGAGCGGATGCAGTACTTTGGCTATTTCGAGACGCTGGTGAATCTGCATTACCCGGAGGCCAATCCCGTGATTCGTAATCTGGGCTGGGCCGCTGACGAGGTGACGCGCATCCATCTCCAGGTGCTCAAGGGCGGCGGCTACATCACTGAACCCACCGACGAGCCGGTTCCGCTGCAGCCGCGGCCGTTCAATTTCGGCTCGATGGAAGCTCATCTCACCGAGCAGAAGGCCGATGTCATTCTGCTCTGTTTCGGCTTCAATGAAGCGTTCCAAGGCAAAGCGGGCCTCGACTCCTTCGCCGCCGACTATCAGGCCTATATCGACGGATTGAAGGACCAGCAGTTCAATGGGAAGAGCAAACCCCGCCTGATTCTGATCTCACCGATCGCTCAGGAAAAGTTGCCAGCGCCCTTTCCCGATCCGACGAAACAGAACGAGAACCTGAAACTTTACACCGAGAAGATTGCTGAAATCGCGGAGGCCAATTCGCTGGGATTCGTGAATCTCTTTTCGCCCACCATCGAGCTGATGTCCCGTGGAAATGCCGAACCGCTGACGATGAACGGCGTTCACCTCAATGACACCGGGCATCGCGTGGTCGCCGAGATCATGGCCACTACCCTGGGCATGACGGAGCCGTGGTCGGAGAAAGCGGAGGCCATTCGCAAATTGGTCGTCGCCAAAAACGAGCAGTTCTTTTTCCGCTGGCGCCCCATCAACGGCGAATATGTCTACGGACGACGCAAGGACCCGTTTGGCGTGATCACCTATCCGCCGGAACTGGCGCAGTGGGAACAGATGACCGCTGACCTCGACCAGAAGATCTGGGCCGAATCCAAGAAACTCAACGCTGCCGCATCCCAATGAGCCCCCGTTTTTTCCACACTACCCTCTCCTGTCTCTTGCTCGGGACGAGTTTCGCCCTGCCCCTTGAAGTGGCCCACGCAACCGATCTCGTCGGCGGCGAGTATCCCAACCTGATGCCGCCCGAGGAGGCGATCACGAAGTTTCGGCTGCATCCGGATTACCAGATCAATCTCTATGCCTCGGAAGTGGAGTTTCCGCTCCACAGTCCGGCGGCGATGACTTTCGATTCCGAAGGTCGGCTCTGGGTGGGAAACATTCCGACCCAACCACACGCCAAGCCCGGCGTGCCGATCAAGGATTCGGTCATCATTCTCGAGGACACGGATCGCGACGGCAAAGCCGACAAGCACACCGTTTTCTACGAGGGCCTCTATCTGCCGCTCGGCCTCGCGGTGACGGACGGCGGACGCACCGCCTACGTGACCGACGAACCGAATCTCGTCCGCCTGCATGACAGCGATGGCGACGGGGTGGCAGACGAAAAGACCATCGTGCTCTCAGGCTTCGGCACGGAGGACAATCATCACTTCATCTCGGGATTCCAGTGGGGCCCGGACGGGCGCATGTATTTTGGGCAGGGATTGTTCCTCCACAGTCAGGTCGAAACGCCCTACGGACCGGTGCGGGCGCACGAGGCGGCCTTGTTTCGATTTGATCATCGGGATCAGCACCTGGAGGTCTTCGCCAGCTACGGATGGTCGAATGTCTGGGGCGTGGTTTTCAATCAATGGGGCGATGCCTTTCTCGCCGATGCCTCGCCGGCTCTGAACTACTACGTCCCGCACACGACGAGCAATTTCACCTATCCCAAGCCGGACAAATACGTGAAGTTCCAGCAAAACCGCGGAGCGGTGTCCTTCACGCCCGAAGGTCGACGTCCCTCCTGCGGCAACGAACTCCTGCTCTCGGAACACTTCCCCGAAGAAGTGCGCGGCTGGTATGTGACCAACCAGATGAAAGGCTGGCACGGCCTTCGATGGTATCAGTTGGAAGAAAGCGGATCCGGGGTCGTTTCTTCCCAGCCCTACGGCGAGGAAAACGAACTGCTCACCACCAGTGACATCATGTTCCGCCCCGTGGCTCAGCAAATTGGTCCGGACGGCGCGCTCTATGTCCTCGACTATTACAATCCCATTGTCGGACACACGACCTACAGTTTTCGCGACCCGCGACACATCAAAACGCACGGGCGCGTCTGGCGGATCACTCACAAGACACGTCCGCTCGTCTGGCAGCCCAAGATCCTCGGAGAACCGGTCGAAACTTTGCTGAGTTATCTGGGCAACCCCAACTTCCGCACCGGCTACTTTGCTCGTCGTGAACTTCAGGAGCGCAAACCTGAAGAGGTTTTGCCCGCGGTGAAGAAATGGTTGGCCGAGGCAAGTGACTCTCCCGAGGCTGAACATGACAAACAGATCGAAGCGCTGTGGCTGTATCAGAGTTTCAATCAGCCGGAGCTGGGCCTGCTCAAGGAATTGCTGGCATCATCCGATCACCACGTGAGAACGGCAGCCCTGCGCGTGCTTCGCTATTGGCAGGAGAACATGGAACCGGACGAGTCGCTGGCCTTGCTGAAAGCGGGCGTGCTCGATGCCAATCAACGCGTTCGTCTGGAGGCGCTGGTCAATCTCGGCTATCACGCCAGTCCCAAGGATGCCCTGCCGGTGGCGGCGCTGGTGCTCGATCAGGACATGGATGCCGGGATGATGAATGCCACGCGGGAGACCTTGTTTTACCTCGTCAATCAGACGGGCGGGATCGAGAACGCACCGAAGGCCGTTGACGAGTTCATGCTTCCGTTTTCCAAGGATGCTGTGCTGACCTCTCGCAAGCTGACCGAAGCGATTGCCGAGGAAATGCTGAAACGTCCTTCCCTCGGTCGCGCCGAGCATCAACGAGCCATCGATTTCCTCGTTCAGGCATCCGGAAGTCAGGGCAGTAGTCTCGCCGCCGTGGTTGGTCGACTGCAGAAAGAGGAAACCCAACTGCCTTCGCTCGAGACTTTGCTCCTGACCTGGGCACCGGCGGAGATCGCGAAGGAACCCCAACTCCTCAAAGATCTTCTCGCCGACGGCAAGCCCTCGGGCATCCGCACCGCCGCCCAAGCCGCGCTGTTTCGAGCCAAGGTTCCCGAGGCAACCGTGCCCGCCCTGACCAGTCCGACGCTGTTGGCGATGGCGGCAAGCAAGGCGGGTCGCGGAAATGCCCCTGAGAAATATTTCCCGCTGTTTGCCAAGAGCATGCAGATGGAGAAGCCGTTGCTGGGCGCCATGCTGCCGATCATGGGCGGGCTCGCAAGTTTCCCCTCCCACGACGCCGAAGCGCTGAAAATGCTGGCCGACACGGCCGAGAAATTCGAAGAAACGGACATCGGCATTTCATTTGCCGCCTTGGACGCGATGAAACGAATTCCGGCAGCGATCTGGCCGCCCGAGTATGCCAACAAGACGCTGAACAAAGTGACGGTAACGGCGACTCCGGATCTCAAATTCACGCCCACTGAATTCAGCGTGAAAGCTGGCAGCGCGGTGGAACTGCTCTTCAGCAATCCGGACAGCATGTATCACAATCTGGTCATCGTGAACGAAGGCGCGCTCGACGAAGTCGGCACCAAGGCGGACCTGATGGCGGCTCGTCCCGATGGACTGGACAAAAATTACGTGCCCGACGATCCCAACGTGCTGCACTGGACGCCCCAGATCACCCTCGGGATTGCCCGCAGCCATGTGCTGAAATTTTTCGCTCCGGAGAAACCGGGTGAGTATCCCTACATCTGCACCTTCCCGGGCCACTGGCGCGTGATGCGGGGCGTGATGAAGGTGACCGAATGACGGGCACCTTGCCTCCTTTTCACGATTTGAGGCGCCGAGTGAAGCACTCGTCCAGAAGCGTGGCGATCGCCGCGCCAGCCAGGTAGCGCAGCAGATCGATCCCGAGGAACCCGGTACCGAGAAGCAGGTGTCCCGGTAGCGTTTTTCGGACCGCATTGAGCCAGTCCACGTCGATCAGTTGGCTGAACTCGACTGCGAAGCTGATGGCGAGAGCGCTGAGGCCGAGTTTCACGGGCGACCAAGTGGGCGCAAGAATCGCCAGCGTCAGATAGACGGCCACCGTCCAGAGCAGATCCCCGGCATTCGCGGCCACGAACTCAGGCAAAGCGTCCCCGTATCGGCGGGATCCGAGCCCCGCGGCAATCACGAGGAGGAGCAGCGCTCCCAAGATCATCAGACGTCGAACGCTGCTGGTGGGTCCGGACATGACGTCGAAGCATCAGAAAGAAAAAGTCCCGTCGGGCGGCTGGTAAGACCACAACTGAAGGCCTCCGGTTGATTCATAGTGGGGTTCTCAAGAGAACCCGGATGGATCATTCCGCGATGGAATACAATAATCTCGCTCAACCACCCAACGGGGCGGCGACTATCCTCACTTCAGACGATTTGTCACCGGAAAAATGGGATAAAGTAGTTGGTTGCTCAAGCCTCGTCGCAGGAGCCAATCGGTGGCCCGATTTGGCCACGTCTCGATGTCGGAGCCCGGCACTGGCCGCATTCCGTAGCCGTGACCTCCGTTCTGATAGACGTGAAGCTCCGCTGGAATGCCCTGTTTTTTCAATCCCGCATAGATGAGGACACTCCCGAGTGAGGACGATGCGTCATCATGGGTATGAACCAGAAAAGTCGGCGGCGTCTCGGGACCGATCACGATTTCCGGCAGCAAGGCATCGCCGCTCTCATCGACCACTCGCCAGGGATAGATCAGCAGGGCGAAATCGGGAGCAAAGGCAAGCGCGTCGTTTTCATCCACCTTGGCATAGGCTCCTTCAGGCTTGGCTGTCATCAGAACCGCCCCCACTTGTCCGCCAGCGGAGAAGCCGAGGATGCCGATCTTCGCGGGATCGAGGTTCCATTCTTTCGCTTTGGATCGAATCAACCGCATGGCTCGCTGCGCATCCTGCAGAGGTCGCTTCCACAAAGGTTCGTCGGCGGGTTTGCCCTCGCTGGTGCGATGGCGCAGCACGAAAGCAGTGATCCCGAGTTCATTGAGCCACTCGGCCGCTTCCGAGCCTTCCTTGTCGGTGACGACCTTGGCAAATCCCCCACCGGGGATGATGAGCACACCGACGCCGTTGGGCGATTCCGGCAGAAAGACATCGATACTGGGACGACGAATGTTCACCACCCGAGTCACCGGCGGATCCTCGCCCTCGCGCGGCGGCATTGCTTCACCGGGAAAGTCTGAAGTCTCGCTCGGAGCCAGAGCGGGCCAGAGGAAAAGCGATTTCTGTTCCGCCCGAGTCGGCGCAGCGATCGAGATCGCGACCATCATCACGATCCAAGTGGAGAGAGTTTTCATGATGGGCATGATGACCGGATCGCGCCCATTTGTCGTGCCTCAATTCCCCAAAACGCGTTTTCCTCACTGACGCAATGAAGCGACGGCTCCCAACGCCCATAGGCGATCCCGGGATGGACATCGGGCCGTCTATGGCGGACAATCCGCCCTCCCATTTTTTCTTATTCTCCCATCATGAAGAAACTCATCACCCCACTCCTCCTCCTTGTTCTGACGGCGTCACTGACGCTCATGATTGACTCCTTCGCCCAGGAGGCAAAGCCCGCGGAGAAGAAAAGCCGGGTGCAGAAGAGAGAAAAGACGACAACCGACGACAATCACCCCCACGCCCCTGAAGTCGACCCGGCAACGGCGGAATCCGCTCGTCCCCAGAAGGCAACCGCTCCGGAGAAAGGTGAGCGTATTGTGCTGATTGGCAATGGTCTCGCCGAGCGCGACGTCTACTACGGCCGAATCGAAACGGAGCTGCAACTGCGCTACCCGGAATCGGCTCTTCTTTTGCGCAACATGGGCCATGTCGGCGATACGCCCGGTTTTCGGCCTCATCCGTCACGTAAATCCCAGTGGGCATTCCCGGGCGCCGAGGCATTTCATCCCGACAAGGTGATTCACAAGGGCGATGGATTTTACTCGACCCCGGACCAGTGGCTCACCCACTTGAAAGCCGACACCATCGTCGCCTTTTTCGGCTACAACGAATCGTTCGATGGCCCCTCCAAAGTCGACAATTTCCAGTCAGAGCTTGACGCCTGGGTCGTTCACACCCTGAGCAAGGCCTACAACGGAAAAGCGGCTCCGCGAGTCGTGCTGGTGTCTCCCGTGGCCTTCGAGGATCTGTCTGCGACCCGGGATCTGCCGAATGGAGAGCATGAAAACGCCAACCTCATCCTCTACGCCTCCGCCATTGAAACGGTGGCGAAGAAACATGGTCTGACATTCATCGACTTGTTCACGACTACGAAAAAACTCTACCACGAGACGGATGAGCCACTCACCACCGGAGGTTTCATCCCGAACGACCAAGGCTATCAACAAGTGGCCGAAATCCTCGCTGACGGTCTCTACGAACATCAATCTCGAGTGTCCGCGGTCGATCCCGAGTTGGTCAATAAAGCAGTGAAGCAGAAAGACTGGTTCTGGAACAATGATTACAACCTCGTCAACGGAGTCCACGCTTTCGGCCGGCGTTACAATCCCTACGGACCGCAGAATTATCCCGACGAACTGAAGAAGACGCGCGAGATCACCGCTCTTCACGATCAGCGGATTCACGACATCGTCGCCGGCAAGACAACTGATCTGGCCGTCGACATGAGCCAGACGCACGCGCTGCCGCCGGTGCCTACGAACTACCAGCCCAGCGCAAAAAACGGCAGTGAGACCTACCAGTATGGCGAGGAAGCGGTGAAAACGCTCACCGTGCCCGAGGGGTACAAAGTGGAACTTTTCGCCAGCGAAAAGGAATTCCCCAATCTGGCCAACCCGATGCAGCTCTCCTTTGACAACCAGGGCCGCCTCTGGGTCGCGACCATGCCGACCTATCCGCACTACAAGCCCGGCGATGCCCTGCCGAACGACAAGATCCTGATCTACGAAGACACCGACGGTGACGGCAAAGCCGACAAGGAAATCGTATTTGCTGACAAGCTGCATCTGCCCATCGGCTTCGAATTCGCTCCCGAAGGGGTCTATCTCTCGCAGGAGCCGAATTTGATGCTGCTCAAAGATACCGACGGTGACGACAAGGCCGATGACATGGAGATCGTGCTCGGTGGATTCGACACTCACGATACCCATCACGCCATCGGTGCCTACACCGCCGATCCCAGCGGAGCATTCATCATGTGCGAGGGCGTCTTTCTTCATTCGAACATCGAAACCCCCTACGGCCCCGTTCGCTGCGTCGATGGCGGTTTTTTCCGCTACAGCCCGCAGAGAGGCATGCTGGAGCGCACCGCACAGCTGAGTATCCCCAATCCCTGGGGTGCGGTATTTGATCGATGGGGCCAGGATTTCTTCCTCCACACCTCGGGCACCAGCGTGAACTGGATGCTGCCCGTCGAGGTAAAGACCACCTATGGCGTCAAGACACCCTCCACACCCGATCTCGTTCCCAAAGGCCAGAGCGTGCGTCCCACCTCGGGACTGGAAATCGTTTCCTCACGTCACTTCCCGGATGAAGTGCAGGGTGATCTCATCCTCTGCAATGCCATTGGCTTTCTCGGTATCAAGCAGCATCAGATCGAGGACGATGGCACGGGTTGGAAGACGACTTTCCGTCAGGACCTGTTGGTCAGCAAAGACGGCAACTTCCGCCCCGTCGATCTCGAGTTTGCCCCCGACGGTTCTCTCTATGTGGTGGACTGGCACAATGTGCTCATCGGCCACATGCAGCACAACGCCCGCGATCCCCTGCGTGACCATGTCCACGGTCGCATCTACCGCATCACCTATCCCTCGCGTCCCCTCGTGAAGCCGGCAGAGATCGCCGGAGCCAGCGTCGAGACCCTCCTCAATAATCTGAAGGAGCCGGAGCTGCGCACCCGCTACCGCACGCGCCGTGAACTGCGTGGCCACGATCCGAAAGAAGTCCTGCCTGCGATCAAAGCTTGGGCCTCCGAGCAGAGCGACACCCATGCGAAACTCGAAGCTCTCTGGACCACCTGGGGTCTCAATCAGGCCGACGAGGGTCTGCTCCGCGAAATGCTCGCCAGTGATGATTTCCACGCCCGCGCCGCCGCCGTTCGTGTGCTGCGATACAACACGCACCGCATCGACGATCACGTCGCCTTACTCGAAAAGGCCGCTTCCGATGAGAACGGTCGCGTGCGTCTCGAAGCCATCGTGGCCGCCTCCTGGCTTCCGGACATTCCCGCCGCGAAGAAGATCGTTGCCATCGCCAGCAGCAAGCCTCTCGACGTCTGGAGCGAGGGAGCCGCCAAGACCGCGACCGATCGTCTGGCCGGTATTGCCGAAAAGGAATTGGCGGAATACGTCGCCGTCGCCCCGCCGAAATACCTCAGCCCCGAAGCCCAGCAGCAGTTCACCGCAGGGCAGGAAGTCTATCATCGCGAGGGACTCTGCATGACCTGTCATCGAGGCGACGGCAACGGACTGCCCCCCGCATTTCCTCCCATCACCAATAGCCCCTGGGTGAATCAGGATGATGAACGACTCATCAAAGTCGTGCTCTACGGACTGATGGGACCCTTGGAAATCAACGGAGTAAAGTTCGACGGCCAAGTCCCGATGACGCCCTTTGGCGGCATGCTCAAGGATGAGGAAATCGCCAACGTGCTCACCTTCGTGCGCAACCACTTTGGCAACAAGGCCGATCCGATTTCTCCCGATCAAGTCAAAGCCGTTCGCGACGCCAATCCCAACCGCTTCAATCTGAACACGGTCGAGGAGCTTCTGAAGGAGCATCCGATGAAAAAGTAAACTCCGATTCGCGGGCAGGCAGAAGCCTGCCCCTCCGGAGGGGCAAGCTCCAGCTTGCCCGCATTCCAAAAATGATCCCCAAAAAATGAAGAACTACCTTCCCCCCCTTCTCACCATACTCGGACTAACGATGATTACTGCGATCGCAGCGGATCGGCCCAACGTGCTTTTCATCATCGTCGATGATCAATCGCCACAGGATCTGAAGGTTTACAATCCCGAGTCCGTCCTCGAAACACCAAACATCGATCGCCTGGCCAAGGAAGGAATTACCCTCGACGGAGCCCATCAGATGGGTGCCTTCGTGGGCGCGGTCTGCACCCCGTCGCGTCACATGGTGATGTGCGGGCGCACGGTCTGGCATCTGCCCATCGCCCCGGGCTCGAAGGAACATTGTCCGCCCAATCTGGAGGAAAACACCATGGCCGCAGTGTTCAATCGCGCCGGCTACGACACCATGCGCACCTGCAAACAGGGCAACAGTTACGAGGGTGCCAACAAGCAGTTCACCGTTCGTCACGATGCTTCGAAACGCGGCGGCACTGAAGAGACCGGAAGCGCCTGGCATGGCCTTCAGGTGATGAACTACCTCAACGAACGCGAGGCCAGCAAGGATGCGGATCCTTTCCTGATTTACTTCGGATTCTCCCATCCGCACGACACTCGCGACGGCACTCCGGAATTGCTGGCGAAATACGGCGCCACCAATCACACCGACAAGAACGTTCTGCCCGAGGCGAATCCCAAGCAGCCCGCGCTCCCGATCAACTGGCTGCCGGCCCACCCCTTTCATCATGGTCACCCCGGCCTGCGCGACGAGGTCGCGGTCAGCGGAGTCTGGGAGAACCGTGACGAACGCACCATTCGTAATGAACTCGGTCGCGAGTTTGCCTGTTCAGAGAACATCGACATCCAGATCGGCAAGGTCCTCGCCAAGCTTGAAGCCATGGGTGAGCTCGAAAACACCTACATCGTCTACACCGCCGACCACGGCATGGCCATCGGTCGCCACGGTCTGCAAGGAAAACAGAACCTCTACGAGCACACCTGGAAGGTTCCCTACATCGTAAAAGGCCCCGGAATTGCTCCCGGCACCCGCGCTCTGGGAAACACTTACCTGCTCGATTCATTGGCCACGCTTTGCGACCTGACCGGAGTGCCGACGCCCGAATCGAACGAGGGAATCAGTTTCAAGCCCGTGCTAATGGGCGAGAAAGACACCGTTCGCGACGTGCTCTATGGCGTCTACAACGGCGGCACCAAGCCTGGCATGCGTAGCGTGAAAAAGGGTGATTGGAAACTGATTCAGTATGATGTCATGGACGGGCAAGTCCGCGAGCAGCAACTGTTCAATCTCGCCGAAAATCCCAACGAGTTTCTGAAAGAACACCACGATCCCGAGGTGATGAAACTCACTGGCGCCAAACCGACCGAGAATCAGGTCAATCTCGCCACCGATCCCAGATACGCCGACAAACTGGCCGAAATGGATGCCTTGCTCCTTTCCGAAATGCGCCGTCTTCACGATCCCTGGCGTCTGTGGAATCAGCCCGATGACGGACTCACTCCGCCACCGGCAAAACCCGCAGCCAAGAAAAACAAGAAGCCCAAGGCAGCGAAGAAATAAAATGGTGACACCGGCGCCCCTGCCGGTTTTCAGAAAAACACCTGGCTTTGCCGGCACTTCAAAGACCACCGGCAGGGATGCCGGTATCACCCTATAACGCTCAGCATGAAGCATCCATTCCTAGTCATCATTTTTGCCGCCATCTCCATCTCGTTCTCCACGGCGGCTCCCGTTGCGGCGGAAGAACGCCCGCCCAACGTCATACTCATCCTCGTCGATGACATGGGCTGGATGGACCTGAGTTGCCAGGGCTCCGATTTTTACCGCACTCCCAATATCGATCGTCTCGCGACCGAGGGCATGCGGTTCACCAACGGCTACGCTGCCTGCGCCGTGTGCTCCCCCACTCGGGCTGCGGTGCAGACGGGTCGGTATCCGCATCGTATTGGGGTGACGGATTGGATTCGATCCCTCTTTCAGCGAGGTGATCTCGGCACACCCGAGAAGAACCCTACCGAGTATGTCGGCGGTAAAAACCAGAAGCTGCTCTGCCCGCCAAATCCTTTCTGGATGGAGAGCGAGGAACTCACCATCGCCGAAGCGATCACGACGAAGTCCTATCACACCGCCTACATCGGCAAGTGGCATCTCGGCGACGAAGCCTGGTTTCCCGAAGCCCAGGGATACGAGGTGAATCGCGGCGGCTGCGACTACGGCCAACCGCCCTCCTATTTCGATCCCTTCAACAACCCGAAACACAAACACGAAACCATTCGCAACGGCATTCACAACCTGCCGGGCCGCAAGCCGGGACAGTTCCTGACTCACCGCGAAGGCGACGAAGCGGAAGAACTGATCCGGAAATGGAAAGACGAACCTTTCTTCATTCAGGTCTCGCACTACGCCGTTCACACGCCCATCCAAGCCATTCCCGAAGTCGCCGCGAAGTATGAAATCACTCCCGGCGAGACGCAGAAAAATGCCAAGTATGCCGCCATGGTCGAATCCGTCGACGACTCGACCGGGCAGATTCTGAAAGTGCTGAAGGAACTCGATCTCGATCAAAACACCGTGATCATTTTCACCAGCGACAACGGCGGACTCGACAACAAGAGCAATCCCACCGACAACGCTCCGCTTCGCAGCAGGAAAGGCTACGCCTACGAAGGTGGCATCCGAGTTCCCTTCCTCGTTCGCTGGCCCGACAAGGTGCCCGCCGGTAAAGTCTCGGATGCGCCCGTCTGTTCCATCGATCTATTCCCCACCATTCTGGACATCACCGGAGTCGAGTTGCCCAAGGATCTGGCCATCGATGGGGTTTCTCTGGCTCCTCACCTCAAGAGCGGCGGCGAAACCGCCCTGGATCGCGGCGCCCTCTTCTGGCACTTCCCCCACTATCGACACGCGCCGGGGCCGTATTCCATCGTGCGACAGGGCGATTGGAAACTGATCAAGTTTTGGGAAGGGCCGATGGAATTATTCGACCTGAAGAACGACCTCAGCGAATCCACGAACCTCGCCAATTCCCAACCCGAGAAAGTAAAGGAATTGGAGGATCTTCTGATGAGTCGACTGGAAGCCGACGGCGCCCGACTCCCGAAACCCAATCCAGATTTTGTGGCCAAACCATGAAACATCTGGTTTACGCACTGGGGATTTTATTGACGGGTCATCTGGCCGCGGCGGAAGGAAAACCCAACCTCATCTTCATTCTCGCCGATGACCTCGGCTACGGCGAGCTGGGTTGTTATGGCCAAGAGTCAATCGAAACGCCTCATCTCGATCAGCTTGCCAAGGAAGGCATGCGTTTTACCCAGGCCTATGCCGGCGGTTCGGTGTGCGCCGCGTCACGAAGCGTATTGATGACCGGCCTGCACAACGGCCACACCGCTGCTCGTGACAACGTCCCCCACTATCCCACCTACCTAAAAAAGGACGACCTCACCTTGGCCGAGGTGTTGCAGGAAGTCGGCTATCACTGTGGCGGCATTGGCAAATGGTCGCTCGGAGATCCCGGCACCGAGGGGCGCGCCACCGCTCAGGGATTCGATTCCTGGTTCGGTTATCTCAATCAGGATCACGCTCACTACTACTATCCCGCCTATCTGGATGATGACGAAGGCCGTCTCGAGTTGCCGGGAAACTTGGAAAATCACACCGACTACAGCAACGATCTGATGACGGAGCGCACGCTCAAATTCATCAAGGAATCCCGCGAAACTCCCTTCTTCTTTTACGCGGCCTACACGGTGCCGCATTTCGGATCCACTTCGGAAGATCCCACCTCCTTCCCGGTTCCCTCGGACGCTCCCTACAGTGACCGAACTGACTGGGACCGTGCCTCAAAAAACTATGCAGCCATGATCACTCGGCTGGATCGCGATGTCGGTCGTATCGTGGACCTGATCGATGAACTTGGGCTTGCCGAAAACACCCTGATCATTTTCTCCAGCGACAACGGGCCCTGGGGAAAAGCACCGAAGCGTTTTGCTTCATCGGGGCCGTTGCGCGGAGTCAAAACCAACCTCTACGAAGGCGGCATTCGCATGCCCTTCATCGCCCGTTGGCTCGGGGTCGTGCCGGGCGATTCCGTGAATGATGAGCCCATCGCCTTTCACGATGTCCTGCCGACCTTTGCCGAACTCGCAGGGGCAACGATCCCCGATCACATCGATGGGATTTCATTCACTGCGGCGCTCAAGGGCGAGAGCATCGAGGATCCTCACGAGTATTTCTACTGGGACTACGGCCACTGCCGCCCACGGTATGATCAGGCGGTACGACTGGGAAATTGGAAAGGAATCCGCCTCGGGGTTGGCAGCCCGATTCAGTTGTTCGACCTCGCTTCCGATCTCGGCGAAACCACCGACATCGCCAGCGCCCATCCCGATGTCGTCTCTCGCATTGACGGAATCATGAGCCGCGCGGTCACCCCCAGCGCCAACTACCCGGTGGGAACGATCTATCGCGGCAAGGCCATCTGGCAAGCTCCCGGCCCTCCCAAACCCTGATCAATTCGGTGATGAAACGACTCCAGTTCTTGATCGGAATCGCCATCGGCCTGAGTCACTCGTGGTCGATTGCCGCCGATCATTCAGCAAGACCGAACGTCATCATCATCCTTGCCGATGATCTCGGATATGGCGATCTCGGTTGCTACGGGAACAGCCAAAACCGCACGCCAAACCTGGATCGACTCGCCGCCGAAGGCATCCGCTTCACCGACTTTCACAGCAACGGCCCCATGTGCACGCCGACGCGGGCGGCCCTGTTGACCGGTCGCTATCAGAATCGCTACGGACGCGCATTCGAGAGCGCCCTCGGAGGCACCACCGGAAAGAACACCGGCCTGCCTCTCGACGCCCTGACCATCGCCGAAGTCATGCGCGACGCTGGCTATGCCACGGGAATGTTTGGCAAATGGCATCTCGGCTACCAGTCTCCCTTTCTGCCGACCCGACAGGGCTTTGATGAATTCAGGGGGCTCGTGAGTGGCGACGGCGATCATCACACCCACATTGATCGTACCGGGGGCGAGGATTGGTGGAATGGCGAGAAGATCGAGATGGAAACGGGGTACACGACCGATCTCCTCACCGACCACGCCGTCGATTTCATCGAACGTCACCAGCAGAATCCCTTTTTCCTCTACCTCCCCCATCTCGCCATCCACTTCCCCTGGCAGGGTCCAGATGACCCGCCCCATCGGCAGGCGGGAACCGATTATCAGAAAGACAAATGGGGCATCATTCCTGACCGGGGAAATGTCTCGACGCAGGTGAAAGCGATGATCGAATCACTCGATACCAGCACTGGAAAAATCATCGACACCCTTCAGCGACTGAACCTGGACTCGAACACTCTCGTCTTCTTCGCCTCCGACAACGGCGGCTACCTCAACTATGCTGGAGGCTTTGCCAACATCTCGGACAACGGCCCTCTGCGCGGCCAGAAGACCGAAGTCTTCGAAGGAGGCCATCGCGTTCCTGCCATCGCCTGGTGGCCAGGAAAAATCGCTCCCCGCGTCAGTCACGAAACCGTGATGACTTTCGATCTTTTTCCCACCCTGATCAGCCTGGTTCAGGCGCCAGACCGCGACACCCTCCCCCTGGATGGCACCGATCTCAGCGACCACCTCTTCGCAAGCCAACCGCTTCCACCCCGCACCCTGTTCTGGCGGATGAAAGAAGCCAAGGCCGTTCGCAAAGGCTCATGGAAATTGGTCATCCCTCAAGCCAAGGCGCACCCGACTCTCTATGATCTGAAGTCGGACATCGGCGAATCGACCGATGTCTCCAAGGAACATCCCGAAATCTTTCATCGCCTCCAATCGAAGTTGGCGGAATGGGAAGCAGAGATGCCATCCTAGTCGCAAATCGCTCATTTCAAGTGGCTAGACTTTGATCACATTTCACTCATGACCTCCCTCCGCCTCTTCTCCACGATACTCGCGCCCCTGCTGCTGGCCATCTCCTCGGTGACTGGCGTCGCTGCCGATGAAAAAAGGCCAAATATCCTCTTCATCCTCGTCGATGATTTTGGAGCGCGAGATCTCAGCTGCTACGGATCCGATTTTTACGAGACCCCCCAGATGGATCGGCTTGCCGCTGAAGGCGTTCGTTTTTCCCAGGCCTACGTGGCCTATCCTCGCTGCGTTCCTTCGCGGTTTGCGATTCTCACCGGAAAGCATCCCGCAGCCCTTCAGAAAGAACGCGACAGCGTGCATGTGGAACCAGATCGTGATGTCACCTTCGGCCGAGCCTTCCAGGACGCCGGTTATGCCACCTTCTATTGTGGTAAATGGCATCTCGGAGATGGCGAATCCGATCCAGACAAAGTCGGGTTCGACATCACCGTCGCTGCCGGAGCCGCCGGCGCCACCCGCTCTCATTTTGCGCCCTACGACGTCGTCAAAGGAAACGGCATGGGGGAGAAGGAAGCCATCGTCGGGCTCGAAGACGCGCCCGAAGGAGAATATCTCGCCGACCGACTGACCGAGGAAACGATGACGTTCATCCGAGAGCACAAGGATGGTCCCTTCCTCGCCGTACTCGCCCACTACGCCGTCCACACTCCCATCGAAGGCAAGAAACACCTCGCCAAACACTATGCTGAGAAGCTGACCGCCCATCCATTGCCAGAGGTTCTCTTTGAAAAGGAATCCGCCGGGGAGAACCTGCTCGTTCCGAACAATCCGACCTACGCCGCCATGGTCGAGAGCGTTGACAATGGCATCGGCCGTCTGCTCAACCTGTTGGACCGTCTGGAGATCGCCGACAACACCATCGTCGTCCTCGCCAGTGATCACGGCGGACTTTCCTCTCGCGGTGGCAAACGGGAAGTCGCCACCTCCAACCGCCCTTTTCGCGCCGGAAAAGGTCATCTCTATGAAGGCGGCCTGAGAGTGCCTCTCATCGTTCGCTGGCCCGGTCACGCTGAGAAAAATGGCGTGACCATCGCGACACCCGTGATCATGACCGATCTCTTTCCTTCCTTTCTCGACATGGCGGGCTTGCCGCTGCGACCTGATGCTCACGAAAACGGTATCAGCTTCGCCCCCTTGTTGGACGGAAAAGAGATCGACTCGGATCGGGCATTCTTCTGGCACAATCCGGCACCCCGGCCCACCAGCACCGGGGATTGGTTCTCTTCCGCCATTCGGGTCGGCAATCTGAAACTGCTCCAGTTCCCCACCGAAAAAACGACCGAACTTTACGATCTCGATGCCGATGTCGGTGAATCGAGAAACCTCGCCGCCGAGCGCCCCGAAGACACTGCCCGCCTTCTCGATCAGTTGAACCAGTGGAGAACTTCGGTGGGCGCATCGACCGAGCCACGCCTGCGAAAAAAGGAGCAAGCAGAAAACTGACCCAACCCTGTTGAGTCCGGGACCATACCCTGTTGGATCACCCCCATATCAAGCCGACTAGCGCGGACTCGGAGCTTGTTTTTAGGGGGAAGCAGCGACACACTCCCGTCCCCTTTTATTTGAACCTGCCTCTATGAAAAACCTCGTCACTTTCCTTGTCGCCATCTGCTGTTTCGGCGGGACGTCGCTTCATGCCGAAACCAAGCCGCTGAAAGCCCTCCTCATCGCCGGAGGTTGCTGCCACGACTATGTGGGCCAGCACAAGGTGATCAGCGATGGCATCCAGGCGCGAGCCAATGTGCAGGTGGACGTTTACTGGACGGATGACAAGAGCGTCAATCCTCCCCTCTCCCTCTACGACAAGGACGACTGGGCCGCCGGCTACGACATCATCATTCACGATGAGTGCGCCGCCGGGAACAAGGATCTCAAGGTGCTGAAACGCATTCTCGACGTCCATCAGACCATTCCCGCGGTCCATCTTCACTGCGCCATGCACAGTTTCCGCGCGGACAGCGACGGCTGGTTCAAACACCTCGGGTTACAGTCGAACTCCCACGGACCTCAGGAACCGATCGCAATCTCCTTTGTCGACGAAGAACATCCCGTCACCAAGGGTTTGAAGGGATGGACCACGATCAAGGAAGAGCTTTACAACAACGTGAACATTTTCGACGCCCACCCGCTGGCGATGGGCAAACAGATCGTGAAGCGTGACGGCAAAGAGACCGAGGTCGATTCCGTGGTCGTCTGGACCAACGAGAAAGTGGGCGCGCGCAGTTTTAGCACCACGATCGGTCACAACACGGAAACTGTCGCCGACGCGCGTTACCTCGATCTCATCACTCGTGGCCTGCTCTGGTCTTGCGACAAACTGAACGACGATTACCTCGGAAAACCGTTCACCGGCAAGAACAAGGTCACCTTCGTGAAAGCGAATCCCGTCGAAGCGCCCAAGCCCGCAAAAGCCACACTCGGCCAAGCTCCCAAGGGAGCCACGCTGGTGGTGGCAACGGCGAGCAGCGAGGAAACCGGCAAAAGCAATTTCGCCTGGCGCGCCGTGGATGGCGACAAGAACACCCGCTGGTGCGCGGCGAACGCCTCGAAGCCCCAATCCATTCGCCTTGAGTTTGAAAAACCACAGACGGTTACCGGAGCAAGGATCACCTGGGAGAGCGGAGGCACGCCTTACCAACACAGGATAGAGGGTTCCGCCGACGCGAAAACGTGGACGCTGCTCGTCGATCAGACCGGGAACCAAGAGAAGGGTGATTCCGTGAGCAGCTTCGAAGTGAAAGACATCCGCTTTCTGCAAGTCACCTGCACCGGAACCACCAACGGCGGCAACTGGGCCAGCATTCGTGAGATCGCGCTGAAAGGCCCGGGTTTGACCACGCTTTTTCCGAAGCTGAATGAAAAGCAAAAGGCCGTCGCCGATCAAGCCAAGAAGGCGGCAAACGATCCCTACGCCAAGGAGGGCAATGTCGCGCCGAAGATCGTCAAACTGACTCCCGATCAGGAAGCCGAGATCCTCAAGGATGTGAAGGTGCCAGAGGAATTCAACGTGTCCCTCTTTTCCACTTCCGACGCCGCCAATTATCCGGTCTATGTCGCTGCTTCACCGAATGGCGACCTCTATGTGTCCAGCGATGGCAACGGCTCTCTCGGGCGGGATCCGCATCGCGGTCGCGTGCTTCGTCTCCGCGATACGGACGGCGACGGACGCGCCGATCAGGTGACGGAGTTTGTCAAAGACGTCGACTCTCCCCGAGGCTTGGTTTGGGATCACGACCGCCTCTATCTGCTGCATCCGCCGCACATCAGCGTCCACATCGATCAGGATGGCGATGGCGTTGCCGAAGACTCCAAGATGCTGATCGAAGGCATCGCCTACGGTTTTGCCGATCGCCCCGCCGACCACACCACCAACGGACTCGATCTCGGAATCGACGGTTGGCTCTACATCGCGGGCGGTGACTTCGGCTTCCTCAACGCCAAAGGCACCGACGGTCGCACCCTGCAACACCGTGGCGGCGGCGTGATCCGCTTTCGGCCCGATGGCAGCGGTCTGGAACTTTTCAGCACCGGCACGCGCAATATCCTGGGAACTCCCATCAGTCCCCTGCTCGAGATTTTTGCCCGCGACAACACCAACGACGGTGGTGGTTGGGACGTGCGCTTCCACCACTTCACCGGCCTCGAAGACCACGGCTACCCGCGTCTCTACAAAAACTTTGGCGATGAACACGTCGCCCCGCTCGCCGATTACGGTGGCGGTTCGGGCTGCGGGTCGACCTACCTGAGCGAGCCCGGCTTTCCCGACGAATGGAACAACGCGCCCCTCACCTGCGACTGGGGCACGGGCGCGCTCTGGCATCACAGCGTGCAGGCGAATGGCGCGACCTACGCCGAGATCACCGACCCTCAGCCCTTCATCAAGATGACGCGCCCCACCGATGCCAGCGTCGATGGGATGAGCGGCATCTATCAGGCCAGCTGGAAAGGCGCCACCTTCAAGTGGGAAGGTCCCGGCGTCGGTTACATCGTTCGAGTATCTCCCAAAGGCTACACGCCCGAGCCGCTGCCCGATTTCGACAAGCTCAGCGACGCCGAACTGATCGCCGGTATCGAATCCCTCAGCCAGGTGCGGGTGCTCGAAGCCCAGCGCGCCCTGCTCCGGCGCCCGGCCAATGCGGAGACCACCGCCAGCCTCGTCGCGCTCGCCGGAGACAGTGAAAAACCGCTCGCTGCCAGAATCGCCGCGCTTTATGCCGTCTCTCAACGAGGAACCGCCAGCGCCTCCAGCGCCGGGGTCATCAAGGCCATCACCCCACTGGCGGATGATGCCAAACTCCAACGTTATGTCCTCCGCGCCCTCGGCGACATGGGACTAGACCGCTTTGCCGCCGGTGAAAGCACCGCTCCCGCCGAACTCTTTGCTTCGGGCTTGAAAAGCAAAGATGCCCGCACCCGGCTCGAGGCCATTGTCGAAGCGACCCGTCAGAATCTCACTTCCCTCGCTCCCGAGATCGCCACGACTCTGGGCGACAATGATCCCGTCGTCGCGCACACCGCATTCCGTGCGCTTTCCATGCTTGGCGCGGTAGATGCCTGCCTCTCCGTGCTCGACAGCACCGACACCTCGCTCGACGCCAAAACTGGTGCCGCCCGGGCCATCATGCGCATCCATTCCCCGGCGGCTGTCGACGGCCTCATCTCCCGAGTTGCCAGTGAAACCCGCTCCGATGTGCGACCGTTGATTCTCGGTGCCCTTTGCCGCCTTTATCATCACGAAGGCGAGTGGAAGGGGGACAGCTGGGGCACCCGACCCGACACTCGCGGCCCCTACTACCAACCTGAGCCGTGGAGCGAGACCGAGAAGGTCGCCGCCACTCTCAAGCAACTGCTGACCAAGGCTTCATCCGACGAAGCCGGTTTCCTCGTTCGCGAAATGAGCCGCAACCGGATTCAGTCCGATGATGCCCTGACCCGGATCCTCACCCTGGCGAAGGAAAACCCCAAGGTCATCCCTGACGCCGTCGCCCAGCTTGCCACCGCCGAGACCATTCCCGCCGACGGCATCCCAATTTTGCTTCAAGCGCTGAGCCGCGAAGACTCCGACCTGCTAACGATTTCCAACGCCGTCATCGCCCTCGCCAAAACCGACAGCAGCGAAGGTGCCCTCGGTTCCCTCGCCGCGCTGGACCGACTTACTGCTGGCATCGCCACCAAGCAGGAAGAACTCAAAGCGGTGAAAGACATCGCCGATCCCGTCAAAGCCAAAAGCGAAGGCAAATACGCCAGGAACCGTGTCGCCGAAGCTCAGAAACAGTTCGAAACCGCAATGCGGGCCTTTCTGGATGCGCCGAAATTGGAAAACCACCACACCGCCCTCGAGCACGCCGCCGAGGCCGCAGCTGACGAAAGCAGTGTCTGGGCCGATGCTGCGTTGCTCGCCCTCTCTGCCCGCAAGGGAGGTAGTCCGGAAGCTCGCGAAATGTCTCAGAAAGCGATTGATGCCGGATGGCCAAATCCGAAACGCCGCGCCAATCTCATTCAGGCCGCCGCTCGATCCCAGAGTCACGCCATCGATGACCGCATTCTCATCGCCGTGACCGACACCGATCCCGCCGTTGCCAAGATCGCGAAAGACGCCGTCAAAGGGCTGAAACTCCAGGCGCGAGCCGAGGACAAAACGCCCAAGATCGGCACGCTGAAAGTCGAGGAAGCCGTCGCCGCCGTTCTGAAAACCAAAGGTGACGTCGCCCTGGGCGAGCAGCTTTTCACCAAAGCCACCTGCGTCGCCTGTCACACCGTCAGTCAGGATCAGGTGCAACGCGGCCCCTATCTCGGCAATATCGCCCAGACCTATCAGCGGCCCGATCTCGCGACCAACATCCTCGATCCCAACAAGACCATTGCCCAGGGATTCACCTCTGCCATGATCACCCTGAAGGACGGCACCATGGGCATGGGATTCGTGACCGATGAATCCGGCGACAAAGTCACCATCCGCGACATCGCCTCCCAAGAACACAGCTACCTGAAAGCCGACATCGCCAAACGCGACACCCTGCCGACGTCGATGATGCCTCCCGGCCTCATGAACAATTTCTCGGTCTTCGAAATGGCCAGCCTGGTGGATTACCTCGAAGCCTTGTCGAAGAAAAAGTGAAGCGGCGCAAGAAGGCGCGACCCAACACTAGATTCACCTCAATCTCCCTTCAGGACCTCTTCGATAATCTGGAGCAGCTCGAGCCTGCCTTTGCCGGTCTTCGATGAGCAGGTAAACATCTCGGGCACGTTTTCGGCCCATTCAGCAAGTTTTTCGGCGAAGGCAGCCATGTTGTTTTTCACCGCCGTAGGCCTCGCCCGATCAATCTTGGTGAAAACAATGACAAAGGGAATCTCGTTTCGCGCCAGCCACTCAAGGAAATTGAGATCCTTTTTTTGGGGCGGAATCATCGAGTCGATGAGGGCGAAGACGCAGAAAAGATTGGGCCGATCTTTGAGGTAATCCCCCACCGCCTCATTGAACTGAGCCTTGTCCTTACGCGCGACCCGGGCATAGCCGTAGCCTGGCAGGTCCACCAGACGCCAGGTGTTGTTGATGGTGAAAAAATTGATCAGCACCGTGGAACCCGGCTTTCCGGAAACCCGGGCCAGGTCGCGTTTACTCGTGATCATGTTCAGCAGTGACGATTTCCCGACGTTGGACCGACCAATGAAGGCGATCTCCGGCAGGGTTTCATCCGGGCACGATTCCAGATCGGGCGCGCTGCAGTCAAAAATGGCGGAAGAGATTTTCACGATGAGTAGAGAGGAAGGAAAGGCGACGGTCGCCACAAAACTAGCTGAGGGAAACTCCTATTCTTTAGGAATGAAGGATCGAGGAGCTGGGATTGAGGATCGAGGTTTTTTCGGACAACGCCCCCGCTATGCATCCCCCCTCAATCCTAGCTCCCCATTCCTCGATCCCCTTTTCCCGCAATTACGGATAGAATTTACATTTTCTCCGACCACGGTTTTGTGGATGATCGACTCACCATGTTGTCCGTCACCAAACCCGGTCTGAAGCGGCGAACGATCTTAAAGGCAGGCGCGCTGGGCGCGTTTGGTTTCACCACCGCCGATCTCTCCAAACTCAAGGCGGAGGGCAACATCCGCCCCGGCGCGAGCGACAAGTCGGTGATCCTCATCTGGCTGGACGGTGGACCGAGTCAGTTCGAGACCTACGATCCCAAGCCCGAGGCCCCGAGTGAATACCGGGGCCCCTGGGGCGACATCCGCACCAACGTGCCGGGCATCCGTCTCTCGGAAATGCTGCCGGAACACGCGAAGCACGCAGACAAGATGGCCTTCATTCGTTCGGTTCATCACGACAACGGCGATCATTTTGCGGCGGCCCACTGGATGCTGACGGGACGCTTTGGCAGCACCTCGGTGGACAAGGCTCAGAAGGCACCCTCGATCGGTTCCTGCGTCGCCAAGCTCGCCGGACCGCGGGTGAAGGGACTCCCCCCCTATATCGGGCTGCCGGCGGCGGAGAGCGTCTATCTTTACCCCGGCTATCAGGGAGGCAGCTATCTCGGCGGTGCCTACGATCCCTTCCAGGTGAACATGAAGCAGAAATACTTGGCTTCGACCTACGCCTCCGCGATCGCTTCGCCGCCGTTTCTCGATGGCATGGTTGGTCAGGCAGATCGAATGACAGGGCGGGCCAGTCTGTTGCGTCAACTAGATGGCCTGAACCGGAAACTCGATCAGACCGGAGCGATGGAGGCGATGGATTCGCATCAGCAGAGCGCCATCGACATGATTCTCGGCAGCAATGCGAAGCAGGCCTTCGACATGGAAAAAGAGGACGACGCGACCCGTGATCGGTATGGTCGTGGTCCATGGGGCCACTACACCCTGATGGCGCGGCGCTTGGTGGAAAACGGGGTGCGCTTTGTCACCGTGGACATGCCGCACTGGGACACGCATTCGAAAATCAAGGAAGGCCTGGAAGTTCGCCTACCCTATCTCGACAAGGCAGTCGGCGGGTTGATGCAGGATCTGGCGGATCGCAATCTGATGGACGATGTCCTGGTGGTGATCATGGGAGAATTTGGTCGCACGCCGAAGCTGAACACCGGTCAGCCCGGGATTCCGATTCCAGGTCGCGATCACTGGGGCCAAGCGATGAGCGTGGTCATGGCAGGTGGCGGCCTCAAATGCGGGCAGGTCGTTGGCGCCACCAATAGCAGGGGCGAACATCCCATCGATCGAGCCCTGACTCCCGCCGATGTGTTGGCGACGATCTATCACGTATTGGGAATCGAATATCAGGGCGTCTTCCTTCCCGATTTCACGGGGCGTCCCATTCCTCTGCTCGATCACGGTTCGGCGATTGCCGAGTTGATTTGAATCAGGAGAGCTCTCCGGCTACCATGGTCCATTTTGCCCATGGACCTCCGGACCTCACTCAACCGACTCCGTATTGCCTCGATCCTGGATGGTATTTCCTACCTGATTCTCCTCGGCATTGCGATGCCACTGAAATACATCGCCGAGATGCCGATGGCGGTGCGAATTGTCGGAATGACTCACGGCTTGCTCTTCATCGCCCTTTGTTTCTGCCTGCTGGCCGTTTTGCTGGACAAGAAATTGACCTTCAAATGGTGCGTGATCGTTTTTGCCTGTGCCCTGATCCCCTTCGCACCCTTCTTTCTGGATCGAAAATTGCGGGAGAAAGCCTGAGGCCGAGCGCCCATTTTCCCGATTTCCGCCGCTTGCAGGAATCCGTGGAAACTGATACCTAGCGGTCATGACATTGAAACATCCCTCTCTTTTTTCCGCCGCCATTCTGGGCATTTTCGCGATGGCTGCCGTGGCCGATGAACCCAACACCCTGACCGACAAGGAAAAGGCCGAAGGCTGGGTCCTGCTGTTTGACGGCAAGGACCTCGGGGCCCATTTCCGCAGTTACAACGGCGAGGGCATCAAGGAGCAGTGGCAGGTGAAAGACGGCGTCTTCACCCTCACCGAAAAAGGCGGCGGCGACATCGTCACCAAGAAGCAATACGGCGCGTTCGAACTCACGCTCGACTTCAAGATCTCCAAGGGCGGCAACAGCGGCCTGATGTATCACGTCATCGAGAAAGCCGGCTCCCCGCCGTGGCACACCGGCCCCGAAGTCCAGATTCAGGACAACGTCGACGGTCACGATCCGCAGAAAGCCGGCTGGCTCTATCAGCTCTACGCCGCCGACACCGATGCCACCAAACCGGCTGGCGAGTGGAACACGCTCCGCATCCTCATCACTCCGGAAAAGTGCGTCCACTACATGAATGGCGTGAAATACTGCGAGTACGTCAAAGGCTCCAAAGACTGGGACGAAAAAGTCGCCGCCAGCAAGTTCTCCAAGTTCCCCGATTTCGGCAAGCCGACCAAGGGACACATCAATCTGCAGGATCACGGCAACGTCGTCTCTTTCCGCAATGTGAAGATCAAATCTTTGGACTGATTTGATCTCATGCGCGCCCTCCTCATCCCACTCACATTCGCGGTTCTGACGTCGGCGCTGAATGCCGGTGACTGGCCGCAGGGCGCAGGCACCTCGGGAGACTTCTCAACCAGCGAACCCGCTCCTCTCAGTTGGAGCGTGGTTCGCGATGAGAACATAACTTGGAAAATCACCTTGCCCGAGTCGGGACAAAGTCCCGCCGTCATCGTCGGGGATCGCCTCTTTTTCTCCACGAACAAGGAGGTCACGGCTGATACACCACGCGGCAGCGATATCGTAGCGTGGTGCGTCAACGCCAAAACTGGCGAGATCCTCTGGCAACGACCGATCGCCGGAAAGTATCCGCTGCGCCTCTCTGGATGCTTCAGTGACAGCACGTCGCCGCCCGCGGTCTGCGATGGCGAGCGCGTCGTATTCATCAACACCTCGGGCACGATCGCCTGCTTCGACCTCGATGGCGGCCCCCTGTGGACCAAAGAAATTCTCACGGCGGGACGCACCCTTCCCTTTTTGGTCGATGATCTCTTGGTCTTCACCCGACAGATTTATCCGCCTAATCCCGACGGGAATTTTCCTCACACCTACGCCGACTCTCCGGTGGCCATGTGGACTCAGCTACAGGCACTCAACCTTGCCGATGGCGAAGTCGCCTGGACGACGACCTGCGGCGTCAACATGGGCTGCCATATTCTCCCGGAAGTCCTGAGCGACGGACGCAAAGTCGCCATCGTGGGCCGAGGCGGCGGGCATGGACCGCCTGAAAAACCCGACGGCATTTCCCTGATCGATCTCAACGATGGCTCGACCGACTGGAGCCTTCCGCTGGAAGGTTTCATGGCCACCATGAGCTTCCGCGTTCGCAACGATCAGGTTCACCTGTTTGACGGAGGTGAGCATCTTTCCGTCGATGTCAGCAACGGAAGAATCGTGAACCGCGTTTCGATTCTCGATGACGTTTCGGTACGGCGCCAGATTGATGGCAAGCGCGTGACCAAAACAGAGTCCATCCCCGACGCCAAAAAGGGCCGCATGATCACCCAGGGTTCGAATCTGCTAGTGGGCCTTTGGCACTATTTTCGCAGCTACACCCGGCCCTATCTTGGACGGGTAAATGTGGACAACGGGAAAGTCGAGTATCTGGAACTTCCTCTGCAACTCGGGCGCGAAAGCGCCACCAAGACCGACGAATTCCTCTGGTTTGTTGAGCCGATCGGCAAAAAGGGTCCCGGGATCCACCAGCAAACCATCGTCCCCAACGAGGTCAAAAACTCCCGAGGTTTCGTCGTGATGGGCGACAAGCGGTCTGCCGGCAGCGGCTGGGGACACATCGCTTCCGCCTCACCATCGGTTGCAGGAGACCACCTCTATGTCCCCGTGATGAACGGCACAGTCTACGTCCTGAAATGGGATGCCCCGGTGCTCGACGAAGACGCCGTCGTCGCCATCAACGATTTGGGACCGGCTGGCAGCGCTTGGACTCGCGCCAGTCTGTCCTTTGCCCACGGTCATGCTTATGCCCACACGATTCGGGAGCTGATCTGCATCGGCGGGACCTTTCCCTGAGTCGGGTTGCCTCGCCCGAAATTCGGATTACCGTCCGAAGTGAAATCCCTCAAATTTTTGGTTTCGAAGGTCGCCGGCATCTGCGCGGCGATGATTGTCTCTGGCACCTCTTTTAGTGTGATCGCAGCGGACGGCGATGCGGAGACCTACGACCTCGTCATCTACGGCGGCACCTCGGCGGGCGTCATTGCTGCCGTGCAAGCGAAAAAACTCGGCAAGTCAGCCGTCATCGTCGGCCCCGACATTCATCTCGGTGGACTTTCCGCCGGTGGACTTGGCTGGACCGATACCGGCAACAAAGCCGTCATCGGCGGGCTGGCGCGTGATTTTTATCATCGCATTTGGAAGGAGTATCAGAAGGAAGAAACCTGGAAGTGGCAGAAACACGACGAATACGGCAACAAAGGCCAGGGCACCGCAGCCATGGATGGCGAGAATCGCACCATGTGGATTTTCGAACCCAGCGTCGCGGAGAAAGTCTTCGAAGATTACGTCAAGGAATTCGAAATTCCCGTTCACCGGGACGAATACCTCGATCGGAACAAAGGCGTGAAAAAAGAAGCGGGCCGCATCGTCTCCATCACCATGCTGAGCGGCAGAACCTTCGCCGGAAAGATGTTCATGGACGCCACCTACGAGGGCGACCTCATGGCCACTGCCGGAGTGGACTATCACGTCGGCCGCGAAGGTCGCGACGTTTATGGCGAGGAGTGGAACGGCGTTCAGACGGGCGTTCTCCATCATCGCCATCACTTCGGTGCCGTCGACCAGCCCATCAGCCCTTACAAGATTCCCGGCGATCCCTCCAGCGGCGTGCTGCCCCGCATTTCTGCCGAACACCCGGGCGAAAAACACGCCGGAGACAACAAGGTGCAAGCCTACTGCTTCCGGATGTGTCTGACCGATCATCCCGAAAACCGGATCCCGTTTCCCAAGCCGGAAGGCTACGACCCGGCCCAATACGAACTGCTCGTCCGCATCTTCGAAGCCGGTTGGCGGGAGACCTTCGGCAAGTTCGATCCCCTGCCAAATCACAAGACCGACACCAACAATCACGGTCCGATGAGCACCGACAACATCGGCTACAACTACGACTACCCCGACGCGAGCTACGAGCGTCGCAAGGAGATCATCAAAGAACACGAGACCTATCAGATGGGCTGGCTCTATTTCATTGCCAACGATCCCCGTGTTCCCGAGGACGCGCAGAAAGAGATGCAACGCTGGGGTTTGCCCAAGGATGAATTCACCGACAACGGCAATTGGTCCCACCAACTCTACATTCGCGAGGCGCGCCGCATGATCGGTCACTTCGTGATGACGGAATCCGAGCTTCAGAAAAAACGTCCCACGCCCGATTCAGTCGGGATGGGTTCCTACACCATCGATTCCCACAACGTGCAGCGCTACATCACCCCCGAGGGTTACGTTCAAAACGAGGGCGACATCGGCGTCACCACCTACGGCCCCTACGAGATCGCCTATGGCTCGCTGATTCCCAAAAAGGAACAGTGCCAGAATCTTTTCGTGCCCGTCTGTGTCTCGAGTTCACACATCGCCTTTGGTTCCATCCGCATGGAGCCCGTCTTCATGATCCTCGGCCAGAGCGCCGCCACCGCCGCCGCGATCGCCATCGACCGTGACCTCGCCGTGCAGGAGGTGCCCTACGAGAAACTCCGCGAGCGGATGCTGGCCGATGGACAGGTCCTAGAGTATGAAGGCGAGGTCTCCCGGTCCGGCGTCATGGAGAAAGATCTCGAAGGCATCGTTGTCGATGACTTGAAAGCCGAAAAAAGCGGCTCGTGGAAAACCAGCGGCGCGGCCAAGCAATACGTCGGCCATGGCTATCATCACGACGACAAAGTGGCCGACGGCAAATCGACCGTGACCTTTGAAACGACCCTACCGGAATCCGGCATCTATGAGGTCCGTTTTGCCTACCCGCAAAACAACAACCGCGCCAGCAACGTCCCCGTAACGGTGCATCATGCCGGTGGCGAAAAGACCGTGACCGTCAACGAACGCAAAGATCCGCCCATCGACGGTCTCTTTGTCTCGCTGGGTGAGTTCGAGTTCAAAGCCAATGCACCCGCCAAAGTTACGGTGATCAATGAGGGCACCGACGGCTATGTCGTCGTCGATGCCGTCCAGTGGATCAAAAAGGACTGAGCCCATCACGCTATGAAACCCCTCTTCAGCCTCGCCGTCTGTCTCTGCGCCACCGTCGCGAACTCCATCGCAGCCGCCGACAAACCCCACATCGTGCTTGTCATGGCCGATGACATGGGCTGGGGGCAAACCGGCTACTACGATCATCCGGTATTGAAGACACCCAACCTCGACGCCATGGCGGCCAACGGGTTACGGTTTGATCGCTTTTACGCCGGAGCGCCCAACTGTTCACCAACCCGCGCCAGCGTCATGACCGGGCGTTCCAATGACCGCACCGGCGTCCTAAATCACGGCTACGCTCTGCATCGACAGGAAAGGACGGTCGCTCAAGCGCTTCGGGACGCCGGTTATGTGACCGGACATTTTGGCAAGTGGCACCTCAACGGCTTGCGCGGTCCCGGCGTGCCCGTGCTCGCGAGTGACGATCACAACCCTGGCGAGTTCGGTTTCGATGAGTGGCTGTCGGTCACCAATTTTTTCGATCGGAATCCCATCCTCAGTCGCATGGGCGAGTTCGAAGAGTTCGAGGGTGACTCCTCCGAGATCGTGGTCGCCGAAGCGATGAAATTCATTGATCGCCACCGCGAGGGAGACCGCCCCACCTTCACCGTGATCTGGTATGGCACTCCCCACAGTCCATTTGTCGCGGGCGAAGACGACAAGTCGGCATTTGCCGATCTGGACAAAGGCTCGGCCAATCACTACGGCGAACTCGTCGCCATGGATCGCAGCATCGGCACCCTGCGCGCCGGGCTGAGAGAGTATGGGATCGAGGACAACACCCTCTTCTGGTTTTGCAGCGACAACGGCGGTCTCCCGGAAGTGAAGCCCGATTCCGTCGGTGGATTGAGAGGCCACAAGGGCTCGGTTTTCGAAGGCGGACTCCGGGTCCCTGCCATCATCGAATGGCCTTCTGTCATCACCGAACCCCGCATCACCTCGTATCCGGCGGCCACCCTGGACATTTTTCCGACACTGGCAGAAGTCGTCGGCGCGCCGGACGACGCCCTGCTCGCCGTCCGCGATGGCCTCAGTCTGCGCCCGATGTTTACCCATGAAATTGGACCTCGCGAGAAACCCATTCCTTTCCGCCACCAGGGACGCGCCGCGATCGTCGACAACCGCTACAAACTGCTCTCCGAAAAACCCGAAAAAGGCGAGTATCAGCTCTACGACCTCGAAGCGGATCCCAAGGAAACCACTGATCTCTCGACGGAGAAACCCGAGGTCGCCGCTCGCCTGCAAAAAGAACTGGAGACCTTCAGCGCCTCGGTCGATGCCAGCCAGACCGGAGCCGACTACCCCGAGGGCAAAGTCAATCCGGGCGAACCACCTTCGCGAAACTGGATGGAGACTCCGGAATACGCGCCCTTCCTTGATGAGCTTCAGAAACGCCCGGAATACGCCCCTCGTCTCAAACCCGCCAAAAAGAAGGCGAAAAAATAGCCCCCGCTTCCCATGCCTCGCTTTCTCCTTCTCGCGCTTGCCTCTCTCCTCGCCATTGCCGCGCCCACGAGTCAGGCGGCAAAGCCCAACATCATTGTCATCCTCGTTGATGATATGGGCTATGGTGATCCGGCTTGTTACAATCCTGAGTCGAAAATTCCGACGCCGAACATCAATCGCATCGCCGCCGAAGGCATGCGTTTCACCGATGCCCACGCACCCGGTCCGCTTTGCCACATGTCACGCTATGGACTGATGACGGGACGTTTTCCTTTCCGAACCAACGTCAATGTCTGGCCCAAACAGCC
>JAGROX010000005.1:38367-41068 GCA_020440025.1 Verrucomicrobiia bacterium
AAATGGCATTGCGGTTTTCTCGAAAACGGCTACGAGAATCCCCTCCCCGGCGGCCCCGCAGATCGCGGATTTCAGAGCTTCTTCGGCATTCGTGCCTCCACCGACATCCCGCCCTATTTCTATATTCGGGATCGCATGGCGGTTTCGCCGCCAACCGATCACATTGACGCCAACAACAGCGAAGGCTGGACACCCATTCAAGGCGCCTTCTGGCGCGAAGGTGGCATTGCTCCCGATCTGGAACTCAAAGATGTCCTGCCGCGCTTTACCGATGAGGCCATCACTGTCATCGAAACTCACGCCAAGGGGAAGAAAGCCGAGCAACCGCTGATGCTCTACCTCGCCTACCCGGCTCCGCACACGCCGTGGCTGCCATCGCCCGAGTTTTCAGGAAAGAGCGGCGCCGGGATGTATGGCGACTTTTTGATGATGGTCGATGCCCAGATCGGACGGGTCCTTGCGACGCTGGAGGAACAAAAAATGGGCGATGACACGCTCATTGTTTTCACCTCAGACAACGGCCCGGTGTGGTATCCGGAAGACACCAAACGCTTCGGTCACGACTCTGTCGGCGGACTGCGCGGCATGAAGGCCGACGCTTGGGAAGCCGGACATCGCATGCCCTTTCTGGTTCGATGGCCGGGCACAGTGAAACCCTCCTCAGTGACCGACCAGACAGTCTGCTTCACCGATCTCCTGGCGACTTTTGCCGACATCGTGAAAACGGAACTCCCCGCCGAGGCCGGTCCCGACAGTTTCAGTCTGCTTCCCGTGTTGGCAGGAACGCAGCCCGAGGGCAAGGCGATTCGCGCGCCCATCGTCATGAAATCGGGAGGCGGTGCCATGATGATTCGCTCGGGAAATTGGAAGCTCATTGACCAACTCGGTTCGAGTGGATTTTCCGAGCCGAAAAAGGTCAAACCCGGTCCCGGTGATCCCAAGGGTCAACTCTACGATCTCGCGGCCGATCCTGCTGAGACGACGAATCTCTATCTCCAGAGTCCGGAGATCGTCACCCGCCTTACCACCGAGATGGCCACCATCGTCGAGTCTGGCCGCAGCCGATGACCCAACAGGGTTCAATGTCGGACCCAACCCTCTTGAATGCATGTTTCGCCATGTCCTTTTTGCCCTCCTGATCGCTTGGGTTCCTGCCTTTGGCGAGGAATGGGGCCCCTATGACGGACCGTCGAATCCTGGCGTCGATCCATCGACTCTGACGGGGAAAGTGATGACCGGCTATCAGGGTTGGTTCACCTGCGAAGGCGACCGGGATGATCTCGGTTGGATTCACTGGGCCAAGAATCCGTTTCGACCGTTTGAACCAGGCAATGTCTCGGTCGACCTCTGGCCCGATGTTTCGGAATTGTCCGAGTTCGAAAGATATCCGACCGGATTCCATCATGCCGATGGTCGGGTGGCGGAGGTATTCAGTTCCGCCAATCGCGAGACTGTCTTGCGGCACTTCGAGTGGATGCGCGACTATGGGATCGACGGCGCCTTCGTCCAACGCTTTGCAAACGGCCTCGACAATCCGGGGCTACTTAATCAGAAGAACAAGGTCCTGCGTCATTGTCGCGAAGGCGCCAATCGCGCCGGCCGGACCTATGCGGTCATGTATGATCTCAGCGGATTGAAAAAGGGCGAGGTCGCCCGAGTGAGTCAGGATTGGCAAATCCTGCGGGAGCAGGCCCGCATCACCGAAGACCCGGCCTATCTGCACCACGAGGGCAAACCGGTGATCTCGATCTGGGGAATCGGTTTCGACGACGACCGCCCCTACACCCTCGCGGAATGCGCCGAGTTGGTCGATTTCCTCAAAGCCGATGGCTGTGCGGTCATGCTCGGAATTCCCACCTGGTGGCGGGACCAGACTCACGATGCCGTCGCCGATCCGAAGCTCCATGAATTGCTCGCCAAGGCCGACATCCTCAGTCCCTGGACGGTGGGACGCTACCGCACGCCCGAGGAAGCGACGCGTCACGCTGCGAAATTCTGGACTCCCGATGTGGCTTGGTGCGGGGAACGGGAAATCGATTTCCTGCCGGTGGTCTATCCGGGATTCAGTTGGTTCAATCTCCACGGCGATGAACTCGATGCCATTCCCCGACTGGGTGGAAAATTTCTCTGGTCACAGGTGATCGGGGCGAAGCGGGCCGGGGCCGGAATGATCTATGTGGCGATGTTCGACGAGGTCGACGAAGGGACCGCCATTTTTAAATGCACCAATGATGTGCCGGTAGGCGACGGAGTTCAGTTCCTCGGCCTCCACGGGTTGCCATCGGACTTTTATCTAAGACTCACCGGTTTCGGTGCCCGGATGTTGCGCGGTGAAATCCCGGCAACCGATGAGTTGCCCGAAGGCTTGGAGCCCTAATCCTCTGTCGCTTCGGCTGGCTCAGCGAGAGGGAAAATCTTCCCGCCAAACCATCCTCCGACCACCGCTCCGAGTATCGGCGCGACGACATAGACGGTCAGCCATCCGCTGCCGTTGGCGGTAAACGGGTAACTTTTCCATCCGACCAAGGTCGAGAAAAGACGAGGCGCGAGGTCGCGTGCAGGATTGAATCCCGCCATCGAAACGGGAGCGAACAGACAGATCAAGGCGGTCAGCATGAGACCGATCGCCAGTGGCGTCGCTCGTCCGGGAGGAAAGGGATTACCTTTGGAGGTCAGCGCAAAAATTCCCATCGCCAACAAG
>JAGROX010000005.1:41139-46594 GCA_020440025.1 Verrucomicrobiia bacterium
GGCTGCGCCACCGGGATTGGGAAAGTATTCGCCAAAAATCATCGCGGAGGCTTCGCTGCCGGGAAGTCCGCGAACCAGCTGATGGCTGGTCTCGAACACCCGGATCGCGGGTCCGAAGAGCAAGTAGACCACGACCGCAGCGAGAAAGGCACCGATGAATTGCGCCACGATATATCCCGGAATCCGCGACTTGGGAAAATCGGTCCAGACGGCAAAGGCAATCGTGATCGCGGGATTCAGATGCGCGCCGCTGTGAGGTCCGGTCAGAGCGATCGCCAGACTAAGACCTAGCCCCCAGACGATGGCCACCTGAAACAGGCCCGCAGGGGCACCCATCGCCACCGATGTCGCGACGCTTCCGCAGCCGAATAGCACGAGCAAAAAGGTGCCGAGAACCTCGGCGGAAAACCAGTGGAGTCCGTTTTTCATGAAGCGAGTTCCGGACTAGTCGCATTCGGAATCTCTCTTGTCATCTGCTCCAAGCGAAGTCGATCCAGTTTCTCGAACGGAAGCGAGGCAAACAACTCGAGACGGCGACGAATCTCAAAGGACACGTTCTTGAACGCCTGATAGATTTCCTCTTCACTTCCCACCACCGCGGCGGGATCCATCGATCCCCAGTGGGCAATGACCGGCTGACCGGGCCAGACGGGACAACTTTCCTTGGCGTGATCGCAAACGGTGATGACGAAATCGAACGCAACTTCGCTGTCACGAAAGCGATCCCAGCTTTTGGATTCTGCATCGGACGCATCGATGCCGTGAATCTCTGAGAGGACCCGCAAGGCCATGGGGTGAACTTTCCCCTTGGGCATGGAACCCGCGCTATGAGCCTCGAAAACGCCTGGGGCCACGACTTGAGTCAGGTATTCGGCAAAGATGGAACGAGCACTATTGCCGGTGCAGAGGAACAGGATCTTGTAGGGACGGTCTGGTTTCATTTTTTCTTCTGGGGCGAAACTGAACAACATTTTTCATCAACGACCTGTCCATCCAATTCCGGGGCGACGCAGGCAGCCGAGGTATCCAACTGGGAAAGCCTTTTGAGATCGGCACGAAAGACTTTTCCCTCCTGCTTCAGGTCCTGGAGACATTTCAAATTCTCGACCAGAAGCGCGGGTGCGGTTTCAGGGATCCGATAGATCCGCCAGTTGGCGTTGCGAGTCACGGCGACGAGCCCATGACCACGCATCAGCGAGAGTTGCTTCGAGATCCTGACTTGGGATTCGTCGAGGATTTCCTGAATGTGACAAACACAGAGCGGCCCGTGATTGAGCAGATTCAAGATCCGCAGACGGGTCTCGTCACAAAGGCATTTGTAGACTCTCAAGCTTTCTTTCATCGTGTTGAAACTCATAATATACGATTTTTGGAATATACAAGTTTTCGTATGTGACAAGTCAAACCCGCTGGTCTGGGCGAGTGGACACGAAGAAAGGGCAGTCGCACCCCCGGTATTTGGCGACTGCCCTTTCTCACCCCTATTGCAGGATATGGAAGCAGCTCAGGAAGCCTGAACATTGACCTGCGTTCTCAGGCGAGGCACCCAGCAAGGAACCCTTCCGAGAACACCCCACCTTTCCCGCAATCTGTCAGCGGGGTAAATTGAATCGCGGTGACGTTTCCGTCACGACGCCGACAGGACGGGCTCGTGAACGAAAAGGAGCCGCAGGCTGTTGAGGCAAACCAATACGGTACTGCCTTCGTGCGCGAGCACGCCGAGCGTCAGGTTTTCCGCCAGTCCCAACACGACGAGGGAAACCATCAGAACGACGGTTCCGAGGGAGAGCACCAGGTTTTGCTTGATGATTCTGCGCGCCTTTTGACTGATGAAACGGGCCGTGACCAATTTCTCGATCTTGTCGTTCATGAGAACGACATCACTCTGCTCGAGCGCGGCATCACTCCCCTTTCCGCCCATGGCGACGCTGACAAAGGCAGCGGCCAGACAGGGCGCGTCGTTCACGCCATCGCCGACCATGGCGACCTTGTGACCGGCCTCGGTGAGTTCGCGGATGGCTTCGACTTTGTCTTCGGGATGCAGTCCCGCCCGAACTTCCTCGACGCCGAGACTCTTGGCCACTTCTTCGGCGGCGCCCCGGCGATCGCCGGTTAGCATCAAGGTGTGAATATTCTGTTTGGCGAGATAGTCCAGAACCGGTCGACTCTGTTCGCGCACCTGATCCTTCAGCAGGATGCGTCCCATGAGATCCTTGCGCACCACCCAGACTTCGGTGAACTCCAGCGGTGGCTCGGGCACGGAGGCCATCCATTCGCTGAGTTCGCCCCGATCCATCAGTTCCCGTCTACCGAGGTAACTCAGATCAGCTCCCACCTTTCCGCGAACGCCTTTGCCACTGAAGGATCGAAACTCCTCCAGCTCCTGGGTTTCGATCCCTTCGGACTCCGCGTAGGCCACGATGGCCCGGGCGATGGGATGGGTGGAGTTTCGCTCCAAGGTGAGCGCGATTTCGAGGATCTCATCCTCTCGCCCGTGAGGGAAACTTTCCACTTTACCCACCTTCAATTCGCCCGAGGTCAGCGTGCCCGTCTTGTCCATCGCCACGGTGTCGACCAGCGCCAGATTCTCCACCGCCACACCGCCGCGAAAGAGAACACCGCGACGCGCCCCGCAGGCAATGGCGGCGAGAATGGCTGACGGAATGGACAACACCAAGGCGCAGGGACTGGCGACGACGAGCAGCATCATGGCGCGATAGAAAGCGGACTGCTCCTCGCCTGCGGAGCGAAACGGCTCGACCCCGAATCCCAGCCACCAGACAAAGAACATCAGAGCCGTGGCGGCGAGAATGCCCCAGGTATATTTCGTGCCGAAGCGATCAGTGAAACGCTGGCTCGGCGCACGCAAATGCTGGGCATCGTGAATGAGCCGGACAATTTTCTGCAAGGCACTCTCGGACGCCGGACGCGTCACTTCCACTCGGACCGCGCCCCAGAGATTGAGCGTTCCACCGTAGACCTCGTCGCCAATTTGCTTGTTCACCGGTTTCGACTCACCGGTCAGATTTGACTCATCGACGGCGGACTCACCAAAGGTCACTTTGCCATCGGCGGCGAAGGCTTCATCGGGTCTCACCGCGAGAATGTCTCCCGGGCGCAGCAAACTGACGGGTCGATCCTCGGTCGTGCCATCGGTTTTGAACACGTTGGCCGTTTTCGGAGCCGCCTTGGTCAAGGCATTGATCTCCCGATGCGTCCGATGCATCGCGTAGTGCTCCAGCGCTCCCGAAAAGGAGAACAAGAACAGCAACAGCGCGCCCTCGCTCCAGGCACCGATGGCCACCGCTCCCGCCGCCACCGCCAGCATGAGGAAATGAATGTCGAGCTGCAGGTCGCGCAGTTTTTCCCAGGCATCGACTGCCGCATCCCAGGCTCCGGCAATGAGCGAAATGCCAAACAACACCCGACTCGCGGTCAGCATCCAGCCACCGGTCTCGCCCGCCATCTTTTCCAGCACGATGGCAGCCATCAGCGCCACCCCACAAATCGTCGCTTGAATGGCCAAGGTCTGCCACTCCTCTCGGCTCTGTGCCTCCAGTTCCTCGGGCTCTGGCCAGGAAAACTCACGCCACTGCCAGAGGTGGGGAGCAGTGGGACACGATGGCTTTTCCAGAGTCGCTTTGCCCGAATCGCGGCTCAGGTGCATGCCATAGCTCCCCGCGAGATCTGCGGCATCCGACTCGCTACCGACATTTCCATCCAGCAGGTGCTCGCGATCCATGCTTTCGAGCACCGCTTCGAGTCGGCGTTGCAGGGCCGGATGATCTACCGAACCCAAGGTCGCCACGGAAACCGTGCCCTTTTCGGGATTCACCCGGAGCGCCTCCACCTGATCCTCGCGCTTGAGAAACTCCACCAAGCTGTGAACCCAAGGGGAAACGGCTGAGCCATTTTTGGACGGGGGATCAGGCGGAACAGATTGGCTCATGGGAATCGGGGAAACAGCAAAC
Source organism: Verrucomicrobiia bacterium (assembly GCA_020440025.1). Taxonomy (GTDB): domain Bacteria; phylum Verrucomicrobiota; class Verrucomicrobiia; order Verrucomicrobiales; family DEV007; genus JAEUHH01. The sequence goes on from JAGROX010000005.1 coordinate 45,111, forward strand.
GCGACAACGAGCGACCATGCCACGACAGAATTTGCCCGCAAGCTATTTTAGAATGATTCTAAAGTAAGCACCTTTCGTTTTTCTTTCCGCTTTTTCCCACGATCAGGCACCAGAGCGAAGATTGGAAAAGGAAGGCAGCCCTGTCACAATGTGGCGACCGTTTTCCCGCTCATGAACCTTTCGATCCGCTTCCGCCTTCTCCTGTTCCTTTTCCCCGTCGTACTCATCGCCGGAACCCTCTTGGGAGCCGAAGAAGCAACGACGTCGTCAACGCCTCTCCCGGGAACCCAATTCCTTGACTGGCCGGAAGCCGATCTCTCCGAGCGGCTCATGGATGGAGCCCATGACTTTGTGGAACGAAAGATTGCCGAAGCCGCCGAGAAGCGGGCGCAATTATGGAACTACGACTACGCCTCGCCGGCAGCCTACGAGAAATCGGTCACACCCAATCGGGAGCGGTTCCAGAAGATGATCGGGGTCGTCGATCAACGGGTCTCTCCAGTGACGTTGGAAAAGTTCGGCGAGGGAGAGATTCCAGGACTCGTGGCGGAGGCCGACACCTTTCGCGTCTGGCAGGTGCGCTGGTCGGTTCTGGTCGGCGTCTGGAGTGAGGGCCTGCTGGTGGAACCTCACCAACCTGACCACGCCACCGGACAAATCAGTGTGGACAGCCAACTCGTGATTCCAGGCCTGGATCTCCACTCCGAACAGCCGCGTTATGTCATCATGGTGCCGGACACGTCTGAGACTCCGGAACAACTGGTCGGCATCGCAGAGGGCGATCTCGATCGGCGCGAACTGGTCCGACGATTGGCGTCCAACGGCTTCACCGTGATCATTCCGGCGGTTCTCGATCGACAACTCTACCTCGGCGAAAACGGGGACGATCCGAAACTGAAAACTGCCAACCAAACTCACCGCGAGTGGATCTATCGCCAGGCGTTTCAGATGGGACGCCACCCCATCGGTTACGAGGTGCAAAAAGTGCTCGCCGCCGTCGATTGGATCACCGCCCAGGAACCCGAAGCGACCATCGGCGTCAGCGGTTGGGGCGACGGCGGACAGGTGGCTTTCTATGCTGGCGCCATCGACACCCGAATCGGTGCGACGCTGGTCAGCGGCTATTTCCAGTCTCGGGAAAAAATCTGGGCCGAACCCATCGATCGAAATCTCTTCGGTTTTCTCACCGAATTTGGCGACGCCGAGATCTCGTCCCTGTTTCCGCCCCGCGCCCTCCTGATCGACGAAAAGCCGGGCCCGCACCTCGCCGACCAGAAGGGAGAATCGACCCACGTTCCCGATTTGGAGTTCTATCGATTCGGCACCAAGGGCTCCCTGGGAGTCGGTTCCTCCTCGTGGTCCTTTCTCTTCGCCAATCGCGCGACCACCCTCCTCTCCCCCACTCTCAGTTGGCGTTTCTTTCGCGATCCCGTCCTCTCGGTCGAAAACCCCATGGGCTATCTCCAGAATGGAATGTCGGCCAA
>JAGROX010000246.1:0-8457 GCA_020440025.1 Verrucomicrobiia bacterium
ACCAATGGCCTCAGGTGTTTGTTCGGCGCGTCATTGTTTAAAGCTCCCGAGGTCACCAAGAATCGAAATCATCCCGACTGTCGCAACGACGTAGCCGAAAACACCCCACGTTATCCCACCGGTATCGTGGGGAGGGATCATCACCTTCCGGCAAAGTACGTCGGAGGTATGAAGGACTCCCGATTCCATGGGATAGAAATGGGATAGGATAAAGACTGTCCCCACGACATACATGATCATCGGGAAGAACAAGCTCGACACCACTGGATCTTCAATCAACGTTCCAATGCAAACAAACGCTGCAATCGTTCCGAGAATCAGCGCGTCGATTCCTGCCGACTTCTTCGTATATTTCATCGCCGAACAATAAGTTTACCCGCGATCCTGCCCACTCATTTCCTTTATGACGAGCAGTTTTGCGGGATTTCCGACGGAAAGCTTGCGTTTTTGCTCGTAATTTGACGGTAAACCTGCAAAAATGAAGGTTTTGCGTCGGAAACCCCGCATTTTTGCCTGCGAAACGCCGCTGGGGCACAAAAACCGACAGCGAAACGGTTGAACGGTGGCTGTGGGGATGGGGAGAAAGGGCGCTCTGTCGGGAGTGCCCAGGGGATTTTTCGGGCGGATTTTCGCCTCCTGACCGCTGGAAATGCCCCCACTGAACCCTGTTAGGTCGCGGACCATACCCTCTTTGGTGGGGCGAAAATGGCGGTCGGGAGCGGCTGGAGGGGCAAAATGGTCACAAAAGGCATTCTTGGGACGAGAATAGGCTTTGTGACGCTCTGGATGCCCATTCTTGGGCCAAGAATCAAAATGGGGGGAACGGTGCCGTCCGCAACACCTCCAATGCTGTCCGCAGCGCCTCTTCCGCCGAGATCACCGAGGACCACGATGGCAGGCCGTCCCCGGGAAAACCATCCGTCGACGGGTTGCCGACGCGGCTCCCGTGGCTAAGACCACTCGCCCCGTCGTGTCCCCTCAAGCGCCCACCAGCAAACGGGTGGGATCTTCGATGCATTCCTTCACTCGGATGAGAAAGGTGACGGCTTCTTTGCCGTCGACGATGCGGTGATCGTAGCTGAGGGCGAGATACATCATGGGGCGAATGACGACCTGGCCATTCACAGCCATGGGGCGTTCCATGATGTTGTGCATCCCGAGAATCCCGCTCTGGGGCGGATTCAGGATGGGGGTCGACAGCATGGAGCCGTAGATGCCGCCGTTGGAAATGGTGAAGACGCCGCCCTGGAGATCATCGAGCTGCATTTTGCCTTCGCGAGCTTTCTTCGCGTAGTTGGCGATGTCCTGCTCGATTTCGGCAAAGGTCTTGGTGTCACAGTCGCGCAGCACGGGAACCATGAGTCCTTTTTCCGTGCCGACGGCCACGCCGATGTCGAAGAAGTGATTGGTGATGACGTCGTCCCCATCGATCCGGGCATTGATCCCGGGCACTGACTTGAGGGCTTCCACGACCGCTTTCACAAAGAAGGACATGAAGCCCAGTTTCATCCCGTTCTTGGCGACGAAACTATCCTGAAGCCGTTTGCGGAGATCCATCACCGCGGACATGTCGACTTCGTTGAAAGTCGTCAGCAGCGCGGCGTTCTGTTGGGCGCTGACGAGCGACGCCGCGATCTTGCGACGCAGCGGCGTCATCTTTTTCCGGGTGGTGCGAGCCACCGTTTCTTCGGCAGAACGACTGGGCGACTCGGCCTTGGCGTCATCGACGACCGAGAGGGCGGGTTTGGAATCGGCGCTGCTGGAGGCTTCATCACCGGTCGCGGCGATGACATCGGACTTGGTGATGCGACCGCCGGCTCCCGATCCTTCGACCGTGCCCAGATCCAGCCCTTTTTCTTCAGCCATTTTCCGGGCGACCGGCGTGGCGCGCACGGACTCGTCATCCTCGCTGCCAGCATTGGCGTCACTGTCCGCAGAAGCTTCGGCAGGAGCCGCTTTTTGGCCGTCATCTGACCCTGTTGAGTCGGCGACCTGACCCTCTTCAATGGTGGCAATCACGGCACCGATGGCCACTTCTTCGCCTTCGGCGGCCACGATGTGGAGGATGCCTTCGCGCTCGGCCTCAAGATCCTGAGAAACTTTGTCGGTGTCGAAAGTCACGAGCTGATCGCCGGCCTTGACGCCTTCGCCGTCTTTTTTGTGCCAGGTGGCGATGGTCGCCGAATTGATGGATTCTCCGACGGAGGGAATGGTGATTTCGTATGCCATGACGGGAAAAAGAGAAAAGGGAAAAACTCAAACGTTGAAAGCGTCCTCGACCAGAGCGGCCTGTTCGCGTTTATGAATGATTTTGGCACCAGCCGCAGGACTCGCGGCCCGATCCCGACCGGCGTAGCGAACGCGATGGCGGGTCAGTTTCTGGAGTCGAGGTCCGATAAAAGTCCACGCGCCCATGTTGAGCGGTTCCTCCTGGCACCAGACCCACTTGGCCTGGGAATTCGGATAGCGGGCCACGATCTCTTTGAGCAATTCCCGATGGAAGGGATAGAGCTGCTCTATGCGAATGATGGCCGCGTTTTTGATCTCGTGCGTTTTCCGGTATTCCAACAGGTCAAAGTAGACTTTTCCGGTGCAGAAGATCAATCGATCGATCCGGGAGGTATCCTCGGTGAGCAAATGCTCGTCATCGATCATTTCGCGGAAGGCGGTTCCCTCGGCGAAATCAGCGTCGTAGGATACGCAGCCATCGTGATTCAGCAGACTCTTGGGCGTCATCAGAATCAGCGGCTTCCTCACATTGCTCCACATCTGGCGGCGTAGAACGTGAAAGTATTGAGCCGGGCTGGTCAGGTAACAGACCTGCATGTTTTTGTCGGCACAAAGCTGGAGGAAACGCTCCATCCTGGCGCTGCTATGCTCGGGTCCCTGCCCTTCGTAGCCGTGCGGCAGCAACAGCACCATCTGACTGGGGCGCTGCCACTTGCTCTCGGCCGAGGAGATGAATTGGTCGATGATGACCTGGGCACCGTTGGCGAAATCGCCGAATTGGGCTTCCCAGATGACCAGCATCTCGGGATCCTGCACGGAATAGCCATACTCGAAAGCCAGCACGGCGAACTCGGAAAGGAGGCTGTTGTAGACCCACAGCTTCGCTTTTTGATCCGGTCTCAAGTGATTCAGCGGCTTGTAGCGATCCCGGGTCTCGGCATCGTAGAGCACCACGTGGCGTTGGCTGAAGGTGCCTCGACGACAATCCTGTCCGGAAAGGCGCACCGGCTTGCCTTCCAGCAACAGGGCACCAAAGGCGAGCGCCTCGCCCGCTGCCCAGTTGTAGGGGCCACCGGCCTGAATCGCTTTGCGTCGTTGCTCGAGGAAGCGCTTCTCGATCTTCTCGTTGAGCAGAAAGTCAGCGGGCGGCTCGGTGATTCTCATCCCGATCTCTTTGAGCGTCTCAATCGGAATGCCGGTCATCACTGGCTCGTGACTGTATTCGGCTTGCGGTTCGGTGCGCACTCCCTCGAGATCATGGTCGTCGCCCCGTTGCTGGGCCTCCTCGAGTTCCTTCAACTCGGCATCGAGCGCTTTCTGACAACCTCGCTCGATGGCATCGACGTCCTCGCGAGTGAATTCGCCGCTCTCGACCAACTCCTTCTTAAAAAGGGTGGCTGTCGATTCGTGGGCTCTCACCTCACGGTACATCTTGGGCTGGGTGAAGGCGGGTTCGTCGCCCTCGTTGTGTCCATGGCGGCGGTAGCAGACGATGTCGATGACCACGTCGCGTTTGAATTTCTGGCGGAAATCCAGAGCAAGTTCCGCGGCGAACATCACGTCGAGCGGCGAGTCGCCATTCACATGGATCACGGGCGCCTCGATCATCTTGGCCACGTCGGTGCAGTAGACCGAGGAACGAGCATCTTCTGGTGAGGTGGTGAAGCCAATCTGGTTGTTCACCACGATGTGAATGCTGCCCCCCGTGCGGTAGCCGGTGAGTTGAGAAAGATTGAGGCACTCGGCCACACTTCCCTGCCCCGCGAAGGCGGCATCGCCATGAATCAGCACCGGCAGCACCGCGTTGCGTTTCACGCCCTGGTCGCGCTTTTCGGGATCCAGATCGCGCTGACGAGCTCTGGCCTTTCCTTCCACCACGCCATTGACGGCTTCCAGGTGACTCGGATTCGCGGCGAGTTGAATCGCAATTTCTTCTCCGGTGGCCGCCTTTCGCACCGCCTCGAAACCGAGGTGATATTTCACATCGCCATCGCCCGCCACCAGATTGGGCACGTAGTTGTCGGAAAACTCGTAAAACAGCACCCGCAACGGCTTGTGCAGGAAATTGGCGAGCACATTCAAGCGTCCCCGGTGGGCCATGCCCATGACGATCTCGCGGACTCCCGATTTCGGGCCGCGCTCCAGCATCGCGTTCAGCGCCACCATCAGGGACTCACCACCCTCCAGAGAAAAGCGCTTTTGACCGACATACTTGCGATGAAGAAATCGCTCGAACTCTTCCGCTTCTTCCAACCAGGTCAGGGCGGTCCGTTTTTCCGCTTGGGTGTTGGGCTCGGCATCGATGCGATTTTCGATGCGCCCCCGGATCCAATCCCGCACTTCGGCGTCCTGAATGTGCATGTACTCGAAGCCAATCTTGTCGCAATAGATGCGGCGCATGCGATCGACCAGCTCCCGCAGAGGCATCTGCCGAGCATCCTGATAGAATTGAGTGCTGACGATCTCGTCGAGATGCTCCTCCTTGAATCCGAGTTCGCTCAGGCTGAGCCGCCCCTCTTCCGGGCGCGGACTCAGCGGGTCCAGCCACGCGGCCGTGTGACCGATACTGCGGAACGAATAGACCAGGGTCACGATGCGGGCCCGGGTCGCCAGATCCAGACCTCCTTCATCTTGAGTGGATTCCGCAAAATTGATCGCCTTCGGTGTCTGAGACTGCCCGAGCTCAAAACCCTCGAAAAATGCTGACCAGGTCGGCTCGACGGACTTGGGATCCTCCTTCCACTGAAGGTACTTGGATTCCAGCAAGTCAGCATTGGCTCGCGCGGCGATATTGGTGGCACTCATGGACAGTCAGAAAGGCACGGTAAAATCTAGGGCTTGCAACCATCCGTGACATAGGGCGGAGACGCAAACGGGTAGTGGAAAAATGCAGCTTTTTCGCCAAGGGATGCAAAACCCTGATTTCCCCACTGTTTTCCTCCTGCCACGGGCATTCACCGGAATTTGCGATTGCTCTGTTTCCCCCTACTGTCCTAGTCTCTCCAAGTCAGCGCGTGCCGAGCGATCAATCCTCGTCTATCCTGTCGGTTCGCGTCGCTTTTTCACACTCCCCATGATCCACGTCTCCGACCTGACCAAACGCTATGCCGGCCGTACCGCGGTCGATGCGATTTCGTTCGATGTCGGACGCGGAGAGATCGTGGGCTTCCTGGGACCAAACGGCGCGGGAAAAAGCACCACTTTGCGGATTCTGACCTGTTTCCTCTCCGCCACCGAAGGCAGCGCCACCGTCGCGGGCTTCGACATTTTCAAGAAATCCATCGAAGTGCGACGCCGGGTCGGCTACATGCCGGAGAATGTGCCGCTCTACACCGACATGCGGGTGAGCGAATACCTCCGCTTCCGCGCCCAGATCAAAGGCCTCGGTTGGCGTGAGAGCCGCCGGGCGGTCGATGAAGCGATGGACATCTGCGCTCTCAGCGAGGTGCAGCGAAAGCTCATCGGAACGCTGTCAAAGGGCTATCGTCAGCGCGTGGGGCTCGCCGATGCTCTGGTCAACAAGCCCGACCTGCTCATTCTCGACGAACCGACCAATGGCCTGGACCCCAACCAGATCCGCCAGGTCCGCGATCTCATCCGTCAACTCGGGGAAAGGCACACCATCCTGATTTCCACCCACATCCTTCACGAGGTCGAAATGACCTGCGGCCGGGTCATCATCATCGACCGCGGTGTGATCAAAGCCTCCGATACGCCGCAAAACTTGGTCCGAAGACTCCGGGCTGCGGGAACGGTGAATCTCGAAGTGCAGGGCGAACCCGACGCCGTCCTCGCCGAACTCGAGAAGCTTCCCGGCATCACCTCGGCCACCCACCACGATACCCGACAGGGCTGGGCGGCGATCGAGATCCGAACCGACGCCAACATTGATGTGCGCGAAGAGATTTTCGAACTCGCTGTCAAAAAGCAGTGGCACCTCCGGGAGCTCTCCCGCCGACAGGCCTCGTTGGAAGATGCCTTCGTCGATCTCACCAACCGCGCCGCTGCTCCACCATCAGAATCCTGAATCCCGGTTCCCGATTCCTGATTCCTGATCCCCTCTCAAGCTCATGCGCGCCTTCTTCATTCTCCTCCGAAAAGAACTGAGATCGTTTTTTCTCTCGCCCTTGGCCTTTGTGCTTTTGGCGCTGTTCGTGTTTCTGAACGGCTGGCTCTTCAGCACGCTGGTGGAGGCCATGCGTTCCGCGGTGAGTTCGCGCAGCCTGATCTACAATCTCTTCGATTCGGGCTGGTTCTGGATGGGCTACTTCATCCTGTTTCCCCTGATCACGATGCGGCTTTTCGCCGAGGAAAAGAAGCTTGGCACGCTGGAGGGACTTTTCACCGCTCCCGTGCGGACCGCCGAGGTGGTGCTGGCGAAGTATTTCGCGACCGTGATCCTCTACGTGGTGCTCTTGCTGCCAGTCTTTGGATTTTTCGCCCTGTTCGAACGGGTCACCGGCACGGGAGCCGCCTTTCATCCCGGCGCCTTCTGGGGTAGCGCCCTCATCCTGCTGCTGATCGGACTGTTCAACATCGCGATCGGAACCTTTGCCTCGGCAGTGACATCAAACCAACTCATCGCTGCCATGATCACCTTCGTCGGGGTCATGCTTCACTATTTCCTCGGATTCCTGCATCAGTTCCTCACCACGCCGGGATCGATCTGGACGTCGACGCTGACCTATTTCTCGTCGACCGAGCACATGCACACGTTCAGCGACGGACTCATCGATACTCGTCCCATCGTCTATTACCTCAGCCTCAGCGCCCTGTTGTTGGCATTCACCCAGCACATTCTCGACTATCGAAAATGGCGGGCGTAGCCCTCTGACCTGACCCTGTTGACTCGACGACCACACCCTCTTACATGGCCAAGGGAAAACCAAAAAAATCCAGCAAATCGACCGCACCTTCCGAGGTGACCGTCGAGCCTGCCGTGGCGTCCATTCCGCTGGAAAACCGGCCCCCTGTCAGGTCGCCGAAGCGCCTGCTGGAACGTTTCAAAATCGGCGGACATGTCGGGCTTCAGATCTTGCTCGCTCTCGTCATCTTTGTGCAGGTGAACTATCTTAGTTGCTCGCGCTATCACCGCTGGGATCTGACGCAGAACCGGAAATTCACCCTCTCGGACACCTCGATCAATTTTCTGAATCGACTCGACTCCGATGTGACCCTGGTGATGGCGTTTCTCGGCAGTTCGGAGCTTTTCGATGACGTCAAAGGACTCCTCGCCGAATACGAACGAAACAGTGGCAAACGGGTCACCGCAGAAGTGCTTGACCTGAGCCGCGACCGCCAGCGCCTCGCCCAACTCCGCGACGAGCAAGGGATCGAATTTACCCGGGATGCCATCGTGATTTTTTCGCGTGATCGAAAGAAGATCATCAGCGCCGAGGAATTGGTCACCCGGGAAGCTTCGTCGGGACGCATACTCGAGTTCCGCGGCGAGGAGGTGCTCACCTCTGCCCTACTCGAAGTGACCGAGAAACAGCAGCGAAAGATCTATCTCGTCATCGGCAAACGTCAGGGCGATGAGATCATGTCGATCGCGGAGCAACTCTCGAAACTCGCCGCCACTCAAAACGCCCGCGTAGAGTCCATCGCTCTCGAGGGAGCTTCATCGATCCCGGACGATGCCGATGCGGTCATTCTAGCCGGCAACAATCAGTCCATGACGGAACGCGAGGTGCAGTTGCTGGCTGACTTTTGGCACAACGAAGATGAGGAAAAGAAACGCGGTGCCCTGCTCGTGATGCTCGATCCGGAAGCGAAAGACGAGGCGCTCAACACCTTTCTCAGAACCCATGGCGTCGGTCCCCGAGATGATCGCGTGCTCAGTGTCGCCAGCATTCCCGGCCTCACGGATCGCAAGATCTACGATGTCACGGTCGCCATGTTGGAAGGCCCGGGAGTGGCCCCGCAACTGGCTCGAATGACCACCCAACTCACCGGGCAGACCCAGTCGCTGGCAGTCGAGATGGATAGCGATCTACTGAAGATGGACAACATTCGTCCCTACCCGCTGATGATCACCGCCCAGAATTTCTGGGGAGAAACCGACTTCCGCCGAGAGGACGTGACCTACAGCGAAGACCAGGACAATCCCTGGCCCATCTACCCGGCCGCTTCGGTCGAACGAGGTGCCTTGGCCGATCCCACCTTGGCCAAACCGACATCGCGAATGGTGGTGATCGGAAATCCCAATCTGATCAACCCTCGGGGAAA
>JAGROX010000246.1:8516-9054 GCA_020440025.1 Verrucomicrobiia bacterium
GAAGAGCTCATTGGCATTTCTCCCCGGAAACCGACCGCCTACGTGCTCGCTGTCGATCCCGCCAAGTTCAGCCTACTGCAGAATCTGATCACACTCGCCTTTCCCGTCCTCTCACTGCTCGCCGCTGGTTTTGTCTGGTTTGTCCGCCGTCACTAGCTCCAACCTACCAACCGACTCGAAACGTCGCGCCGATTTTTTCCATCCCGATGAGACCGATCACCACCCTCGCTCTATTCATCACCAGCGTCGTCTTGGGCGTCGTCATCTGGTGGAGCGACCGCGATTCGAACGACAGCGGGATTCTGGCCGACGGTTATGATTCAGGTCAGGCACTCCTCCGCCTCACTCCGGATACCATTGGTCGCATGGTGATCAAACGCCCCGGTGGTGACACCATTCTGGGAAAACGCGACGGCTACTGGTTCATCGAATCCCCCATCGCCGACCGCGCCGATCCGGAGAATCTCGAAGCTCTGCTGGATCTCCTCAGCCATCTTACGGTGCTCGATCAGATCCCCATCGACGACGTCGGGAGCAG
>JAGROX010000247.1:0-7294 GCA_020440025.1 Verrucomicrobiia bacterium
CGGGATTTGGCGAGGTTCTTCAGCTTGGGCAACAGTTCGAGTGCCTTCTTGGTATCGGCGGGCGTCGCGGTGAGGGCGGCATAGACGCGGACCTCGTTGGCGGCATTTTCCCGCTCGGTGAAATCCTTGGAGAAATTCTTCTCGGCGGCTTTTTTCGATTCCTCAATCTGCTTGTCGTTCTTCTTGGCCTCACGCGCCTTGGTCTCGGCATCGGCGATGGCTTTGTCCCGCTTGGTGGTGGTCTCGGTGAGGAGGGTTTCGATTTTTTTCAGATGAGCCAAGCCGCCGGCATGATCACCGCTTTCAAATTTCGCGATGGCAACGACGCGGTTCCACTCGAGATCGGGAATGACCTTGGGATCGGCCTGGAGGTGATGTGAGTTCTCGGCTTCGGCGATGAGAGTGTCCCAGAGTTCGAAGCGGAGCAGGGTGTCGCGGAGGCGCTGACGTCCATACTGCCAGCTGCCGTTGGGCTTGTAGGTTTTCTTGTCACCTTCGCCTTCGAATTTTGCCAGACGCGGCAGTTCGATCATGTTGCGCGACAGATCGAGGGCCTCGCGGACGCGACCGACATGATTCAGGTTTCGGGTCAGCCACTCGTTGTTGTGGGCGAAGTTGTGAATCTGATCGGGAACGATCTGGTAGCGGATCATGTGGGCATGATCGATCCGTGCCGAGGCTTCCTGTTGCCACGCGGCGTCGTTGTATCGCTTCAGCTTGGAGTAGATGTGACCGGGCATGTGCCACATGTGAGCGATACCGGGCGCGGCCGGTCCACAGCCGGCGGCGGATTCGATCGCCATCTCCGGCTTTTCTCCGTCCCACAGATGGATGCGGTAGTGATGCGCCGGGTGATGCGGATTCGCCGCGAGGATTTCGCCGATGACGAGATTGGCCGCGTAGTGACTGTTGTAGGGGATGCCGCTCTTGTTGTTGAAATAGATCTGCTTCGCCAAAAAGGCCTTCGCTTCGAGGTCATCCGGGTATTTCTCGATGATGCCCTCATAGACGCGGATGAGCTGACGGAGCCGGATTTTGAAATCCTGCTTGGGATTGTCGAAATACTTCTTCAGCCCATCGATGTAGAGCTGCTCGCGCGGGCTGGCTTTGTCGCGCCGCTCCACCGCTTCCTTGATGAATCCCTCGACTCGCTTGGCGTTGTCGAAATTCGCCTGAGCCATGCCCCAGAAAGCCATTGCGCAATCCGGATCGAGCGCGGCGACCTGGCGGAAACTGCGTTCGGCCTCGAAATCCCAGAAGCCGTGCAGCTGGCCGATGCCCTGATTGAAAAACTTCTGCGCCTCGGGCGAACTCGTGGTCACGGGGAAATCGATGTCCCCGGTGCCCGGGATCAGCACGGCGGCTTGGCGCGGCCCTTCATTGAAGACATCGCCATGATAGGAATGTCCCTCGGCCGGTCCGTCCTTGTTGGTTTCGTCGGATTGACTGAAACCGTTCGTAGCCAAAGCGAGGAGGCCCAGCGAAACCGCGCAAAGCGCAGGCCGGAGAATTGAAGGGAAGACTAAAGAGGGTAGGGTCATGGATCAGACAGGGTTGAGTCCGGAGGAGAAAAAAGCAGGGTGGCGACGCCGACAACGTCGAGAAGAGGCAGGCGGGTAAAAACAAAATGATACTGAATTTGCTCGTTCCGTAAAACACCGGAATCGCGGAGTCGAGGGGCCGTGATCGCTCCGGGAGGGACGTCTTTTCACTGTTGCCATTGGAATGGTGGAACAGTACTGTCAGCGGCCATGAAAACTCCCGCCCTGGTTGCCTGCCTGCTTCTGCCTTTCGTTCCTTCCCTTACGAGGTCTGCCGAAGAGGCTCCGACGTCGAACCTTCCTCCGGACCCTTTTGAGAATCTGGAGCAGGTTCCCGAGGCGAAACCCTACACCATGGAAGTGGACCGTGACCGTGGCACGATCTCTGTCGATGCCAAGGAAGGCACTTACTCGGAAGGCAGCCACTTTTCCAACTGGGGCTGGAAGATGAGTGCTCCGCGCTGGGGTCGCTTTTTCGTGAAGCTCCGCTACACCTCCACGATTCCGAAAATCGGCGTGCAGGTGAAAGTTGGCGATCAGATGGTGAAAAGCTACGCGCCGCGCACCGGCGGTCACGAGGAGCACCAGGAGTACGAACTCGTCCTCGGATACCTCTACCTCGACAAGCCGGGTGAGTATCAGGTCAATCTGCTCACCGGAGACAAGGCGAACGGCCCTTCCTTTTTCGTGAAGGGTATCGACTTCAGTCCCGCCCCGGAGGGCGATCATGCGGGACAGGGGATCGATGGTTCCATCGAACTGCACGCCAAAACGGCGGCGACTTTTTCGAAGAACATGCGTTTTGAGCCAAAGCCGGAAAAAAACTGCCTCGGTTTCTGGACCGACGCCGATGACTGGGCAGAGTGGACGTTTGACGTCAGTTCCCCGGGCAAGTTCCGCATCGAACTGGTGCAGGGCTGTGGCGAAGGCAACGGCGGAAGCGAAGTCGCGCTGCTGGTGAATGATCAGACCTTCAAGTTTCAGGTCGAAGAGACCGGCGGATTCCAAAACTGGAAAGGTCGTCAGCTCGGCATCGTGGAAATTCCCCACATCGGTGAGCAGAAAATGGCGATCAAGCCGCTGACCAAAGCCGGCAAGGCGGTGATGGATGTGCAGAAGGTGGTTCTGATTCCGGTGAAGGAGTCGTGAGCTGTTAGCTGTTCGGTTGGTGACTTTGGATGACTCCCGTTCTTGCGGGCTGGACGTGGGGAGATTTTTCAGGCATGAGGTGAGGGATGAAACCTCACCCTGCCATTTTCCTGATCCGCGGTCTGCGGGCGATCTTGTTTTCCTGCCTCCTCATGGGGCTGGGAGTATGTAGTCTTGTCGCTGACGAGCCGGAATCGCTTTTCGATGGCAAGAGTCTCGATGGATGGAAGGGCTTACCGCAGTTTTGGTCGGTGGCGGATGGCGTCATCGTCGGGGAAACGACGGCGGAGAATCCGACCAAGGGGAACACCTTCTTGGTTTGGCAGGGCGGTGAGTTGGCCGACTTTGACATCACTTGTCTGGTGCGGTTTCGCGGGAACAACTCGGGACTGCAATATCGAAGCTCGATCGTGGATGCAGACAATTTCGTCCTCGCGGGCTATCAGGCGGACCTGCATCCGAAGCCTGAGTATTTTGGCATGCTCTATGGCGAGAAACTCGGCAAGCGCGGCATCATTGCCCAGCGAGGACAGCGCGTGGAAGTCGGGAAAGACGGGGCCACCAAGGTCGTCGGCGAAGTGGGCGATGGCGCGACGTTGACGGATTGGGAGTGGAACACGCTCCGGGTGATCGTGGTCGGGAACCGCCTCATTCATCAGGTTAACGGCGTCACCACCGTGGATATCACCGATCATCACCCGGAAGCGCTGGCCAAGGGCGTGATCGGACTGCAACTGCATGCGGGGCCGGCGATGCGGGTGGAGTTCAAGGACATCCAGCTGCGGCGTTTGTCGGGAGACGCGGCCAAGGCGGCTTTGGAAAAGGCGATCGCCAGCGGTGCGGCGACGAAGCAAGCGGCGAAAGCGGCTCCGGCAGAATCTGCCAAAGATTCCTATGGCTGGGTGTCATCGGAACCGCTTCCCCAATGGATCTGGCGCACGGAGAAAAACGACAACGAACCGATCTATCTGCGGAAAACCTTTGAGGCACCTTCCAAACTCGCCAGTGCCAGGCTCTACGCGACTTGCGATAACTATGCGGAGATTTGGATCAATGGAAAACGCGTTGGCGAGGCTCCGGATTGGGGCGATCCCATCATGCGCGACGACGTGGCCAGCCTCTTGAAGCCGGGAAAAAACGTGATCGCCGTGCGAGCTCAGAACAAGGGAGGCGTCGCGGCCTTTGTGTTGAAACTGAGCATGGAAGGCGTCACGCCGGAGGCCAGCCATGTGTTGAGCGATCTTTCCTGGAAGCTGTCTTTTTCCAATCCCGACGGCTGGGAGCAGCCGGACTTCGATGATTCGGGCTGGAAGGAGAAACTGATGACTCGCGGAAACTTTGGCGTCCAACCGTGGGGAATCGCAGGGATCCAGGGACCCGGTGGAGGTGGTGCTCCTCAGAAGAAATCACCGCTGACACCGGAAGACATCACGGCGGTCGAAGGCTTCAAGGTGGAGTTGCTCTATACCGTGCCTCGTGAGGAGCAGGGCTCTTGGGTAGCCCTGACAAAAATGCCGGGTGGGAAGTTGATCGCTTCCGATCAGGGCAAGGCGGGATTTTTTGAGATCGAAATCAGCGAGGGCGCGACGCCTCAAGTGAAGGTGGAAAAAGTTCCTGCAGAGGTGTCCGGGGCGATGGGCATGACTTGGGCGTTCGACAGTCTCTACGCTCACATCAGCGGCAAGACGCTGGTGCGCGTTCACGACTCCAACGGGGACGGAAGACTCGACGCGGTGGAGGATCTCCCCGGCGCAAATGGCGGGGGTGAGCATGGGAATCACGCGGTGATTCCGACTGAGGATGGCAAGCACCTTTATGTCATTGCGGGGAATCACACCAACCTGATGGAGATCGCAGGTTCCCGGGTGCCGACTTGGGACGAAGATCTGCTATTGCCACGTCAGTGGGATGCTCGTGGTCATGCCCGAGGACGGCTGGCGCCGGGCGGTTGGGTGGCCACCTTTGACCCGAAGTCCAAGACCTACGAGGTTCTTGCCACGGGATTTCGCAATGAATATGACATCGCCCTGAACAAGCACGGTGATCTGTTCACCTATGACGCCGACATGGAGTGGGACATGGGCATGCCGTGGTATCGACCGACCCGGATCTGTCATGTGGTCAGTGGGGCGGATTTCGGTTGGCGTTCTGGGACCGGCAAATGGCCCACCTATTACGAGGACAGCCTGCCGCCGCTGGTCGAGATCGGGCCGGGATCGCCGACCGGAGTTGTCTCTGGCATTGGGACCGCGTTTCCGACCAAGTATCAGGACGCGATCTATGCGCTCGACTGGACCTTCGGCACGATCTACGCCATTCACACCGAGGAAGATGGGGCTGGATACAAAGGCACCAGCGAACCCTTCGTCTATGGGGCACCGCTGCCAGTGACCGATGCCATCGTCGGCGACGACGGGGCGCTATATTTTACGATTGGCGGTCGGAACACGCAGAGTGCGTTGTATCGGGTGACTTATGATGGACCGACTCCAAGTGAAACGCCCGCCGCGGAGAATACCGAGGCAAAGGTGGCCAGGGCGACTCGGGCGACTCGGGCGCAGTTGGAGGTGTTTCATGGAAAAGCCGTCGATGGCGCCGTGGAGCAGGCGTGGCCGCATCTTTCCAGTTCGGACCGATTTTTGCGTCATGCGGCGCGCGTGGCGCTCGAGTCCCAACCGGTCGATCAATGGGCAGATCGAGTCATCGTCGAGGCGACGCCGCAGGCGAGGATCACGGGAGCCGTGGCTTTGGCCCGGATGGGTGATCCGGCGAAACATCGCGAACCTTTGCTAGCCTCTCTTCAAGAACTCGATCCCGCGTCCCTGAACGATTCCCAACTCCTCGGCTTGCTCCGCGCCTACGCGCTGAATTTTATTCGTCTCGGTCGACCCACGATCGCCGAGCGAGATGCCGTGATCGCCGAGCTCGATCCGTTGCTTCCTCATGCCAATGCGGATGTGAACACGGAACTAGTTCGGGTGTTGGTCTATCTCGAATCCCCGACGGTCATCGGCAAGGCAATGGAACTGATTGTGAATCGGGGTGCCCCGGAGGTTCCCAACTGGACCGAGTTGGCCAGTCGTAATGCCGGATACGGTGGGAAGATTCTCGAGATGCTGGCCCAGCACCCGCCGTCACGTGAGATCAACTACGCCTTCATGCTGCGCAATCTGAAGGATGGTTGGACGCTGAAACAACGGCGGCAGTATTTCGAGTTCCTCAGCGAAGCAGCGAAGTTCACCGGGGGGGCGAGCTTCACCGGATTCCTCACCAATCTGCGTGACGAAGCGCTCGGCAATTGCACCAATGCCGAGCGAACCGCTCTCGCCGACCTGACTGGGGAGAGTTTCAATCCGGTGCCCGATTTTGAAATCAAGCCACCGAAAGGCCCAGGCCAGAACTGGTCCCTTGAAGCCGCCTCGAAGAGTGCCAGCGGGGGCGCTTTCAAGAAAGCGAGTTTCGAGAACGGCCGCAGTCTGTTCCACGCCATCGGTTGCGCCGCCTGCCATCGCTTCAACGGACTCGGCGGCGACATTGGCCCGGACATCACCAGCATTCGCAACAAGTTCGATGCGAACTATGTGCTGGAGAGCATCATCGATCCGAGCAAGGTCATTTCCGATCAGTATGGATCGTTCGCCGTCACGCTGAAAAACGGCGACCTTCACACCGGGCTCGTGGTCGAGAAAGGCGAGACCGTCGATATCTATCCGCCGGTGAACGGAGCCGACGCCATCACCGTAAAAACCACCGACGTGGCCAAGATCGAGCAATCCCCGGTATCGCAGATGCCACCCGGCCTGATCAACGGTCTCAACGCCGATGAAGTTCGAGACTTGCTCGCCTATCTGATGTCAGGTGGTGATGCCAAAGACAAGGTCTACGGGAACTGATCGATCAGGACATCGAATCAAAGAAAAAGGGCGCCTGTTCATCACAGGCGCCCTTTTTCGTTTTAAGTGGTTTTGGTCGAATAGACCTCGTCGATCACATGGACAGGGCCGCTGACGGCTCGTGATCGTCGAAGAAACCGTCGTCATCGTCTTCGAACTCGTCGGTGGCACCCTTCTTCTTGGGTTTGCCGTCGCGAAGCGGACGCGGACCCGGATCTTCTTTCTTCTGAAGAGCACGACGCAGTTTCTTCAGCGCGATGTTCTGCAACTGACGAATGCGTTCGCGGGTCACGCCAAATTCCTGACCAACTTCCTCAAGGGTCTTCGGCTTCTGGCCATTGAGACCGAAACGGGCATCGATGATCTTGCGCTCACGCTCGTCGAGAACCTCCAGGAGGTCATCGAGCTGCATGTGCATGTTCTTGTGACTGAGCAGTTCCAGCGGCGTCTGCGCTTTTTCATCGCCGATGATTTCACCAAACTCAGTGGTGTCGTCGTCGCTGATGGGCGCATCAAGCGATGCCGGACGGAGCGCGGCCGATTTCAGGTGCGAAAGCTTGGCGCGATCGATCCCGATCTCCTCGGCGAGTTCCTCGTCGGTGGGTTCGCGACCGAGTTCTTCGCTCAGCACCATGGCGACCCGGCGCATCTTGGAGATCTTGTCCACCATGTGAACGGGCAGGCGAATCGTCTTGCTCTGGTTGGCCAGGG
>JAGROX010000247.1:7379-17617 GCA_020440025.1 Verrucomicrobiia bacterium
CATCAGGCCGATGTTGCCTTCCGAGATCAGGTCGAGAAGCGGCAGGCCGTAGTTGGCGTAGTCCTGCGCGATCTTCACCACGAGGCGAAGATTTGCTTTGATCATGTGGGCGCGGGCTTCCTTGTCGCCGACTTTGATCCGATCGGCGAGTTCCACTTCTTCCTCGCGGGTGAGAAGCGGTGTTTTGCCGATTTCCCGGAGGTAGATTTTGATGCCGCCATCCATTTCGAGATTAGCCATGGTCTATAAGGGTCGAGGTGGTGTTGTTGTGGTCAGTCAGGGTCTATCAGCAAAAATACGCAAAGACACGCTTTTTTCCCTTCGGGAAAAAACGGGGGGATGACTTGCGCTTGTCACGATTCTCTCAACAGCGAGGCCGACCTGTCTCCAAAATGAATGGAGGATGGTGGTGATTTCGGGCCAGTTTAGGGGTGCCTCGAGCCGTATTGATGGATCGCGTCTCAGTGCGTAGACGCCCGCCGTGTTACCTGTGTTCAAAAATAATTCAACAAAAAAGACACTCTATTTACTTCGGGAATATGAAATTTCCACAAAAATAACAAGTTTAATTTTCCGAAAAAGTGTCCTTTTTTCATTGGGTCGCAACTTGTGTGCCGGTTTCGACGAATTGATTCGGATAATTCCTGTGGCAATCTCTGTCATGCCCATCGTCACGGCACAGGACCTCATCGAGGCGGGATGGCCGCCGGGACCGCAGTTTCCTGCCCTGCTTGCGGCCTTGCGTGGGTATGAGGAGCGTGGGATTTCCGATCCTGCCTATTTGATGAAGTTGCTGGAGCGAAATTTCGAAAGGCCGGATCCGAAACTGACGCCTCGCGAGGCCTCGCTCCCGTTTTCCGAAGCGATCGAGGCGACCTGCGACCGGGATGAGAAGAATCTCGAATCGGTGCGACGTGCCATGGATCAGTTGTTGCGCACGCCGGTGATTGAGGGCGGGGCGGTGATGCCGGACGCCTGCCCTGCCGGAGCGGGGGAAGCGGTGATCCCGGTCGGCGGAGCCATCACGGTGAGAAACGCGATTCTTCCGGCGGCCCACAGCGCGGATATCTGCTGCTCGATGTATGCGACGGTCTTTCGTTGTGATCAAAACACGGGCGAAATGCTCGACTCGCTGATGGCTTCGACGCGATTCGGTTTCGGTGGGCGAAAGACGGAGGATCGACATCATCATCCGGTCCTGGAAGAGAGCGTCTGGTCGAACCCTTTTCTCAAAGGGCTCGAGGAACACGCTGCGATGCACCTCGCCGATCAGGGTGATGGGAATCATTTTGCCTATCTCGGCAAGCTCAGGCTGAATCGTGGCTTGATCGATGCTCTGGATCAAGCCGGGCATGACGACATCGCCCGGAAACTGAACGATGCCGCCGGTGGCAGCAAATCGCTCGATGACACTGATGGCGCGACGTTTTACACCCTCGTGACGCATCATGGATCCCGAGGCTTGGGAGCCCAAGTCTATCAGCGCGGTCACAAGGCGGCGTTGAAAGAGACCGATCGCATCGCCAGGGGAATTCCCAAGGCAGCGGCTTGGCTCGACACCGAGAGTGAGATCGGGCGGGACTATTGGGATGCGCTGCAGTATGTCAGTCGTTGGACGAGGGCCAATCACCAATCCATCCACGCGCGTTTTCTCGAGCGATCCGGCGCGCGGCGAGTGACGGAGTTTGGGAACGAACACAACTTTGTCTGGAACCGCGGAGATCATTTTCTCCACGGCAAAGGGGCAACGCCGGCGTGGAAAGATGACGCGGGTCGACCATTGCTGGGCCTGATCCCACTGAACATGGCCGAACCCATTCTGGTGACCCTCGGCAGGGACAATGCGGAGTTCCTGAGTTTTGCGCCCCATGGCGCGGGGCGGAATCAATCACGAACCGCAACGCTCCGGGAGTTTCGCAAAGCGAACAAGGAGACTGATGACAAAGCGATTGCCCGCGCAATTGCCAAGTCGACCCGCGGTCTGGACATCCGCTGGTATTATGGAAGGGGCGATCTCACAGAAAGCCCGATCGGATACAAGTCGGCGGCTCAGGTGCGTGGTCAGATCGAGCAGTTCGAACTCGCCGACATCGTAGCCGAGGTGACTCCGCTGGGTTGCATCATGGCCGGTGATTCCGGACCCGCTCCGTGGATGAAAAAACGGGAGCAGGAACTGACGCCGAAACAAAAGCGCCAGATCGTGCACCGTTCCGATCGCCGAAAACTACGACAGCATCTCAGTCACTGGGAGGGCTCCGACGACGAAGAGAATGACCAGTGAAGGTCCGTGGATTTCCGGCTGCGGTTACGGCTTCTTCTTCGGTTTGGGTTTTCCGCGAGGCGGAATGTCGGTGAAGGGAGCGTTCTCGAAAGGCACGGGATCGGCAGTGACGCGGGGATCTGCGACACGGGTCAGTTCAGCCATGAGTCGTTTTTCAAGCTCTGCCTGCACCCCGGTGTAGTCGGTTTGTCCGGCGACGTTGTCGATTTCGTCGGTGTCCTTGGAGAGATCGTAGAGTTCGTATTTCGGTCGCTTGCCGAAGCCAAGTTCGAATTGCTCGGCAACCTCGGGATCGTTGCGATGCTCGATCATCCACGCCTTGGTCGGACTGGCATCGAGATCTCCGTAGGCTCCGAAGGTGTCGTTGGCGAGAGTGTCGTAGTCGGGAGTGGTTCCTTTCTCGACCGAACCCGGTGAGCCCATGGGCCAGCGGTCGGGTTCGAAGTTCACGATGAGGACATGGTCCTTGGTGCGAAGGGCGCGCTGGGGGTAGGGCTTGCCGCCTTCTCGGGCCCCGCCGACGTGGCGTTCGCGGCCCGTGATGACCCAGGTGCGCTCGGGATCGACCTGACCGGATTTTTCCGAAGTCAGCACCGGCATGAGACTGCGCCCGGTCATGACATCGGGAGGCGTCACGCCTCCGGCTTCGAGAAAGGTCGGAGCGAGATCCATCAGGTTCACAAAATCATCCACCACGCGGCCGGCGGGGATTTTCCCATTACCCCATCGCGCAGCGAAGGCGACGCCGGTGCCGAAGTCGTAGAGATTGCATTTTCCGCGAGGAAATCCGGGAGCGCCGTGATCGCCGCTGACCACGACGAGAGTGTTGTCGAGTTGGCCCGCCTTTTCGAGTCGATCCAGCAACACCCCGAGCCCGGCATCGAAGGCCATGGCTTCACCCAGGTAGTCGGCGAAGTCTTCGCGAACAATGGGCACGTCAGGGAGAAATCCTGGCAACTTGCCTTTGAGTTCATCTGGCTCCAAACCCCATAGTGCCTTGCCGGAGCCCTGGGTCCACTTGCGGTGGACATTGGTGGGGCCAAACCAGAAGCAGAAGGGTTTTCCGTCCGGTTGGGCCTCAAGAAAAGCGTCGAACTCGGTGCCGACTTTGTCGAGCAGGGCCGTTTTGGCTTCCTCCACCGTTTTCCCTTGGGCGACCATGCCGGAGGCGGTTTGAGAGAAGCTGTTGAAGTTCGGTCCCTTCATTTCAAAACCGTGTTCCTGTCCGCCATAGGGAGCGTCGGCCGGAGTGCCGGGACTCCACACCTTGTAGAGTTTGCCGATATGATAACCGGCATCTTTCAGCAGCAGGGGATATGTGGGAATGGCACTGTCCCACTCCGCTCCCTGAAGGATGGCGCCGCGGCCCGTGCGGAAAAAATACTGACCCGAGAGCAGGGAACTCCGGCAGGGGGTGCAGGACGGCGCGGTGACGTGGGCGTTCTTGAAGAGCACCCCTTCTCGGGCGACTCGGTCAATATTTGGCGTCTTGATCAGATCGTTCGGCGTGCCTTCGCCAAGCACCTCGGCGTAGGCACTGGCGTAGCGTCCCCAGTCGTCAGCGAAGGCGAAGAGAATGTTGGGACGGTCAGATTTTTCCGCCGCCATCGAAAAACCAGCGGAGAGAGCGAAAACGCCCAAGAGTAGAGACGAGAATCGAAGCATGCCTCCGAAATACCGGAAAAGGCGTCAATGAGCAAGACCACGATGGAGCCAAGGCGGTGGGGCCAGATCGGACTGAACAGGGTTGAGTCTGGGATTCAACCCTGTTGGGTCCGACTCATTGGTCACCACAAAATGACGCACGTTCGTTTTGAGATCGAGCTGTTTCGTCTTGATGAAATGCGTGTTCTCAGGCTAGGCCTGTGCATCAGGTCGCTCAAAACCCATTCTCGACCACCAGCTCACTCAGAGGCAGTTGCCCCGGTTTTGGCCAGGCGTCCTTGGTGCCTTTGCCGATGGCGACCATGGGACCCATGACGTGGTCTTCGGGCAGGTTGATTAGCTTGGCGACGGCATCGATGTCGAAACCGATCATGGGGCAGGAATCGTAGCCCATGGCCTTGGCGGCCAGCATCAGGGTTTGCATGGCCATGCCGATGGAACGTTGCGCTTCATCCCGCTGCAGCCATTCGCGTCCTTCGTGGAAAGGACCCATCCAGCCGACGAGAAGGTCGGCGACTTCCTGGGGGGCGTTTTCCCAGTAGCGCTCGGGTTTTTTCGCCCACGCTTTGGTGTCGGCGGTCATGATGACGAGCAGGGAAGCATCGGTCATTTGTGCCTGATCGTTGCCAAACTCGGTCCGGATTTGCTGGCGCAGCGCCGGGTCGCGAACGATGACGAAGCGCCAGTGTTGGATGTTGAAACTGGTGGGGGCCTGGATGGTGGCTTCGAGGAGCTTGGTTTCCTCTTCTTCGGTCAGGCGATGCTCGGGATCGAAGGCTTTGATGGCGCGGCGTTGGTAGATGGCGTCGAAGGTGTTCATGATGATTGTGGGAAAAGGTGTCCAGATGGGTCGCTTTCGGTCAGGAAAAGTTTACGAAAATTTGAGGGTCGCGGATTCGAGAAAGCGGCAATTGAAGAGGAGGAAAGTGCGAATTGGGCTTTCAGGATTGGTGCCCGTGTTTCTTGGCACGAAAAAGCCCCGCCGGGGCATCCGGCAGGGCTTCTTCAAAATAGGTTTGAGAGAAAGAAACTGGATCAGTCTTTCTTCTTCGGCTTGTGATCGGTGTGGCAGGCTTTGCAGTTGGAGGCTTTGTCGAGACGACCGAGGGCTTTCTCGTCGGTGGCGCCACCGGCGACGGCGTCCATGGCGGCGATGAGCTCGGCCACTTTCTTGTCGTAGTCAGCCTGATCACCGGCGGGGGCTTTGGTGCCATCCATGGTCTTGATCAATTTCGCGAGACCAGCGGTGTCGTCCTTGGAGGCTCCGCCTTCGAGGACTTTGGCGAGAGGGCTTTCGTCTCCTTTGAGACCTTCCTTCATGACTTTCTCGATGATTTCGTGATTCTCATCGGCGATCACGGCGGTGGTGATGGCGATGGCGGCAACAGCAAACAGGGCGGGAATGAGGCGGGATAATTTCATGGCGCGAAAGGTAGTCAGCTAGACAGGGAAATGACAAGAAAATTTGGCGATACCTGCCGAGAAATTCAGAAACGCCGTGAACGGAACCAGGGTGCGGCGAAATGATCAATGCGTCTCTTGTTCCAACGCCAACCGGGAGGGAACGAAAATTTCCACAGACTGACGTCGACCCCTGACCTCGGCGGCTCCGCAGGCGTGAAACGCAATCTCTCGGTTGATCGATTCGGGGATCAATTCGAGGACGGCGTCGCTGATGAGAATGTCGGTGTCTCGGTCGCGGGTCAGACTTTGAAGCCGACTGGCCACGTTGACAGTGTCGCCAATCGCGGTGAATTCCCGACGGTGGGCCGCCCCGACATTTCCGACCACGGCATTGCCCGAGTGAATGCCGATGCCAATGTGGAGAGGTTCGTCGCCAGCCGCCGCGCGATCCCGATTCAGTGTCTCAAGACTCTCCACCATGGCGAGTGCGCAATTCACTGCCCGAACCGCGTGATCTTTCTGGCGAACCGGAGCATTGAACCAGGCGAGGAGGCCGTCACCGAGGTACTTGTCCAAGGTGCCGCCGTAGCGAAAGATCTCGTCGACCATGTAACCGTGAAAGGCATTGAGCAGGCTGACGACATCCGATGCTTCGAGATTTTCGCTGAGCCGAGTGAAGCCGCGGATATCACAAAAAAGCACCGAGATTTCACAACTCTCGCCTTCGCCTGGGTCGTCCCTATCCTCGATGAACTCCGCCACCCCGGGAGAAAAATAGCGTGCCAGGCGATTTCGGCGCGCCTCGCGTTCGGAGGCTTCTCGGATGAGGGCGCGTTGTCGGCGAGGCAACCAACTCATCATGATGGCGGTCATCAAAATCAGCGTCGGGCCGGTGAGCATCGAAAGCGCACTGAGATTTGCCGCCCGATAGATGGTGAGCAAGCAGACGATGCCGACGACTGCCGTGGGAATCAGGTGCCGCGCCCTGAGGCTGAATGAGGAGAGAGAGGTGAGGAAAACGAACAGCGCCAGAGTGAAAACGGCGATGGCATCGGGATGGTCAGCCGCCCGGATATTCGCATGTTGGATCCACGTCACCATGGGAATGTCGAGCAGCGGAACGGCGAAGCGGCTGGCGTCAAGAATGCGGGAGGAGCGTGGCCCGAGGAACCAGAGGAGCGTGCCCACAGTCCAAAAAAGCAGTAGGTGGGGCGCCGTGTCGCCCAAGCCTAGGTCCTTGAGGACGAAATAGCCATAGGCGTACACGATGAGAAATCCGGTGGTCACGATGACCCGAACTCCGTTCATGAAATGCGCGTTCCGCTGTCGGCTGCCAACCAGCGAGCCCTCGATGAGATCTTCCGTGAGAGGCACATCGCGCCCCGATTCCGGGGAAGCATTCTCGGGCGATTCACTCATGGCGGGAAGATTGTCGCCCTTTTCCGGGCGATTGACGAGACAAACTGTCACCTCTTGTCGCCGCGAATGAGGAGAAAGCAGCCCATCAAGAGAGGAGGTGGAAGACGATGGCAACGTGGTTTCTCCGGCATCATTCCGCATATTCTGGCCCGCTTGGCCCGTCAGTTGTCACAACTTGACGCGCGTCGGCGAAATCCGTTTTCGTGATGAAAAGTCCACCGTAAAGATCTGCCACCAAACGCTTTTCGTCACCTCGCCATGGCAGTCCTTTTCGCAATTCTCACGGTCCTCAGTCTCGCCGCCTGGCTCGGCCTGCGCCATTCCTTTTTCGCCGTTCCCTTCATCGTGTTCCTCTCCATCTGGGTGGAGGACTTCTTCCCGCTGTCGCATTTTCCGATGTATAGCGATCCCAACGAAAGTGAAAACTACTTCTACGTCGGCACCACCGACGAAAAAGGTGAGACAAAGCCGCTCCCCATCCGTGCCCTGTCCAGCATCACCGCTCCCAAGGTGAAGAAAATGTACAAGAGTTGGGCACGAGACTACGCCGATTCGCTGGGGAAATCCGATCGAGAACTGACCAAGGAAGAGCGCGCCAAAGTGGGTCGTGATCTGCTGGAGTTTCTCCGCAAGCAGTCAGCGGATCGCAGTCAGGATCTTCCCGAAAACCTCACCCTCGTCGAGGTCTGGATCGTCTACGACAACGATGCCGGATTCAGCGAAACCCCCGAGGTCGTGGCCACCTTGAAACTGCCCGCCACCGCGCCCTGAATCGATCGTCGCCCGCATTCCGAACGTCGCTCCAGACCTTTGCCTCCCGATTTCATCATGTCCTCAGCTTCCGACAAACTCAAAGCCTGCTT
This sequence comes from Verrucomicrobiia bacterium, assembly GCA_020440025.1. Lineage (GTDB taxonomy): Bacteria > Verrucomicrobiota > Verrucomicrobiia > Verrucomicrobiales > DEV007 > JAEUHH01. The sequence goes on from JAGROX010000247.1 coordinate 15,012, forward strand.
TCAGAAACCCCTCTGGCAACACCTGGCCAAGCAATTCGCCATTCCGCGGTTCCATCGCTTCGAGATCGTCTTCATGCGGGTGCTCTATGCCTACGTGCTGTTTCAGTGCATGCCACTCGATGCCCCATTCTCGAATCACGGACTCCAAATCGCCGAGGCCATCGTGCCCGGAGATTCCCTGACCGCCATCGTCAGTGACAAGGATCGGAACCAGATGCTGCGTCCTCCGCTGCCACCGATTTCTGACTTGCTTCCCAACTCAGAAGTCAAGATTCCCTACTCCACTCAGGAGAAGCCCGACGGCATCGCAAAGTTCGTCGACCTGACCTTTTTCAACGACGACGGCTTCGTCAAAATCCTGCCCTGGATCGTTCTGCCCTGCCTCGTGCTCTACCTTTCAGGCTACGGACTGCCCATCGCCTTGCCAATCCTGTGCTTCGTACTGCTCGGAAGCCGAACTCTCTACAATTCCCAGGGATACATCCATCACGGCTTCCAGATGGTGTCACTCATCCTGCTGGCTCAGACCGTGGTCGTGATCTGGGCCTTTGTGAAAAATCCCCGCGAGGCCATGGGCTTCAAAAAACCGTCCGCCATGACTAAGTATGGTCGCACCTGGTGGGACGTCATGATCCGCTATTCCCAGCTCATGATCATCGCCAGTTACATGATTCCCGGTGTGGTGAAGCAGTTCAAATCCGGCGGCAAATGGTTCCTCAACAGCCACTACATCGGGGTGCAGGTGGTGAAAACTCATCGTCAGAACTACTACAACGATCTCGATCCCGAGTGGGAACCCGACAAGCTGCCGACCATGGCGAAGTTCATGCTTGAGCACAAAAACTGGACCCGGCTCCTCCTCGGTTGCGGCGTGGGTCTGCAATGCATCGCCTTCCTCGCGCTCTATCACCGCCTCACCTGGCTCATCTTTGGCCTCATGTTCGTCAGTTTCCACTACCTGAACGACATCATGTTCGGCCTTTTCTTTTACCATGTCGAAAAGCTCGACTGGATCTTCCTCGTCAACCTGCCCTTCTGGGTCTGGTGGCTTTGGAAAAAGGCGAAGAAGACTCCGGTCTCTCTGGACGGTCCCGAGCCGCTTCCCGTGAAGTCATAGGTATTCGAGGCTGCGACCCAGCTGATTACGTTGCCTCCCGTTCCTCCTCCTCGCGAGCTGTGACCACAAAAAGGCGGAGGTAGAGGACAAGAAAGACGCCGTCGAAGAAAAAGCCGAGAAGGCGAGCGAGGTTGCTCAAGACCGCGCCAATGCCACCAAAGATAGAATCGAGGAAGAGGCCGAAGCCGCCAAAGCTCAGCTCAACGCCCAAAAAGTGAAGGCAGAGGCCGATGCCGCGGCGGCCACCGCTGAAATCGATGCCCAAAATGCCGCAGCCGAGGCGGCCACCGCACAAGCCGATGCCGAAAAAGCAAAAGCGGAAGCCGCGGCGGCGGCAGAAAAAGCCAAGACGAACCTCGGGATCGCCACCGAAGCAGCCAACACACCGGCGCCTCCGGCCAATCAATGATCGCCACCTCGGCGAGGATCTCCCGATTCCTCCGTCATTGTGACCCGACTGCTGATCCCATCAGCTCTCCCTTGCCCGGGAGTGGTCGGCGCTCGATGGCGGCCTTTCCCCGGGTTGACCGAAATTCCAAACCTCTGAAACCGTGACAGTAGACTTCATTGACCCGCCCCAGCAAAAAAATCCGCGCAAAAGAAAGGTCGATCCTGTGAAGAAACCTCCCCTCATCGGGTCCCCGCAGAACCCCGTGCCTGGCTCCGGCTATTCGTTCGACCAGATCGCAGAGAGGCTCGAAAAACGAAAGCAGCTTTAGACAGATCGCGACCCCCAAGCGATCCGTCGAAAAAAATGGGCTGAATGCCCGCCCCCCTGGTCGCCATCGTCTGGAAACAAACCTCTCCAGACGATGGTGGCCCCTCTCACTCAGAGGTGAAGCATGCCTGCCAGACCAAGCCAACTACCCATTGCTGCCGTGAAAAATCGACTCGAACCAGAACAGATCGTCAGTGCTGTCATCGCTCCCCATACCATCCATCTGAGCCGGCATGTCCGAAAGCTCGCCTCCGCTCTGCGGGACCGCACCGCCGCCAGCCCTTTCGCCGCGGATACCCTCAATCTCACGACCCAGGTCGACCGTCTCTGTGACCATGTCGAGCAACTCCTGGAGAGAGTGGAGACACTGCTTGCACCGATCGATGCCGTCAAAACCGCCCCCGTCGACACCCCGGAGGCGAATCCCGCCCCCGAGCAGAAAAAAGGTATCAAGATCCAGCGGGCGCAGCACGGACCCGGTCCTGACCTACAAGACGTCGTCGAGGCACTCTTCTTGTGGCGGAATACCACCGAGCAGCGCCACCGCGACGGGCAGTCACCCGAGTCGTTAGAGCACGGCGTCCCGGCGCTCCGCCCCTGGTAGGGCGTGGCGTCCCGACGCGCCGGTGCCCACACGACCGCGCCGATTCTGATAGGGCGTGGCGTCCCGACGCGCCGCCGCCATGACCATCACCACCCGCGACGATCTTCCCGCGCTGCTCACCCATCACCGCCTCACCCGGCTCGGGGTCGAGCTTGGGGTCGAGCTTG
>JAGROX010000248.1:0-7572 GCA_020440025.1 Verrucomicrobiia bacterium
GGCATCCGCACCGCCAAGGAAGCGCTCCAGTATCTGGTGATGGTGAAAGAAACTCTCGGCGACGACTGGCTGACTCCGGACCTGTTCCGTTTTGGTGCGAGTTCGCTGCTGCGCGACGTCGAATTCCAGATCGCCAAGATGGCCGACGGCAACTATCAGGGCGGCGACTATTTTTCGCTCGGTTGATCGGCGGCGGAGAAGGGCTCCATCCTATCCATGATTTCCTTCCGGTCTGAATCGTTCATTTCGGCGCGCTGCACGTCGGATGCGATCAGGCGAGCGTGTTTCCGGACCGCCTTGCGCTGGGCATCCGTCAGACAACATCGCTGAATGTTGGTGAGTGCCTCCAGCAGCCGGATCACGATATCTGGTTTGGAGCTGGCGGTCTGGCGGAGCTGATTGAAGGAGGCATCGAGCCCACTTTCAAAACTGATAGGGTGGGAGTGGACTCGGGGAACTCCGTCGCCGTCATGGTAGACCTGTTGCGGCAGTTTCCGCCGGGCGATGGTGCTGTTGGCAGCTCCCAGAAAATCGATGCAGGTGATGGCGGTAAACGGATCGTTGATGCCGGGGGAAAGGGCCCGGAGCGCCACCTCAACCAGTTGTAAAATCTCGAATTCGAAATCCTGTTCCGGAGTTCGCAACGAACCGGTCAGGAAACAATCGATCATGGATTCCTCCACCTCGTTTTCGAGAGAGGCCTTGCCGGGAATTCCAAGAATCGGCGTGCCTTTGACGAGAAAATGCCCCGGTCGTTTCAAAACGCGGCATCGGAGATCGTGATCAGCACATCGCTCGACCAGCGTTTCCATGTCGATTGCCAACAGGTAGCCATCCTCTCTCGCGAGCAGTGGCGTTTCGTCCTCGAGATCCTTCCAATCTTCGGATTCCGCCTCGGCTTCTTCTTCGGAAGCGTCAGTTTCTCGGCCCTCGGGAAAAAACTGATCGATGGCCTGACGAAGCTCTTCGAAAACATTGGCGGCCACCTGATCCGCCTGCAGCGAGGTGGAGATACGGTGAATGAAAAAGATGAAGAATCCCAGGGAAAGCAGCGTGCTGAGAAAACCCATGAGAGCGGCCAGATGGGGAACGAATTCCGCTTCCTCCCGGCTTCGGATGCCGCGAAGAACGAGCAGGCAATAGACGAAGGTGCTCAGCAACATTCCCAGGGTCAACTGGGTGGATCTGGCCCGGATAAAATTGCGCAGCAGTCGCGGACCGAATTGACTCGAAGCCAGGGTCATGGCCACGAGAACCCCGGAAAAAGTGATGCCAGCAAGCGAGAGGGTGGCTGTCGCTGCCGTACTGATCAGTTCCCTGGTCCCCGAGGCCGAAGCAGTTTTTAGACTCGGAAAAGTAGAGGTCAGGGCATTCTCCCACTCGCGGTCGAGTTCCAACATCAGGCTGGCGAGCAAGACCGCCCCGGCAGACAACAGGCTGGGAACGAACCAGAAGCTGGTTCGGATCCTCTCCCAAAAGTGCGTGACCCAGGTTTTCATCGGCTTTTAGAAATTGACTCGTTTGTTGCCCCTGATTGAGGTAGAAAGATCATTCCGATCCATTCATGAGTCACACCGAACAGACTACGCCAGCGCTGAGCTTTGGGAAAGCTTGGGACTACGCGCCCGCTCCGGAAACGACGCCGGTGCCGCTGAAGAAATCCTACGATCTTTTCATCGGCGGGAATTTTGTGAAACCGAAGACCGGGAAGACTTTCTGGTCGATCAATCCCGCGACAGGAAAACGGCTCGCTCGAATCGCGCAGGCAGGAGAGGCCGATGTGAATCTGGCGGTGAAGACGGCGCGCCATGCTTACGACAATGTCTGGAGCAGGATGCCGGCAGCGGAGCGGGGCAAATACCTCTTCCGCATCGCGCGGATGATTCAGGAAAAATCGCGCGAGCTGGCCATTCTGGAATCGATGGATGGTGGAAAACCGATCAAGGAAAGTCGCGACATTGATCTGCCGCTGGTCGCCGCCCATTTTTTCCATTACGCGGGGTGGGCCGACAAGTTGGAATACGCGTTTCCAGGTCGAAAACCGAAACCGCTCGGCGTCGCCGGGCAGGTGATTCCCTGGAACTTTCCCCTTTTGATGGCCGCGTGGAAGATCGCGCCGGCGCTGGCCTGCGGAAATACCGTGGTTCTGAAACCGGCCGAGACCACCTCGATCACCGCGATGCATCTGGCGGAAATTTTTCAGGATGCCGGTCTGCCCGAGGGCGTGGTCAACATCGTCACCGGCGCGGGTGATGTCGGCGCGGCCCTGGTGAATCATCCCGATGTCGACAAGGTCGCCTTCACCGGTTCGACCGAGGTGGGAAAAAAAATCGCCGCAGCGGTGGCGGGAACGAAGAAAAAACTCACTCTCGAACTGGGTGGCAAGGCCGCCAACATCGTGTTTGAAGACGCGCCCATCGATCAGGCGGTCGAGGGCATCATCAACGGCATCTATTTCAATCAGGGGCACGTCTGCTGCGCGGGCAGTCGCCTCTTGGTGCAGGAGGGCATTCACGATGAAGTCATCCGCAAACTGACCGACCGCATTCAGACGCTGCGGGTTGGCGATCCCTTGGACAAGAACACCGACATTGGCGCCATCAATTCGAGAGAGCAACTCGACCGCATCTGTGAACTGGTCGATTCCGGCGTCGCCGAAGGCGCGGAGTTGGTTCAGTCCTCCTGCGATCTTCCGGGGGACGGCTATTGGTTTCGTCCCACATTTTTCACCGGAGTGACGCCGAGCCATCGCATTGCCCGCGAGGAGATTTTTGGACCGGTGCTCAGCGTGATGACCTTTCGCACGCCCGAGGAAGCGGTCGAGCGAGCCAACAACACCTGTTACGGCCTCAGCGCCGGAATTTGGACCGACAAGGGCAGCAAAATTTTCAAACTGGCCAATCAGCTCAAAGCCGGTGTCATCTGGGCCAACACCTTCAATCAATTCGATCCCACCAGCCCCTTCGGTGGCTATCAGGAAAGCGGCTTCGGTCGCGAAGGCGGTCGCCACGGTCTGGCGGCCTACGTGAAGCTGTAGAGAGTCTGACTTAACAGGGTTAGGTCTCGGACTTAACCCTCTTCAGTGCTGACGATGCCTTCGCCTTTCAGGGCGGATTCGAGGGTGTGCCACGCGAGGGTGGCGCATTTGATCCGGGCGGGAAAATGGCGGACGCCGACGAGGGCGGCGAGATCGCCGATCACGGTGAGATCAATTTCCGGCTCCTCTTTCGAGGTCAGCATTTCCAAGGCCTCGGCGATCTTGGCTTCGACTCCGGCGGGATCGAGATTTTTGACTGAGTCAGTCATGATGGACGCGGCCGCTCGGGAAATGGCGCAGCCCTCGCCTGTGAAGGTCACGGCATCGAGCAGTCCAGAGTCGGTCTTGTGGACATAGACCCTTATTCTGTCGCCGCACAGCGGGTTGTATCCCTCGGCCTCGCCGGAGCGGGGATCGAGTTCGCCCTCGTTGTGAGGTCGCTTGTTGTGGCTCAGGATGATCTCCTGATAGAGGTCGGAAAGGTCGTCATCGTCCATGGCTTTAAGGAAAAGAGCGGAAGGCGGAGGCGTTCAACCAAAGTACTTTTTCACTTTGAGAATGCCGTCCATGAGTCGGTCGACATCGTCGCGGTTGTTGTAAAAAGCAAATGACGCCCGGGCGGTTCCGGCAACCTGGAATCGATCCATCAGCGGCTGGGCGCAGTGATGACCGGCGCGAATGGCGACACCTTCGGTATCGAGAATGGTGCCGATGTCGTGCGGGTGGGCGCTGTCCATGGTGAAGGAGATCACGGCGACTTTTCCGCGGGTGTCTTGAGGACCGAGGATGCGGATGCCCTCCACTTCGCCGAGTCTGGCGGTGGCGTAGTCGAGCAGATCGCGTTCGTTGGCTTCGATGGTGTCCCAACCAACTTTGGCGAGATAGTCGAAAGCGGCCCCGAGTCCGATGGCACCGCTGATGTTGGGCGTTCCGGCCTCGAAACGTTCGGGACTGTGGCGAAAGGTGGTTTTCTCGATGGAGACCCGTTCGATCATGTCGCCACCGCCCTGATATGGCGGCATGGAATCGAGCAGCTCGCGCCGACCCCAGAGCACGCCGATGCCATCGGGACCGACGACTTTATGACCGGAGAAGGCATAGAAATCGGCCCCCAATTCGGCGAGGTTGACGGTGCCGTGAGCGACGCCCTGAGCGCCGTCGACGAGGACATGAGCGCCAAACTCGCGGGCGATGGCGATCATTTCCTTCACCGGGTTGATGGTGCCGAGCGCGTTGGAAACCTGGGTGAAGGTAGCGAGTTTCGTCCGGGCCGAAAACTGGGCGCGAAAGGCATCGAGGTCGATTTCGCCCGAGTCGGTCACCGGCGTCCATTTAAGAACGAGTCCCTTTCTTTTGGCCAACAACTGCCAGGGCACGATGTTGGCGTGGTGCTCCATGGTGGTGAGCACGATTTCGTCTCCGGCTTCAAAGCGATCCCCGGCAAAGCTGGAAGCGACCAGATTGATGGCTTCGGTGGTGCCTCGGACGAAGATGACTTCCGCCGGATGATTCGCGCCGATGGCTTCGGCGATCCTTTCGCGCGCTCGGTCGTAGGCGTCGGTCGCGTGCATGCTCAGGTAATGCACTCCGCGATGGATGTTGGCGTTCTCGTGTTGGTAGAATCGATCGACCGTTTCGATGACGTGCCGCGGCTTCTGCGTGGTGGCGGCGTTGTCGAGATACACCAGAGGCTTTCCGGCACCGGGACCGACCCGACGGGAGAGGATGGGGAAATCTGAGCGGATGTCGCGAGTGGTGGTCACGGGATGAAGACGGAAATCAGAGGGAGATGAAGGGGAGGATGAAGCGGCTCAAACCTACCCGCGTCGGACGGGGTAGCAAATGAACTCGGGTCTCCAGCCGGGTCAGACGCGGGGCGGGGAAGAAAGATTACGCTGGGAGAAGGGCTTTGAGGCCTCGCCGGTTGCCGGATTGGAAGGGAAAGGCTCTAGTCATGTCGATGAACGAGACGGATTCCGATTCCAAATCATCGGTCGCCCTCAGCTGCGAGGCCGAAACCGAAGTCGAGGTGATGTTTTTTGACACCGACTGCGGCGGAGTGGTCAGCAACATTGCCTACCTGCGCTACTTTGAGGTGGCTCGGACGCGATTGACCGATGCTCTCGGAATGACTCTGGCCGAAATGTCGGAATCGCAGATCTTTCCGGCCGTGGCCCGGACCGAGGTCGACTACCGAAAACCGGCGAAACTCGGGGATCGGCTGCGTATTCGGGCTTGGGTCGAGCGTTTCGAGAAGGTGCGGATGCACTGTCGTTTCGAAATGCATCGCGTCGGTGGCGACGCAGCCCTGATCGCTGAATGCCGCCAGACCTGCGTGCTGGTTCAGATGCCCGAGGGGCGGCCCCGACGGATTCCGGGCGAATGGCTGGCGTTGGTGCCGGAAGTGACCGGCTGATCGCCAACCTTTGCCGAGAAACTTTTCCGAAACCAAAGGGTTTCATTTTTGAGAAAAGGCGCGTTTTCCTTGTTCAAGTAATTGACAATGTAAATACGTTTCGCTAGTTTTTACTTGGAAACTCTAACTCTCTCATAGATCATGACCCACACTATCGCTGCCGACTACGATCCTTTGGACATGAGTGAGAATGAAGCTGCCGCCGCCCCGGAGGAATCCGGCGAGATCCAGTTTTCCGTGATGAAGCGCGGAGAGGAAGAGGCCAGCGGTCCGTATACGATCGATGAGATTTACGCGCTTCTGAAAGAGGACAAGCTGGCCCGGAACGATTTCGTTTACTACGAAGGCATGGCGGATTGGTCTCCGATCGAGGAGGTTTTCGAGATCCAAGAGCAGCTCAGTCACTTTGTCGATGACGGGCAATCGCGGGCCAAGGTCGCTGAAATTTTCCAGGAAGTTTCTCCGATGCTCGCAGCTGGCGAGGACATCTATTACATCGCGGTGCAGGAAAAGACCGGGATTCTCAGCAAACAGAAGACGGCTCTCGCGGTGACCAACAAGCGTCTGTTCATTCTTCACGAAAAGCGCAGCGGCTTGGAGCTGGAGACCCATCGCTGGGATTCGGTGACCAACACCCTGATGAAGGATGAAGGACATGGCATGGCGATGTTTTCGATTCTTCTCAATCGCGAAAAGCGTCTCGATATTCCCCATCTGCCGACCGCTCAGGTGAAGCGTCTTTTCCAACTCGCTCAGGAGTTGGGAGAAATGGGAAGTGATTGATCGAACCCTAGGCCTCGATCTGATAGCGCTGCAGCCAAGCGGCGACTTGGCGCTCGGTTTCCTCGTTGCTGGGAGTGTTGAATTTCGCTTCCAATTCGCCGACCCGCCAGAGTCCGCTACTTGCCTGGCGCACGATTGAGAGCGTGGCGCGCTGAGGTTTCAGAACTCGGTAGATGAAGGTATCACCGCGCTCGACTTTGTGGGCGTAGGAGGCCACGCAGTTTCCCTGGGTTTCGCCTTCATCCACGAGGGCTTCGGGACTGGTGATGGGTTCGATTTCGCCCGGAATCCCGGGAATGGGCGGGCGCTCGAAGTTCTTCAGGGAAAAGCGGCGGACCTCCTGCACGCGCTGCATGCGCTGGCGATAGGCCTCGGAAACTTCGCGATGGACGGCCTCGAGCCGGGCGCAGTCGGGAAATTTTTTCACCGGGCGGCGCGACTGGATCACGTCTTGCATCGCCAGGGTGTTGGTGACGAGATGCACCATCCGGGCGCGATGCCTTTCCCGATGATCGTCGGCGACTTCCTGAAGCAATCGCTGACCGGCGGCCTCGGAGGCGGCGGAGTTGAGGAGAATCTCGACGACGCCCGTGTTGATTGCATTGAGATGACCGAGTCGTTGGCGGATCTCATCGGACGAATGCCGCAGCAGCGTCAGCAGGGGATTCCAGTTGTCGCCATGGATGGACGCCGGATCGATCTTTCGAAAGAGGTTCACTGCGCCGTTGCTCTCCGGAAAATCGAGACAACCGAGAATCTCCCGCTGACGCAGGGTTCCGCATCGGAGGGAAGCAATCAGCTCGCCGTCGCCGTTCAGTTTTTTCGCCAAGAGATAGGCGAGGGCCGGATTTTGTAGGGTGAGATCGATGCTCGCGGGATCGTGCCGCATCATCTGAAGCAGCGTCCACTGATCGCCGGAGAAAGGTTCCACCGCTCGCGCGACCTCTTTGGGCAGGGTGAATCGGAATTGATCAAACGCCCGCTTGCGCTGCTGGGGCAGGGGAAGCGGCTTGGGTTTCTCCGGGGCCTTCGGCAGTTCCTCGAAAAAGCTGAAGCCCAACTGGTCATCGGTGTCGGAAGGCGCGGACGCTGTGGTTGAGGCGCGCTTCTTCCGGGCCGGGCGATAGGGTTTCACCAGACGGAATTCGGGCTGGAACGGCCGCCACCAAGGGCTGTCGGTCCCTTTCCGGACGGCGGTGAGCTCGGGCCAGCCGGTGATTACGATGACGGCATCGTCCTGAAAAATCCGCAGCTTTCCCTCGGAAAAACGGAAGCCGGGTTCTGAGGGCGGAGTGAAAGGACGCGGCATGGCAGTCGTCACAAAAGCGCGGAGCCG
>JAGROX010000248.1:7648-8775 GCA_020440025.1 Verrucomicrobiia bacterium
TCCCCTTTTTCCGTGGCAAGCGTCCCGTCGAGGCCTTATCCCGTAACTCCTCCGTCTGCCCGCCCATGCCTCCGACTCCACGAAAAAAATCTGCCCCCGCCAAAGCGACCAAAAAAGCAGCGAAGAAAAAGAAAGCTTCGCCCAAGGCTTCGTTGGTGAAGCTCGCTGATACCATCCAGCTGCGTGGGGTCCGGCAAAATAACCTGAAGGGCTTCGATCTCGATTTGCCCATTGGGAAACTCACGGTCATCACCGGACCGAGTGGCTCGGGAAAGTCGAGTCTCGCCTTTCAGACGCTCTATGCCGAGGGACAGCGGCGCTATGTCGAAACTTTTTCGCCCTACACGCGACAGTTTTTTGATCGGATGGACAAGCCACAGGTGGATGCCATCCACGGCATCCCGCCCGCCATCGCCATCGAGCAGAACAACGCCGTCAAAACGACNNCGCTCGACGGTGGGCACCATCACCGAGATCAATGACTACCTGAAGCTGCTCTTTCCCCGAGTCTGCCGAGGTTTCGATCCCGTCACTGGCGTCGAGGTGGAGCCGGACACGCCGGCGTCGATTTTGCGAAAAAGCCGGGACCGGTTTGGCAAGGACGGAGCGCTTCTCGTGGTGTTTGGTGTCCCGACTCCCGAAGGAACGGACGTTGCCGATTTTTTCGGATTTCTCCAGGAACAGGGTTACCTGCGCGTGCTCGTCTTCGGTAAACCCTATCGAGTCGACGACCCAACAGGGTATGATCGCAAGGCGCTGCCAGCGGTGGTCGATGTCATCCAGGACCGGGTCGCGCCGGGGAAAACCTCGCGTTTTCAGGAAGCGGTCGAACGAGCGCTCGATCTCGGAAAGGGTCGCATGGCGGTGGTCGATCCCGAGTCGGGAGACCGGGTCGAGTTTTCCCGGGGCTGGCATTCGCCCGACAGCAATACAGAGCTCCGTCCGCCGGTGCCGAATCTTTTCAGCTTCAATCACCCGCTCGGCGCGTGTCCGCATTGCCGGGGATTCGGGCGCGTCATCGGCATCGATATCGATCGGGCGCTGCCGGACAAGTCGCTCTCCATCGGCGAGGGACTGGTGAAGGCCTTTCAGGGCGACACCTATTCCGAGTGTCAGGATGATCTCGA
>JAGROX010000248.1:8824-17685 GCA_020440025.1 Verrucomicrobiia bacterium
AGATCAGGAATGGATCATCGAAGGCGATGGCGACGATCCCGAAGAAGCCTGGCAACACGGCACCTGGTATGGAGTGCGGGGATTTTTCGACTGGCAGGAATCGCGGGCTTACAAGATGCACGTCCGGGTTTTCCTGAGCCGCTACCGCAGCTACACCACCTGTTCTCATTGTCGGGGCGGACGACTCCAACCCGAGGCGCTGTGCTATCGGGTGGAGGGCAAAACGCTGCCGGACATCTGGAAGCTCACCGTCGATGAACTCGGCGGCTTTTTCGAAACCGTCGAGGTCGCGGATGGCGACAAGACCGGCGTCTTGTTGTTGGGCGAAATCCTCAGCCGCCTTCGATTTCTTCAACAGGTCGGACTCGGCTATCTCGATCTCGATCGCCCCACGCGCACGCTGTCCGGCGGCGAAACGGAGCGGGTCAATCTCACTACCTGTCTCGGTGCCAGCCTGACGAACACGCTGTTCGTTCTCGATGAACCCACCGTCGGACTGCACCCGCGTGACGTGGGTCAACTGATCGAGGTGATGCATCGGCTTCGCGATCACGGGAACACTCTCGTCGTGGTCGAGCATGAGGAAGCGGTGATTCGCTCGGCCGATCACCTCGTCGACATCGGCCCGGGCCGGGGCGAACTCGGGGGCGAAGTCGTCTTTACCGGCACACCCGGACAGATGGAAAGTGGCCGCGCCGAGTTGGGGCGTTCTTTGACCAAGGCTTATCTCTCGGGAAAAAAGTCGATAGCGGTTCCCGATCAACGGCGTCGGCCGACACACTGGCTCAAGATTGATCGCGCCGCCCAGCACAACCTCAAGAAGGTAACGGTTGAACTCCCGCTCGGCGTTTTCTGCTGTGTCACCGGTGTTTCCGGATCGGGCAAGTCGACCCTGATTCATTCGGTGCTTTACGAAAACCTGATTCGAAAATTCGGTCAGAGCAGCGAAAACGAACCGGGGCGTTGCCGCGACATTCTCGGGAGCGAACGGATTCGCGAAGTCGTGATGGTCGATCAATCCCCACTGGCCCGCACACCGCGCTCCACCCCTGCGGTTTATACCGGGGTCTTCGAACTGGTCCGGAAGCTGTTCGCCGAAACTCCTGACGGCAAATCGCGCGGCGTCACGCCCGGTTATTTTTCCTTCAACTCCGGTGCCGGTCGCTGCGAACGCTGCTGGGGCAACGGTTTTGAAAAGGTCGAGATGCAGTTCCTCAGCGATCTCTACGTCACCTGTCCCGAGTGCGAAGGTACCCGCTACACGCCCGAGGCGATGGAGCTGGAGTTGTCCGGCAAATCGATCCACGACGTGCTGACCCTGACGGTGACCGAGGCGATCGAGTTTTTCTTCGCCATCGACGACCGCAAGGCTGCCAAGGTGGTGGAGTCGCTGCAGGTGTTGGCCGATGTCGGTCTGGGCTATCTGCGTCTCGGCCAACCGCTCAACACCCTCAGCGGCGGCGAAAGTCAGCGACTCAAGCTCGTGGGGCATCTGTTGGCCCAGCCTCGCGGTCGCGGCGCGGAGATCGGGGACGCAGGCAGCAAGCGCCGAACTTCGAAATCCGATCTTCGATCTTCGCGTCCGAAGGGCGCTCTCCTCATCTTTGACGAGCCGACGACGGGTCTGCATTTCGATGACATTTCCATGCTGCTTAAAGTGTTTCAGCGCCTCGTCGACAGTGGCAGTTCGCTGCTGGTCATCGAGCACAATCTCGATGTGATCAAGAGCGCCGACTGGGTGCTGGATCTGGGTCCAGAAGCGGGTTCTGCCGGCGGGGAAGTGGTCGCGGCGGGAACACCGGAAGACGTGGCGAAAGTGGCGGCGTCGCACACGGGGCGGTTCCTCGCAGCGGAACTCTCCGGGAACCGTTTCGAGATCGCGGAGTCGGCTTCCCAAAGCCTGCGAGTGGCGGAATCGAAGGCGACGAACACCTGGAAAGTGAAGCGGGGCAACTCGATTTCCCTGTCCGGCGCACGGGAACACAACCTCAAGAATCTTTCGATCGAAATTCCGCGAGACAAATTTGTGGTCATCACCGGGTTGAGTGGATCCGGAAAATCGACTCTCGCCTTCGACATTCTTTTTGCCGAGGGACAACGACGTTTCCTCGACAGCATGTCGACCTACGCCCGGCAGTTTGTCGAGCAACTGGAGCGCCCCGACATCGATCGCATTGCCGGATTGCCGCCGGCGGTGGCCATCGAGCAGCGCATCTCCCGGGGCGGCGGAAAGTCGACCGTGGCCACGGTGACCGAAGTCTGGCAGTTCCTGCGGCTGCTTTACGCCAAGGTCGGGATTCAGCATTCCCCGGACTCCGGTCTGCCGGTATCAAAACAGAGTGTGACCGCCATCGTCACCCGGATCCGCGACGCGGCGAAAAAGGCCACCGCCAAGCGACCGGTTCGTCTCCTCGCGCCGCTGGTGAAAGCGCGGAAAGGTTTCCACACCGAGATCGCCCAGTGGGCGGGACGCCAAGGCTACGAGACCCTGTTCGTCGATGGTCAGTTCAAACCGGTCGAAGGTTTCCAGAAGCTCGAGCGATTCAAGGAACACAGCATCGATGTCCTCATTGGCAAGGTGACGAAAGTGACCAAGCCGGATGTCATTCGGGAACTCGTGGAGACGGCGCTGAGGATCGGCAAGCACACCGCGAGGTATCTCGATGCGGGCAACCAATCCCACATCGTCAGCACCGAGATGTGCGATCCGATTTCGGGCCGGGCTTTCGAAGAACTCGATCCCCGGATGTTTTCCTACAACTCGCCGCACGGCTGGTGTCCCGGTTGTCGCGGCTACGGCACGGTAGAGAGAAAGCCGCCGGCATCCGATGATCGCGATGCCGAATCTCAGCTCGATGCCGAGTTGCGTGAGGAACGCCGTCGGTCGCGGGCAGACGAAAAAGATTCGGAGACCATCGAGTGTCCCACCTGTCACGGAGCCCGTCTCAACGACGTGGCCTTGCACGTGAAAATTCAGGATCGCGGCATCGCTGAGTTGGCGGGGATGACGGTGGTCGAGGCGCGCCAAGCCGTCGCCGGACTGAAGTTCACCGGCGATGAGGCGCTCATCTCTCGCGACATTCTTCCTGAGATCACGCAGCGTCTTCAGTTCATGGAAGAGGTCGGACTCGGCTATCTCCAGCTCGATCGCGCGGCCACGACTCTCAGCGGCGGTGAGAGTCAGCGCATTCGTCTCGCGGCTCAATTGGGATCGAATCTGCGCGGCGTGCTCTACATTCTCGACGAACCCACTATCGGGCTGCACGCCCGGGACAATGCCCGGCTTTTGGAAACCCTCATCGCCTTGCGTGACAAGGGAAACTCCCTCCTCGTGGTCGAGCATGATGAGGAAACCATGCGACGGTCCGATCACCTCATCGACCTCGGTCCCGGCGCCGGGATGTTCGGCGGCGAGATCGTGTTTCAGGGGCATCCCGATGAAATCTTCGCGAAAAAATCGAAGACAAAGTCAAGGGGGGCGGGTGCCTCGCCGACTCAGAATGCCTACGAATCGCCCATCGCTCACCCCTTGCGTGGTGAACGACGCAAGCTTCCTGCAAAGACTTCCAAGGAAGTCTGGCTTTCGATCAAGGGCGCTACTGCCAACAATCTGAAGAATGTGGATGTGAGCTTGCCCATCGGTCGTCTGACGGTCATTTCGGGAATCTCCGGGTCAGGAAAATCCAGCCTCATGCGTGGCGTTCTCAAGCCTGCGATCGATGCCGAGTTGGCGAAAGGAAAGTCCCGGAGCAGGCCGGCCAAGGCCGCCAAAGACCTTCCCTGGAAATCCTTCACCGGCGGCGAGTTGATCGAAGCCGTCTATGAGGTCGATCAGTCGCCCATCGGAAAAACCTCGCGTTCGACGCCGGCGACATACGTGAAGGTGTTCGACGACATTCGGAACTTGTTCGCCCAGCTTCCCGACTCCCGGGCGAGGGGATACACCGCGTCTCGCTTTTCCTTCAACACCGAAGGCGGTCGCTGCGAGACCTGCAAAGGCAACGGGCAGATCAAGATGGAGATGAATTTCCTGCCGACCAGTTACGTTCCCTGCGATGACTGCCGTGGGCTGCGCTACAACGCTCCCACATTGGAGGTCGAGTATGCGGGGAAAAATATCGGCGAGATCATGAACCTGACCATCGCCGAGGCGGCCGAGTTTTTCCCCGGTCACCCGAAGATTCATCGCACCCTGTCCCTGCTCGTCGATACCGGTCTCGGATACCTGAAGCTCGGCCAGCCCAGCCCCACTCTCAGTGGCGGCGAAGCCCAGCGGATCAAACTGGTCACCGAATTGACCCGAGGCATCGGTCGCGCCGCCCATGCCCGGCTGCGCCAGAATCGTCAGCCCAAGTCGAATCTCTATCTCATCGAGGAACCCAGCATCGGCCTTCACTTGTCGGACGTGCGCCGCCTTTTGGAAGTCCTCCATCGCCTCGTTGACGACGGTCACACCGTCATCGTGATCGAGCACAATCTCGACATCATCGCCGAGGCCGATTACCTCCTCGACATCGGACCCGAAGCTGGTGCCGAAGGTGGCAAGGTCGTGGCCGCCGGAACGCCGGAAGCTGTGGCCAAAGTGAAAGAAAGCCGGACAGCGCCTTTTTTGCGGGAGCTACTTTGACCATTTCACCCATCACGCCAGGACTCCGTTCACGACTTCCCCATGGATGTCGGTCAGACGGAATTGGCGTCCCTGATAGCGGAAGGTGAGGCGCTCATGGTCGATGCCCAGCAAATGCATGATGGTGGCATTGAGATCGTGAACGTGAACACCGTCTTCGGCGATTCCGTAGCCCAGGTCATCGGTCATGCCGTGAACGTGTCCCCGTTTGAGACCGCCACCGGCCATCCACATGGTAAAGGCCTCCTTGTGATGATCGCGTCCCGCCTTGGTCATTTCGCCGCTGCCATTCTGGCCCTGAGCCATGGGCGTGCGACCGAACTCTGCTGACCAGACGATGAGGGTGTCGTCGAGCATCCCCCGCATCTTCAGGTCCTTGATCAGCGCGGCGATGGGGCGATCCACTTCCTTCGCTTTTTTCGGGAGGGAACCGAAAACGTTCCCGTGATGATCCCAACCCTGATCGAAAAGTTGGACGAAACGGACACCACGCTCGACGAGGCGTCGGGCGAGCAGGCAGTTGTTGGCGAAGCTCGTTTTCCCTGGTTCGGTGCCATACATCTCGTGAATCGCAGCGGGCTCCTGATCGATCGCCATCAATTCGGGCACCGAACTCTGCATCCGATAGGCCATTTCATACTGACCGATACGGGTGGCGATCTCGGGATCGCGAACATCGGCGAGTTGAAGTCGATTCAGCTGGTTGACGGTATCAACAACGGCCCGCCGGTCGGCCGGTTCGACGCCTTTCGGGTTCGAGAGAAACAGCACCGGATCTCCCTGACTGCGGAATTCAATGCCCTGATGAATGGTCGGCAGAAACCCACTGCCCCAGGCGCTATTGCCGGCACCGAGGACCTGTCCGGTGACGAGCACGACAAAGCCGGGCAAGTTTTCGTTGGGGCTACCGATGCCGTAGTTCACCCACGAGCCAAGACTGGGTCGACCGAATCGACCGAAGCCGGTTTGCAGAAACAGCTGGGCCGGGGCGTGATTGAACTGATCGGTGTGGAGGGTTCGAATGAAACAGAGATCGTCGGCGACCGTCTGGAGCTGGGGCATCAGGTTGGAAATTTCGATGCCGGACTGGCCACATCGCTTGAAGACGTAGCGATCGTCATTCGGCGTGCCCATCAGCTGCGGGCGACTGCGAATGAAGGCGAGCTGTTTGCCCTCGAACATATGCTCGGGACAGAGTTCGCCGGTTCGCTTCTGCAGCTCCGGTTTGAAGTCGAAAAGATCGAGATGGGAAGGCGCGCCGACGAGATGGATGTAGATGACGCTCTTCGCCCGTGGCGTGTGATGAATGCCGCGATGTGCGAAGGTGGTGCCAGCCGTTTCGGTGCGGTTTGAAGCCGCGTAGCCATCGCGCCCGAAGAGAGACGCCAGAGCAACGCCGCCGATTCCCATGCCGGCGGTCTGGAACAGGTGACGCCGGGTCAGATCAGCCTTTGGTAACGGTTTCATCGAGATTGAGCAGGGTATTGGCGACAAAAAACCACGCCGCCAGTTCGGTGGGATCGAATCCGGAGGAAGCCTGGAAATAGCCGCGAGCATCATTGATGAGCGTCTGCGCGGCCGCCGTGTCTTCGCGATAGATCGCCAGTCGTTGATCGAGCAAGTCACCCAAGGCCTCGCGTTCGGAACTCAGCGCGGTTCGACCGAGCACGATTTCGAAGGCCCGATTCAGCCGGGTCTCGCGATCCGCATCGGGCGTTTCCCGGAGAATGCGGTCGGCCAGGGCCACCGCCATTTCCACGTAGGCCGGATCATTCATCAGGGTCAGCGCCTGAAGCGGGGTGTTGGTTCGCGGGCGATCAACCACGCAGGCACTGCGGTCGGGTCCATCGAAGTTCACGAAACTCGGGTAGGGCGCGGCCCGTCGCCAGACGATGTAGACACCGCGACGCCACCGATTCTCATCCGCCGCCTCAATCCATTTGGGTTCGTTGCGACCGACCTGCCGCCAGATGCCGGGCGGCTGATAGGGCATGATGGGCGGTCCGTGCATCGTCGTGGACAGCAGCCCGGAAACCGAGAGGGCATTGTCTCGAATCATCTCGGCACTGAGACGAAATCTCGGTCCGCGGGTGTAGAGCCGATTTTCCGGATCGACTTCGGCCAAGGTTTCAGTCAGTCGCGAATCCTGACGATAGGTTTCCGACATCACGATCTGCTTGAGCACATGCTTCATGTCCCAGCCGGAATCGACAAACTCCAGCGCCAGCCAATCGAGCAACTGCGGATGGGTCGGAGGTTCGGATTGGGTGCCAAAATCTTCGACCGTTCGCACGATGCCATGGCCAAAAATCCGCGCCCACCAGCGATTCACCGTGACTCGTGCGACCAGCGGGTTGGCGGGATCGACCAGCCAATTGGCAAGACCCAGCCGGTTTTTCGGCAGTGCCGGATCGATGGCCGGCAGCGTCGCCGGAGTGCCGGGTTCGACCTTCTCGGTGGGGCTCAGATAATTGCCACGCGCCATGATGTGGGTGTCGCGAGCTTCGTCCATCTCAATCATGACCAGCGTGCTGGGTGGCTCGATCTCATTCAGGGATTGGGCGATCTCCTTCAGTTCGGCTTCCATCCGCTTCACCTCCGGATCTCGACTGGTGAGGAAATAATCGAGCTGCTGATCTTCCTTTGCCGACCGTTTCGCTTTCGTCAGCAGCTTGCTGATTTCCTCGGGAAGTTCATTGGCGTTGGGTTCGCGTTCCGCGACGGAGATTCGGAATTTTCCAAGGGTGCGACCGGTTCCGTAAAACTGCTCCAGCGTCACCACCAGTTCGTCACCCGCCGAAGTGGCCACCGGTGCCGCCATGGCGAACGATGCCCAATGCTCCTGATCAAATTGGGGTGAGATCGCCCAGCCGGTCTTGCGGTTCCCATCGATGGCCTGAGGGACCTCCCACCCTTTTTGAGAAAAGTCGGCAGCTGCCGAGATGAACGCCGCCTTCTTTCCCGCGATGCTCAGTCCGAGTTCACTGAGAATGAAATTTCGCCGCACCGGATCGCCGCGACCGGGGCCGCCTCCCGGCAGTTGGTTGTCGCGCAACGCCTCGATGCGAATCGCACTAATAACGCCGCCCGGACTTTTCAGTTTTGCGGTGTAGGTGGTCGTGTCCGGCACTTCACCCGACACCAGCACAGCCCCATCGGCTTGCAGTTCAAAGGACTCGCCTCCGGTGCTTTCGACCGCGATGACTTCGGCGGTTCGCCAGGTCACCGCATTCTTGCCCTTGCCCATCAAGGCCGCCAACTGCCCTTCGCGATTTTTGAGTGCTTCCTGTTTCAGTCGGACGAGCACCCGCTTGGCCGAGGTTTGGTCCGCGAGCAGTTTCTCGCGCTCCGCTTGCCGGTCTGCCGGGAGTGGCAGCTCCATTTTGGGCCCGTAAAAATCAAACGATACGCCTTTTCCGCTTGGGTTTTGCACTTCCAGGGGCGTGTTGTTGAAGTAGGCAAAGATCTGGTAGTAATCCCGCATCGTGAACGGGTCGTACTTGTGATCGTGACACTGGGTGCATTCCAGCGTCGTGCCCAGCCAGACGGTGCCGGTGGTGTTGACGCGATCGATGACCTGATTGGTGCGATTCTCCTCGGGATGCACCCCGGCCTCAACGTTGCAGGTGACAGTGCGATGAAAACCGGTGGCGATTTTCTGATCGAGAGTGGCATTGGGCAAAAGATCGCCAGCGAGTTGCTCGATCGTGAACTGATCGAAAGGCATGTTGGCGTTCAGCGCATCGATGACCCAGTCGCGATAGGCCCAACTGTCGCGGAGCTGGTCGGCCTGGAACCCGTTGGAGTCCGCGTAGCGGGCCAGATCCAGCCACGGGCGCGCCCAATGCTCGCCAAAGCGGTCACTCTTTAGCAATCGATCCACCACCTTTTCCCAGGCGTTTGTCGATTCATCGGCGACAAAGGCAGCCACTTCCTCGGATGTTGGTGGCAGGCCGGTAAGATCGAGCGACACCCGCCGAATCAGCCTCTGCCGACTCGCCTCGGGAGAGGGGCTGAGATTTTCCGCCTCCAATCGGGCGAACACATAGCGGTCGATTTCGTTGCGAACGCGCGCCTCGGTGGTCGGTGTTTTCAGCGCAATCGGCACCGATCTTCGCGGCGGAACATAGGCCCAGTGGGCCTCATACTTGGCACCCGCCTCGATCCAGCGTCGCAGGAGTTCCTTCTGAGCTGCTGTCAGCACCCGCTTCGCTTTCGGCGGCGGCATGATCTC
>JAGROX010000249.1:0-4528 GCA_020440025.1 Verrucomicrobiia bacterium
CGTGACCACGGGTTCGCCGATCGGTTTGCCGAAAGAAGCCGGCTCCAGGTAAACGTTTTCCTTATTGTCCTGATCCTCGTGCCGGGGATACTCGGTGATTTCCAGCCCCGGCAACGACTGCAGTCGCGACGCCGGCACGGCTGCGTGGGCAAGGGTGACTGCCGAGCAGCAAAGGGCAAGGGTCCAGGCGAGATGGCGTATCATGTTTCCGGAGAGCGTTGAGTTCGGCGACCGTTTTAGCCACGCGCCTGGTGACAGGCAACGCTCGGTCAGATCCATATCCTAACAGAGAGGTCAATGATAGACGATTCGGAAACTTCTCAATTTGACGATAGCGACCAAGCGTTTTGGCAAGTGGCACTATAAAAATCTCCGTGGTCAGATCATTGACAAGTATTTCCACACCCGAGCTAATCGCTTTTTTGCCCATTCACCTAGTATCAGCCCGGGAAGATGTCGGAGCAACAGAGATACGCCTGCTGATACTCTTAGGCAGCTTCGCTTGCAAAATCACGCCCCCAGGGATCTCCGCAATTTCAAGGATCTTTGGCGGCGCCTCTCGCAGAACTCGGCTTGTAATCGAAATCTCATCGATCAAAATCTCTTTTCTCGGCTTATCTAGTGCCCGAGCAAGAGGAATCGCATAATTAGAGTGGAGCCGACTAGAAGACTCTCTTATCCAAAATTCTGCCTCCCGGTAGTTAGCGACTTCAAAGCGTCCAGTTTCAGGGCTTTTCCTCACCAGGTTGGTGAATTCCTTTTTTTCGCTTAAGATTGCTGCAGTTAGCCTCTTAGCTTCCCGAAGTCGCAAGAAATCCCGGACTTGAAGAAACAACGAAAAAGTTATTACCGCTGCCCCCACAGCAGGCAAGATTTGGAGGAAGACTTCACTCATTTTACAGTCGGGGGGAAAAAAGGTTCAAGCTCGTAGACATGACGATTGTATCTCTCAACGGCATGAATTGCGATCGTAGCTTCAATGGCGATCCAACCAAAAATCAGCAAATAAGTTGGCGGAGCATTCCCTGCAAGAGTCACTCCATACAGACTGGAGAAAATAATTGACGAAACAATTCCACAAGCAAGCATTGCGCTGTTCCTCGACACAATACTCGTTGAAACAACAAAAATAGCAGCCGTCAATGTCACGTTTTCGACCTTAGTTTGGCCGGTGATAATGTACTCAAGAAAGAGCGGCAAAATGGGAAGATGCAACTGCAGCACCAGGCAACAGAAAAAGGCTTGAACTTCCTGAGGAATGTGAATGCCAATCCTTTTCCGGACTACAGCCTGCTCAGGTTTCTCTTCTGTTTGCGTTTGCACGAACACCTAACAAAACTTAAATTCTCAGGGAGTCAAATCAATTGAGTATCTGAAACCACTGGATTAGTGGCCCCAAAGCAAATGGCCTTTACCTCAAGCTTTTGAGAAGATTTGGCTCTTCACCAAATAGTGAAGTTCAACCTGAAACGCGCCTAATTTCGATAACCACCGCTTAAGAGTCATCTTGAAGTGCGGTGAGAAACAGAAATTTCCCAATTTTTGGTGGAACCCCGAGCCTCTTCAGCGGCCCCCTTTTTCTCACAGAACTCGAAAAAAAGGTGGCTCGAGACGGAATCGAACCGCCGACACGAGGATTTTCAATCCTCTGCTCTACCAACTGAGCTATCGAGCCTTCGCAAAAGAACACCGAATGGTGGTCTGGCGAACGAGCCGATACCTTTAGCGTCCGTTTCGGGAAAGACAACCGGAAAAATCAGCTCTCTGACCTTCCGACGACCCCTTTTTCGACCTGCACCACCTCGGCCCCGGCGAATCGCTCGTCGAGCCAGTCGAGATGGGTGGTGGTGATGAGTTTCTGGGAATCCACCGGCCAGGCGGCCATCAGGGCATTTCGTCGGCCGGGATCAAGCTCGCCGAAGACATCATCGACCAGCAGCAATGGCGGACGACTCCGCGCCTCCAGAAACAGGCGACTCTGGGCCAGCTTCAGGGCCAGAGCCAGGGTCCGCTGCTGGCCTTCGCTGGCAAATTTGGAGGCCGCGAGACCATTGATGGACAGGCCGAAATCGTCCCGATGTGGGCCCGCCAAGGTCTGGCGTTTGCGAAATTCCTCGTCCCGACGGGAAAACAACTCGGTCGATAGATCCACGTCGCCATTTTCCCGGAGTGCCGCGCCGGAGGCGGCCTCATAGGCGATTTCCAGAGTTTCGTCGCGACCGCTGATCTGATGCTGAGCCTCGGCGGCAAAGGGCTGAAGCTGGGCGATCATGTCCCGTCGATGGCGATGCAGGATGGCACCATGTTGATCGAGCAACCGGGTGTAGGCATCGATCTCGGGCCATTTGGGCGACGCATCGCGCTTGAGCAGGAAATTCCGCGAACGCAGGGCACGTTCGTAGGCTTTCAGGGCGGGTCGATAGGCGGGATAAAGCTGTCCGGCCATGAAATCGAGATAGCGGCGACGTCCCTCTCCCCCGCCCCGGACCAACGAGAGATCATCATTCGCCATCCAGACCACCAGTTCACTGGCCCGGAGATAATTGCCCGAGGGACGGGCGATCTCGCCATCGACCCGCAGTTTGCGTCCGGATTTCTCGGCGTACTGCAATTGCAGTTCCGTGTCCTTGAGCGAACCGGCGATGGCGAAGCGATCGTGCCCGAATTTCACGGTCTCCCCGAGGGAAGACGCGCGCGGAGACTGTAGCCGGAGCAGGATGCAGGCGGCCTCAAGGATGGAGGTTTTCCCCTGGGCATTGTCACCGACGAAAATGGTGACACCGGCCCCCAGCTCGAGCCGGAGAGACTCGAAGCAGCGGAATTGGTTCACTTTCAGGGAAGTCAGCACGCCTCTTCTTACCGCATTCCGCGCCGTCTCCAACCGGGAAATCCTTTGAAAATGCCCCGATGCCATGCAACTTCCGCAAACCGATGGCCAAAGGCTTCCAGACTCTCCCCGGATTTCGCGATTTCTATCCCGACGACTGCGCGGCGCGCAACTACGTGTTCGAAAAATGGCGCGCGGTAGCGCAGCGCTATGGTTTCGTGGAATACGAAGCGCCCGTGCTCGAACCGACTGATCTCTACAAACGCAAGAGCGGCGACGAGATCGTGCACCAGCTTTTCTGCTTCACCGACAAGGGCAAACGCGACGTATCGATGCGCCCGGAGCTGACCCCCAGCCTCGCCCGGATGGCAGCGGCGCGGCAGCGTGATTTCAAAAAACCCCTCAAGTGGTTCTCCATCGGCCAGTTTTTTCGATACGAAAAACAGCAGAAAGGGCGCGGTCGCGAGTTTTATCAGTTCAATTGCGACATCCTCGGCGAATCGTCGCCCGCGGTGGATGCGGAGCTGATCGCGCTGTCGATTGACCTGATGCGCGATTTTGGGTTCACTGCGGACGATTTCAAGATTCGGCTGAGTGATCGCAATGCGTGGACGGATTTTGCGACGCGATCCGGCGTGCCGGACGATCAACTGACGGCCTTTCTCCAAGTGATCGACAAGCTAGAGCGCGAGGCTCCGGAAAAGACCGCCGCCAAGCTGGAGCCGCTGGGGGTTTCCCTGGAGGCGATCCGGGAATTCATTGCGAATGGCGACACGGCCTCGGAAGTGATCACCCAGATCCGGCAAGATCTCGCCGCGCGTGGGATGGGAGATTTCGTCGAAGTCGACCTGAGCATCGTGCGCGGTCTCGCCTACTACACCGGCGCGGTGTTCGAGGTCTTCGACATCGGCAAAGGGATGCGTGCGGTCGCCGGTGGCGGTCGCTACGACAGCTTGGTGAATCTCATTGGCGGAGTCGACATGCCCGCCGCCGGTTTTGCCATGGGCGACATGGTGATCACCGACCTGATCCGCGAATCGGAGACGCCCAACGAGCGGCTCGCCAACAGCATCGTCGGATCGCAATCCATCGACATCTTCGTCATCGTGGCCGACGCTGAAAAGCGCGCCGAAAGTTTGCAGGTCGTGCAAGACCTGCGCACCGCCGGTTACCGGACCAGCTATGCCTACACCGACGCGAAAGTGGGCAAACAATTCCAGTCCGCCGAACAACTTGGCGCCAAGATCGCCATTGTCGTCGGGACCGAATTCCCGACCGTGACGATCAAGCAACTCGACTCCCGCGAGGAGAAGACCTGCGCCATCTCTGAGTTGATGGAGGAGCTGTGATCGCAGGGTTGATCCAACCCTCTTAGGTCACCGCCCCTACCCTGTTAGGTCACTTCCCTGTCGGGATCTCGTTCAGGGTGTAGTAGGCGACGTCGTGCAACAGGGGCAGACCGGCTTTTGATTTCAGGCCTTTTGAATGAAGCTCGTGGACGTGCCCCTTGGTCAGGGGTTCCACCTTGAGGATGAGGGATTTCCCATCGTCGGCGACACTGGCGACGGTGACTTTTGGCGATACCTGATCCACCTCGGGGCTGCCGTAGGCCTTTTGATAGATGTAGGTGTAGGCGCTCATCTCGAACGACGCATCCACGGCGGTGGCGGGATCGATAGCCTCGGTGAAGGTCAGTTCGAA
>JAGROX010000249.1:4608-20333 GCA_020440025.1 Verrucomicrobiia bacterium
TCGAAGTTCCAGTTCTTGGTGCCGCGAGCGCCCCAGCCGCGATTGGAGCCGCTGGTGTACATGACGCCGTCATTGGTCAGCAGCAGACCGATGTTACCGGAATCGAATCCCTCAAGAAACGGGAACATGGCTCCCTGATAGATGCCGTTCACTTTTTCGAGAAAGACCCGGTGAACCTTGGAATGGGTCTGCTCACCGACAAAGGTCTGTCCGGCGAAGGGACCAAATTTCCCGCCCGACAGATCCGAGACGATGCCGGTGGGCGAGTTGCCGACTTTGCCGTGAGGCAGAATGACGGCGGGCGCGACGTATTCGGGGATGTTCCCGCGCTCGATCACGGTGCGGCTTCCTTCCTCGGTCAGGGGAGGATTGGTGGGCCGGTCTCCAATGGCTCCCTTGCTGTATTCATACCAGATGTTGCCGTTGGGATTGCCCTGAAAGGAACCCGGCTTTACCCATTTCAACGCACTGGACCCATTCCACGCACCCTGGTTATCGGTGTAGAAAAGATCCCCCTCGGCATTGTATCCGATACCACCGGGAGACCGCACGCCGCTGGCCATGGGAATGGTTTTTCCATCCGAAGTGATCTTTAGAATCCAACCACGAAAGAGGGCCTCGGAAGTGAAGGATCCGGTCAGACACAGCACGGTGTATAGATTGCCATCCTTGTCGAACTTCGAGCCGAAGGCGTATTCGTGATAGTTGCCACTGATGCCCCAGGCATCGGACACGGTCTCAAAGACATCGGCCCGGCCATCGCCATCCACGTCTTTCATCCGAGTCACTTCCGGGCGCTGCACGGCGTAGAGCCAACCATCGTGCCAGGCCAATCCGAGCGGTTCGTGGAGGTACTCGGCGAACAGGGTCCACTTGGCCGGTTTGGCGGGATAGTCGGCGGCGTTTTCGGCCACCCAGATCTGACCGCGCCGGGTGCAGACGGCGATCTTTCCGTCGGGCAACACCTCGATCGCACCACCTTCGACCACGACATCATCGACGGGAGCGTCAAAGGTGGTGATCGGGTAATAATCGGACTCCTTGGGTGCTTCCTGGGCAACCATGAGCGCAGAGGCACTGGCCAGGGTCAGGCTCAGTAAAACTCGGGAGATGAGTGAAAAGGCGTTCGCTTTCATCGTGGAAATTGGAAAGAAATGGGAATAAGGAATCGGCGTAGAAGGGTTCATTTTTTCACCTGCCCTCCGATTTTGGTCTGCCACCAGTAGGTGACGGTCAGTTCTGATTTTGCCGCCGCCGAGTCGAGCGGAACGAGAAGTTCGTTTCCGTTGCCGACAGGACGGACGACGGGCTCTCCGCCGCCACCCTCGACTTTCATCCAGAGGGAACCGGCCAGCGGATACCAACCAGCGTCGTTTTTCTCGGGTGCCTGAACTTGGGAAATGCGGAACCAGGTATTCTCGGCGGCGCTGCCATCGATGGCGATGTGGCGAACGAGCGCTTCTCGACCTTCGAGGACCGACGGCTCAAACGACTCAGTCACTTTGGCTTCGCGGTAGCGATAGTTGAACGTAGGGAAGCGATTCTTCGGATCGAGCTGGTAGCCTTCGAACTCGTAGTCGGGATGCCGGACATCGAAGGTGATTTCCTTCTGTGGTTCGGCGACATCGCGCTCGTATTTGATCTTGGCTTTGGAAAGTGTCTGCCACGGGTCGTCGAGACTCTCGAGCTGTTGCATCGGAAGCCCCTGGCCCGTTTTCACGTGATCGTAACCGGAGAAACGACTGCCCGATCCGCGACCTTCCCACTGGGAGGCAGCATTGAGAAAACCGCCACGCCAGATGACGGCAACATTCATCAAGTCGGCATCCCACACGAGATTGACGCCACCCGGATATCCGACGGCGATGCCGCGCGGGCTGACATCAGGGAAGAAGGAACGAAAGGTGATCGCCTCGCCGTTCTTCGGGTTGATCAGAATAGGTTTGGGCTCGGCTTTGTTCGCCTTCTTCCTGGCTTTGTCGACGGAGAGTTCCTGAAAACCAAGGCTTTTCGATCTCATGGCCACGGAAAGTCCGCGCTGGCCACTCTTGTCGAAATAAACGACACGCAGATCGTGAATGCCTTCCTGCAGTAGCAGCTTCTCCTCTTTGGGATTGCCCATGGGATGAATGCCGTCCTGCTCAACGATGCCCTCTCCATCGATGATCAGGCGCGATCCGTCATCGGAGGCGATGAAGAAGTGATATTCCTCTTCCTTGGCAATCTTGAGTTTGCCCTCGAAGACGACCCCGAAACCGCCTTTCATTTTTTTGGCCACTTCGAGATCGATGAGCCCTTGAGGCAGCTTTCCGGTTTCGACCGGTTTTTCCGCCGAGAAGTCAGGCAGCTTGTTCCAATCGCCTTTGTAGATCGAGTAAGTGAGATCGGTAAGGATCTCGACTTTCTTCCGCACCTGAACGACACCGCGCATGAGCAGGGCATGGCCGGGAACGGTGCAGACGAAAGGATAGTCGCCGGGATCCTGGGGAGCGATGAAATACAAATCCTCACTGCCTTTGGGGTCGAGCAACTGCGACGCCACGATGATGCGGGGATCTTCTCTTGGCACCCAGCCCTGAGCGATGGCCTTTTCTCCAAGGCGGGTGAAGACATTCATCGCAAATTTCTGCCCGTCCTTGTCCTCCGCGTCAGCTTTCAACACCACAAGGTTGTGCTGGAGGTCGTCGGGATTTTCGAGGGTCAGCTTCACTTTGGCACCTGGCTCGACTTCGATCTCGGCGGTGTCATAGCGCATCATGCCCGGAAGAGTCTTGACGACGATCGCTGCGTCAGGCTTGCCCGACCATTCCGGCGGTTCGGCCAGCCCGGACGGCGCAAGCATCAGGGAGACAGCGAAAAGCAGCGCAAGGGCTCCCAGCGAAGTGGCGGCAGATTTTTTGATCGGGGTTTCCATGGTTGGTTTAAAAAAGTAAGTCAGGGCAGCAAGGCGGGCAGGCAAGATGTCGGATCTGGAATCCTGTATCAAGAACATAACTGCGGCTCAGGGCCTCCCGCACCAGGCGCGAATAAGGCGGGTCAGCATCTCGAGTTTTCCCAAACGATAGCGTTTTTCGAACACCCGAAATCCATCGGTTTTCATCCGAGTCAGGATGCGCCCGTAGATGGCGCGCATCAGTTCGGCAGACCGCATGGATGGGCGATCCACTTCGGGGAGGGCGGCCACGGCCTTGGCATAAAAGGCTTCGGCGCGCTCGCATTCGAAGGCCATGAGTTGATCGAATCGCTCATCGTGGACGCGATTCAGAATGTCGCTCTCGTCGAGTCCGAAACGCCGAAGGTCCTCCAGCGGCAGATAGATGCGATCATCCGCCGCGTCCTCGCCGACATCACGGAGAATGTTCGTCAGCTGAAGGGCATAACCCAACTGCTCGGCATACTCCCGCGAGGCAGCTTCCTGATAGCCAAAAACCTCGATGCTGACCAGTCCCACGGCGCTGGCCACTCCGTGACAGTAGTGCTGCAACTCTTCGAAAGTCTCGTAGCGATTGCGATCCAGATCCATGGCGACGCCGTCGATGATTTCGATCAGAGTCTGGACGGGCAACTGGCGTTTTTCGCAGAGAGCCAGCATCTCCTGCTCCAAACCAGGTCGTGCCGACGGCTGAATGGCGGCGTCATTCCTTACCAGCGCCCGCCATCGATCCAGCGCGGCACTTTTTTCCTCCGACGCTGCCGTTTCGCTGTCGACGATGTCATCAACAACCCGGCAAAAGGCGTAAAACACCCGCATGTCATCGCGTCGATCACGCGGCAACACGGCGAGAGCAAAAGCGAGATTTGACCCGGCCGCGCGCACGATCTCCCCAGCGGTTGCGGGTGGATCAGTCAGCGCCATAACTCGGGAACAAAGAGAGAAGCCAGTGTCGGTCTGCACCATGGCACGGCTCGACGCGCCTAGCGAATCCGTCCAAAGTGATGGCCGAGCGGCAAATAGACCATCAAAGCCCGTCCCACGATATTCCGCTGAGGCACCGGACCCCAAGTTCGTCCATCGGAGCTGTTGTAGCTGTTGTCGCCGAGGGCGAAGTATTGATCGGACTCGAGCTGAACGTCGCGATAGCTGCCGGAATTCGAATAGCCACGATAGCCGTTCTCTCCCGACATCACTCGCTGAAAACCAAACTCTTCTGCCACTTCACCGTTAATGAAAAGCTTTCCGTCTTTCACCTGAAGATGATCGCCGGGCTCTCCTGCCAGTCTCTTGATGTAGTGCTGGGAACCCATCCGGGGATCAGGAAGACCGCTCTGGATGTAGGGAATGTCGTTGGTGGTAAAGACGAAGACATCTCCGCGTTTGGGGGCGATCCAGTGGTAGCTGAACTTGTCGACGATGACCTGGTCACCGGTATCAACGAAACCCTTGGCGATAGTTTCGCCCTGCTTGACGCTCGGATTCGAAAACAGCTTCGGATTGAGCAAGTCGCGGACCTTGGCACTGGTGCCAGGAATCTTGATGACCCGATCCGGACGCATCGGATCGACACCCACAGGAATGTAGGTGTAGGTGAAAAACTTGAACTTGGTGACCTCCCGAAATCCACCGACCACTTTTCTAGTCCTTTCATCGACCACGGGGTGGACATGAATGATCTCATCCCCCTGAGCCACCTCATCAACCCAGGAACGGCCATACCAAAGACGGTCCGCCACTCTGCCGAGAATGCCGGGCATTTCCTGGTCGGTCACGTATTCATGATTCGAATCGAGGCTCTGGTCCGGATGCCCGATCACCCCGTTGAGAGTCGGCTGCATGGAACCGGTCGGAATTTTGAAGGGCTGGGCGAAATAGGCCCGGATCCCCATGGCGATCACCACCGCCACAAAGATCACTTCGACATTTTCCCGCATCGCGGAAACCTTGTATCCCGATACCGACTTCTCACAGGTCTGGGTCAGTTCACCGGCCAGGGCTTCGAGATCCCTCACCATCAGGCCTTCGGCAACCATGCCATCGCGAAAAGCGGCTTCTTTCTCTTTAATCAACTCCTTGTTCTGATCCGAAATCAGGTCGTCGTTGTAGCGGAGAAATTTCGCAACCCCCTTGAGCAACAGATTCGCCTCCTTGAGGTGCTTGCCAGTCACAGGACCGTCGGAAGCATTCTTATCCGCCTTTTTCTTGTCAGTATCCGTGGCCATGGCAAAAAACTAAATCCTGATTCCGGGTTCCCGATTCCTTAATTACTCGTCTTCAGCACCTGAATGAAAGCTTCCTGAGGAATGTTCACCTTCCCGATGGCTTTCATGCGCTTCTTGCCTTCTTTCTGCTTCTCCAAAAGTTTGCGCTTTCGGGTAATATCACCGCCGTAGCACTTTGCGGTCACATTTTTTCGCATCGCGCGAATCGTCTCACGCGCGATGACCTTGCCACCGATCATGGCTTGAATCGCGACCACGAACATCTGCTGCGGAATCACTTCCTTGAGCTTGGCAGCGAGGTGACGACCACGAAACTCGGCCTTGTCGCGATGCACGATGGTGGAAAACGCATCGACCGGTTCGCCGCTGATCATCATTTCCATCTTCACCAGCTTGGCAGCGCGATAGCCCGCGTGCTCATAGTCCATGCTGCCGTAGCCGCGAGTGACGCTCTTGAGCTTGTCGTTGAAATCGACCAAGATCTCGTTGAGCGGCATGATTGCCTTCAACATGACGCGAGTGTTGTCGATGGTCTCGGTGTTCTCCAGTTCGCCCCGTTTCTCGGCCACGAGCTGCATCATGTCGCCGATATTTTCGTTCGGCACCATGATGAACACTCTGACGACGGGCTCTTTGATTTCCTCGATGACCTGGGGCTCGGGAAGGTAGCTGGGATTGTCGATTTCAATCTCGGTGCCGTCGGTTTTCTTCACGTGATAGATCACGCCCGGATAGGTCGAGATGACATCCATGTTGAACTCGCGACGCAGCCGCTCCTGCACGATTTCCATGTGGAGCAGTCCGAGGAATCCACAGCGGAAACCGAAACCGAGCGCCACCGAACTTTCCGCCTGATAAGTGAAGGCAGCATCGTTGATCTGCAACTTGCCCATGGCCAGCTTCAGTTGCTCGAAATCGTCCGAACTCACCGGATAAATCCCGGCAAACACCATGGGCTGAATCTCCTTGAAACCCGGCAGCGGCTCCGTACAGGGCATGCGGGCATCCGTGATGGTGTCGCCGATCTTGACCTCGGTCGACGATTTCATGTTGGCGATCAGATAGCCCACATCACCCGGCGAAAGCAGGTCGCGGGCATTCATCTTCGGAGTGAAAACACCGGTCTCCTTGACCTCGTAGGTTTTCCCCGTGCTGAGCATCTTGATTTGAGTGCCGCGCCGGATCTCTCCCGACACCACTCGCACATAGCTGACCACTCCCCGATAGGTGTCGAACACGGAATCAAACACCAGCGCGCGGAGCGTCTTGTCCGTGGGCTCGACCGGTGGAGGCACCCGCTCGACCACTGCTTCCAGAATGTCCACGATCCCGATGCCCATCTTGGCGCTGGACTCAATGGCCTCGTCGCCGGGAATGGCGATGATGTCCTCGATCTGCTTCTTCACCTTGGGCACGTCCGCCGCAGGCAGGTCGATCTTGTTGATGACAGGAATCACCGTGAGCTTCTGTTTGTTCGCCAGATGAACATTGGCCACCGTCTGGGCCTCGACACCTTGAGCGGCATCGACGAGGAGCAGGGCGCCCTCGCAAGCGGCGAGACTTCGGCTGACTTCGTAGGCGAAATCGACGTGTCCGGGAGTGTCGAGCAGATTGAGTTGATAAGTCTTCCCGTCCTTCGCCGGGTAATACATCGTCACCGGATGCGATTTGATCGTGATCCCCCGCTCCCGCTCCAAGTCCATGGAATCGAGCAACTGATCCTGCTTCTGCCGCTGGCTGATGGTCTGAGTGGACTCAAGGAGACGGTCCGAGAGCGTAGTTTTCCCGTGATCAATGTGGGCAATGATCGAGAAATTGCGAGTCAGGGAGGTCGACATGGAAACGAGAGGAAGTCACAGGGCCTGCTGACCCAATATCGGGCCGTCAGGCGGGCCGGAAACTACGGGGCGAGAGGGGGAAAGTAAAGCGTGAGGTGTTTCACCGCGATCTCGCGGGATTCGGCCTCGATTCAAGGCGCTTTCACGCCTTTCATCCGCCAGTTCGGCGCCGCCAGCGGGCCATCGCCTTTCAGAGTCACCCGTGGCTTCGCCATCTCAGGGAGTCCGGGAAAATTCAGCCACTCGGCGGAAAGCTCAAAATCCAAGGTCCGGGAGACGCCATCGACGACTCCCAAGCCCTCAAAACTTAGGCTCTCAGTAGTCCCCTTCAATGCACTTACCGTCAGCTTCCCGCTCTCCAAGGCGAACTTCGCCGACGCTCCAGGTTCCGGGCGCGGCTGGGGAGGCGCCTCAACTACCGGCGCAGCCCCTGCGATCGCCTCTGGCGGCTTGGGGAGCGCGCTCAGCAACTTGTCGATGTTTTCCATTGCCGGGGAAAACATCGGCATCGCCAGCAGATTTCCTCCACTCAGCTTCACCTGCCCTTCACCCGTCACCGACTTCGGTCGGCCTAGCTGGCCTCCGAATCGCATCTCACCGCTCCACTGACCTCCGCCTTTCCGCTCGCTGGCGCCATATGTGCGGATGAGATCATCGAAGGCTACTTTTTCCGCACCGATGGTGGCGGTGTAGCGGCGATCCGTTTCGATGCGGTCCGTCTCGAAAGTCGCCGTGGCTTTTCCTCCGAAAAGCTGCGCCTGAAACTCGGTGAGTCGAATCTTCCCATTCGCCGCCCTCACGATCCCGGACGGTTGCTCCAGCGGCAAGGACCGACCGAGAAAATCGAAACTCACTGGCTGATCGCTCGAAAAACTCAGCTCGAAATCGTGGAGTGCCGGCTCGCCTGTGGGATCTTCCGAGGCCTCGCGGCTGTCGACCAGCCCGTTCATTTTCACCAGAGGCGGCTGACTGAACTGAATGTCGGTCAACGATTTGGCCAACGAGGGCGCCACTGCTCGAATGGTCGCAAACAGATCCATGGTGCTCTCCAGCCCTTCGGTTTCCCAAGTGCGAGCTTCCACATCGTGCTTCACCAGAGCGGCCGTCAGGACGCCTTCCGGACGTTCGACCCGGAGATTGCTGAGTTGATGCACCCTTCCTCGGGAATCGAACTCGGTCTCCAGATGATCAAAGGGAATATTCTGCCGTCGGAACTGACGCAGATCGATCACGCCACGCGTCGACCAGGTGTCGGGATCGATCGTCGCCCCTGATCCCAGTGCCGCAAAATACACCGCCGAACTTTCGTCGAACTGCCAGCCGGTGAGGAATCGTTTGGTGCGATCCGACGAGACAAAAGGCAGCAGAATGCTCGGATCGAGCTTCATTTCGCTCTGAAAACGAAAAGCTTTTTTCCCCAACGCAGGATCAAACATCAGATTCGCCAGCATCACGCCAGTCTTGTGATCCAGACGCAAATTGCGGATGTAATAGCGATTCTCTTTCGCCGCAAATTGGAGCTCCAATCCGTCAAATACCGCGCCGCGACTGCCAAACCGTTCGCTGCGCAATTCGCCCATCACCTCCATGGGCAGATATGGCCAGGTTACCTTGCCGAGTTCATCCAGGCTCACGGAACCCTCCATCTGCAGCTTGGGTGGAGAGAAAAACACCACCTCACCCAGCTTGGGATTCTGCCAGATGGCGGCGGCCAACGCGGGGAGATCGGCGGACGACTCCATCTCGAAATCGATTTTTCGCTCCGCCACCGGCCATTCTCCCCGGAGACGCAACTCGCCCGAGGCATCGCGCAGATAAAGCTCTTTCAGAATGCCACGTTGGCCCGCGCCGTCGTACTCGGCCAGCACGGCTAGATCTTCGATCGCGTAGGGGCCACGTTTGAACTTTTTGGCAGCCAGCCTAACATCGGCATGGAGATGGGCCAAATCAGCCAAGTCACCGGCGAAGTCGATTTCCAGTCGCGGCGGGTCACCCGGCGAAAAGGAAAACGTTTCCAACTCCGCGATCACTCGCTGCACCCGATCGAGTCGACGTCGAATTTCCTTCAGCTGACGCTTCTGCTCCGCGAGTTCCGCTTCGGTCGCCTCCGTCGGTTTCACGTTCCGCGGCGGACGATAGAGCGACCCTTTCATCGAAACGGCCACTCCCGCGACCTCGGCCTGGGCGCGCACCACCTCGATCTGACTCTCGGTCACCACCAGGCGGGCGGAAAAACCCTCCACCATCAGCAGTTCACTGTCCCGGCGGCCCGGTGTCAGCGGCAGCGTCAGCTTGGCATCATGCACATCAAGCGTATTCACCGACAGATCGCGATTCAGGATATCGGTGAGATCGAGATCGAGAATGACATTGTCCACGTAGACCAGCTCGCGCCGGCGCTGCGGATCCTGAAAAAATCGGACCTTCTCTGCTACCAATCCCTGAAAAGGCCCAAGCGTGAGTTTCTCGATGTCGACGTAGTAGCCGCGATCGGCAAACTCCGCCTCCACCAGTTCTCGCCATGTCCGGGTAAAGCCCTTGCGCTGCGCATAGACCCCCAGCCAGATGGCAACGCCCACCAGCAAAAGCGTGAGAATCAGAAAAACGCGGCGGATGATGCGCATCGCAGAAGGAAAAACAAGGTGGCTAGCTCTCGGCACGAAAACTCGGCCGCAGCGTCGCCCTTTCCCCCGCGCCTTGCAAGTCGCGAGCCAGTTGCCCGTCCATCTAACCCTCTTGGGTCCGCGACCCAACAGGGTTGAGTCGAATCCCCGACAGACTCAGTAATCGAACACTTCGTCGGCCGAGAAGAAGCGTTTCACTTCGATCTCGCCATTCTCCGGGGAATCGGAGGCGTGACAGACGTTTACCATCATGTCGCCACCGAAATCGCCACGAATGGTGCCCGCAGCAGCTTCCTTGGAATTGGTCGGTCCGAGCATGTCGCGAACCTTGGCAACGACATCGTCACCTTCCAGCACCAGTCCGATGACCGGGGCCGATTGCATAAACGCCTGGATTTCGGGGAAAAACGGACGATCCGCAATGTGGGAGTAGTGCTCCTTCAGGATCTCGTCGCTCAGGCGCATCATCTTGGTGCCGCGAATGGTGAAACCTGCGTCCTCAAAGCGTTTGATCACTTCGCCGCAGAGTTTTTTCTGCACACAGTCGGGTTTCAGGAGAATGAGGGAGCGCTCGGTAGCCATGGAATGATGTATTTGAGTCGGGAAAAAATGAGGGCGTTACCTGTAGCCTGAAACGCCCTTTTGAAAAGGGGAAAATCGGCATCGACGGCGGGCCCGCGATCCGGCACCATGCAGCCCGATTTCATCACCGTGACTCGCTTTTTCGAACACATCACCCGCCTCTTCGCTCTCTGGACGGTGCTCGGCTGCACTTGGGCGTGGTTCGTGCCGACCCACTTCACCTGGTTCGTCGACCGGAACAACCAACTCCTGGGCGTGCCGCTCATCAGTATCGGACTGGGTCTCATCATGTTCGGCATGGGCATCACCCTGCGGATCGAAGATTTCAAAGCGGTCCTCGCCACCCCGAAAAAGATCGCCCTCGGCGTGGCTTGCCAGTTTCTTATCATGCCCTTGCTCGGGGTGTCACTCGCCCGCGGCTTCTCCCTGCCCTCGGGATTGGCCGTGGGTCTCATTCTCGTTTCCTGTTGTCCCGGCGGAACCGCGTCGAATGTCGTGACCTACCTCGCCAGGGGAAACCTTGCTCTCAGCGTGCTCTTGACGATGTGCTCAACGCTGGTCGCCATCATCCTGACGCCGCTCCTCACCGGTTTTCTGGCGGGTGCCTATGTCGAGATCAATCAACTCAGCCTGTTCCTCAACATGGTCGGAGTGGTCCTGGTGCCGGTCCTCGCCGGCTTGGTTTTCAGCCGGTTTCTCCCGAGATTGGTGCGCTACATCACCCCATGGTCACCCGTGCTATCCGTCGTCATCATCGTACTCATCGTGGGCGGAATCATCGCGGTAAAAAAGGACCTCATTCGCGAACACGCGGGAATCTTATTGCTGGTCGTCTTCCTCCTTCACGTCGGTGGATTCGGTCTCGGCTACCTGTTGGCAAAATGGCTCGGCTTTCCCGTGATCGATCGTCGCACCTTGAGCATCGAAGTCGGCATGCAGAATTCAGGACTCGGCAGCGCGCTCGCTTCGGGGCCAAAATTCGCTGCCCAGTTCCCCGATCTCGCCCAGGCAGCGCTCGCCCCGGTGCCAAGCGCCATCAGTGCCCTCTATCACTGCCTCATCGGGAGTTTTCTCGCCGTGATCTGGCGTGGCAGGAATCCGGATAAGCCAAAGGATTGAAGATCTGTTGGCGCTCACACCCTTTCCAGACAATTGTCCCGGCCATGAGAATTTTTTTCCCACTAGTCGCGCTATTCGCCGGTCTTTCCGGCAGGTCAGTCGCGGCGGATTTCACGTCGATGACTGACTTTGTATCGGGACTCGATGGCGTTTCCTACGAGTGTTCCTTCCTTTCGAACCCCCGCATGAAATTCTTCGCGGATAGGATCGAAAATTTGGATTTGAAGGGAAAGACCACCGGCACCCTCAAGAATTTCTCGTATCTGGAACCAGGACTAGGGAAAATCGAGTACACCAGCGGTGCCTCGGCCTGGATCGCCTTCTCGGACGACCTCAGCGCTTTCGCGATCGCCAACATGGAGAAGGTCTATGACTGCACCGGCACCGAAGCGGGCGCGACATTTTCCGAAACAAACGCCCCGACGACACTTACCATCTCAGGTCACCCAACCATCGCAAAAATCGCGGTGGAAGCGAATACCATCACCTTGTATTCGGCAGACGGAACGAAGATCGGCGAGCGCCAAGCCTTCCGTTTTCTGCCCCACGCGATCGGATTCATCGACGAGAATTTCAAAGACGGCTTCCTCCTTCTCTCACGCGAAAAACCGGGCGGTTGGTGGATGGAGGGCAATCACCTGGGCACCGGAGTGCGGACTGACAAAGGAGGTATTTTTCAACTGAACACCAGCTCGCCGCTAAGGAATTTTGTCCAGAGAAGCGTCCAGTTTCCCAAGGTGCTCCTCCGGGCGAAGCAGCCGTCGACAGCGGAAGCTCAGGAACACTACGCGGTGTCATTGCTCGAGGAGGTCTTCAAGGATGATGGCGCCCCCGGTAAGATACATGGCTACAAGGAAATCGGCATGACCCGCGCCAATCACCTCGATCGGGAAGCGGCCATTCCCTGGTATGAGAAAGCGCACACACTGGCGATGGCGCATCTCGATGCTGATCCCAAGAATCGCCTGCACTACATCACCCTCTATGGCGACGGACTCGCCGATGTCGGCGAATTCGACCGGGCACTTGAGGTCCTCCGAGAAGGTGAGCCGCTGCTCGGCAAAATCGACGACGTTCAGACGCGCTACCTGTGGCACGAAGCGATTGGAAAAGCGGAGTTCGGCGCGCGGCGCTACGAACCCGCCATCGAGCAATTCGAGTCCAAGGCGAAGCTGGCCGAAGAGGCGAATTTTCAGGGAGTCATTTCCTATGCCAACATGGAGATCGCGACCTGTTACCGCGCCGCAGGAAACACCGACGAGGCTCTAGCAGCACTGGACAAGGCCATCGCGGCTCAGGACAAACGCCAATCCGAGAACCCAAAGGCAAATTACGACACCTACCGACTGGCCTTTGCCTGTGCCGCGTTTGAGCGCTGGGACGATGCCTTGCGCTTTGCTCCGCTGACGAATCGTCGGAGTTCCGTCACCTATCAGGAATACGCCCGACTCGCAGCGCTCTGGAATCGCGGTGATGCCGAGGAAGCCACGAAACTGGCGAAGCTCTTCGCCTCTCGATTCGGTGATGACCTCGATGAGGTATTGATTCGACGTGACATGGACACCATGACGGTCAGGCTGACCGAGGCCATCGCCCAGCCTTCCTCGGCAAACTCGGCAGCCTTCTCCGCCGAATGGGATCACCAAAAGGAATCGCTGAAAAAGCGACCATTGGAGAACTACCTTTTCGCGCTCGTCTTATTGAAGGCGAGGGAAATGATGCCGTGATCCCTTTGCGCAAATCAAGACGCTCATCAATCACCATTCCACCCATCCTCGTAGCCCTCGGTCCACGCCCGACTGATGCTCGACGAGCCGCTGTAGGCATCGTGACGCCGGGGATTCCGACTCAGTCCGCGATGGCGATCCAACTCGCCCTGTTCGTATCCGTCATCGTAGGTCCGCTGAGTGGAAGCATCACGCCTGTCACGACGCTCTTCTTCACGTTCCTCCCGCTCTTCGATTTCTTCCTCGGCCTCTTCATAAGCGTCGTCGTAGGCATCCTCAAAATCATCCTCGTCCGCGTCGGGATGAAGTTCATCCAAGTGACGACTGTAATCGTCGTCCCGCCCTGCATACGCATCCGCTCGACCGGTTCGCTGACCGAGTGCCTCGGGATCGCGCTCAAGATGGCTGTAATCAACGTCGCTGGCGCAAGACACCAGTAACCCGAACAGGACGAAGAGCGAAGTGCGGAAATTCGGGAAGAAAGCTTTCATGGCGGATAAATGATCTCGGTAGGTCACGGCCAGTTTCATCGAAACCCCGCTTTCCTGTCAACGCCAGAGCGGAGATCTTTTGGTCAACTGTTGGCTGGGATTTGGCGCGAAAACGCTTTGGACGCACTCTCAAGAAGGCTCCTCGGTGTGGAGGCCGCTACCGCACTCGCGCCCCATCACCATGCGCATTCGCTTCTCCTCCGATCTCTTTCACAGGGGCTGTTTTTGCTTCTTCGCCGCCCTTTTCCTTTCCTTCATACCACTCTCGGCGGAGGTCACCCGCTTTGAGGTCATCAAGCAGGAGAACGTGATGGTTCCCATGCGCGACGGTGTGAAGTTGGCCACCGACATTTATCTCCCGGGCAAAGACGGCAAAGTGGCTGAGGGCAAATTTCCCGTGCTGCTGTCACGCACCCCGTATGGCAAGGGATCGGATGCCGCCAAGACCTACACCCCTGATGGCTACGTTGTCATCATGCAGGACACCCGAGGCCGTGGTGAATCCGAGGGCACCTGGA
Organism: Verrucomicrobiia bacterium; assembly: GCA_020440025.1. Taxonomy (GTDB): domain Bacteria; phylum Verrucomicrobiota; class Verrucomicrobiia; order Verrucomicrobiales; family DEV007; genus JAEUHH01. The sequence continues at coordinate 18,665 of JAGROX010000249.1, forward strand.
CCTGGATGATCGATGACCGGGAAGACGGCTACGACGCTATCGAGTGGATTGCCGCCCAACCCTGGTCAAACGGCAAGGTGGGGATGATGGGCTGCTCTTACGTGGGCGCCACCCAACACCTCGCGGCGATGACGAAACCACCGCACCTGACGACCCTCATTCCGTCGAATCCCTCGATCAACCACGGCGTCGGCGGCATCATCTATGGCGGCGCCTTCCGCCTACGGATCGTCAACTGGATGCTCAACAATGCCGCCAAAGGTAGCGAACGTGCGCGGGATCCCGCCTTTCGCGAAGCCCTGGAACGCCAGGCGAAAAACTCGCCCTACTACCTGAATCACCTACCGCTACGCCGCGGAATGACTCCGCTGCGCATGGTGCCGGAATACGAGGACATGCTCGTGGAAATGCTGGCGCATCGGCGGAACGACGAGTTCTGGCGTTTCAGCAATGTCGTGGATCACGTCGATGAACACAAAGACCTCCCCGTCTTCATGGTAGGCGGTTGGTATGATCTTTTCAGCACCAGCACGACCGAGACCTACATGGCCCTGAAACGCGTTTCGAAGTCTCCGGTGCATTTGATCATGGGCCCCTGGCCTCATTGTTCCAACCGGAGTTCCCATGCCCAGGTCGATTTCGGCCCGGATGCCTCAGCCGACATGAGAGGCATTCAGCGGGCGTGGTTTGATCGATGGTTAAAAGGCGATGTGGGAAAATTCGGAACCGAAGCCCCCTTTCGCACCCCCGTCCGTGCGTTCGTGATGGGAACCGGGAATGGAAGCAAGACGGAAGACGGGAAGCTCTCCCACGGCGGTTTCTGGCGTGATCTCGAAGACTATCCCCCACCCCAGGCGAAGGCCACGAAATTCTATCTGCATCCCGGTGGCGATCTCGCGACAACGCCTCCAGCGAAAGACCGGGGTGCCACCACCTTTGAATTCGATCCGAACAATCCCGTTCCCACCATTGGCGGAGGTACCGTCGGAGGCATCTCCGGAGCTTGGAATCAGTGGGGTGGATCACACATTTGGAATGCCCCGGACGCCATGCCGCTCTCCATGCGCAACGACGTCGTCGTGTTTCAAACGCCCCCTCTGGAACGGGACACCGAAGTGATCGGGCCGGTCGAAGTGAAACTCTGGGCCTCGTCTTCGGCCGTGGATACCGACTTCACCGCCAAACTCATCGACGTCTATCCTTCCAGCGCTGATTTTCCGGAGGGCTTCGACCTCATCATGGGGGACGGCATCATTCGGGCCCGGTATCGGGATTCCGACAAGGAGGAAAACCTGATGACTCCGGGCGAGATCTATGAGTTCACCATCAAACTCGACCCCTGCAGCAACGTGTTCAAAAAAGGCAACCGCATCCGAGTCGACATCTCCAGCAGCAACTTTCCCCGCTTCGACGTGAATCCCAACAGCGGTGAACCCGCCAACGACTACCGGCGAATGATCACGGCGATCAATACCATCCACCACGACAGCGTCCACCCATCTCACATCGTGCTGCCACTGATGCCCGTCGAAGCGACTTCAGACTCGCGGTGAGTTTTTGTCCCGGCAAAAGGGTCTTCGCACCAGATACCATCACGCCATTTTCGGTTTTCGGTTGTTTCGCCAAATTTAAGTATCTATGATTGAGCCTTTCGTTGGGTTCTCTCGGA
>JAGROX010000250.1 GCA_020440025.1 Verrucomicrobiia bacterium
CGATGTTGGGGCCCACCGGTTGGTAGGAAAGCAAGACATCAGCAGCACCCGCCTCGGCGGTGAGTTCGGCTTCCGCGATGGTAGCGCATTTGAATCGGTCAATCCCCGATTCCAGCTGCATTTTGACCACCTCGCCCATCTTGTGCGTTTTCACATGAGGTCGCAGCAAAGTGGGATCGCCACCCACTTCATCAATCATCTGCCGAATGTTGTAATCAATTCGATCAGGAAAAATCAACAACGCGGGCGAAGCCAGATCGGCGACGTTTTCGACAGAGAGCCAGGAAGTGTCAGGAGTCATTCTGGGAAACTAACAGAGGTTTCTGCCACCTCGCAATCCCGGTGATGCGCTCATCTCGCCGCATCGGGAAAAGGTTGAACCCGATCGGGTTTTCGACGCAAGTTGAGTCAACTTGAGCTCGATCTCCATCATCATCCCGGCCCTGAACGAATCGGCAAATCTTTCCGCGACCTTCGCCGCCATTCGGTCAGCTGCCGACTCAGTCGGATCTTCGTTGTCACTGGAGATCATTGTGGTCGACGCCAACAGCGACGATAACACCGCCGAGCTGGCGCAGACATTGGGAGCCAAAGTTCTCATCACTCCCCGCCGGCAGCGTGCCCATCAACTGAATCTTGGAACCCTTTCCGCCTCAGGGGAGGTACTGCTTTTCCTCCATGCTGATACCCATCTCCCACCCCATGGTCTTGATCAGATCATGGCGGCGATGAAAGACAACGAAGTGGCGGGGGGCGGATTCGTGCGCTTCTTTGATTCTCCATCCAAATTCCTCGGCTTCACGCGCCATCTGGCCACATGGCGCAGCCGAAACCTGGGCGTTTTCCTGGGAGATCAGGGCATCTTTGTCCGCCGCTCAATCTGCGAAGCTCTCGGAGGCTTCGATGAAACGCGAGTCCTCTGTGAAGACTTGGATTTTTCCCGAAGATTGCGCTCATCGGGCCGAGTGGTCGCCTTGCCGGGACCGCTAATCAGTTCGGCTCGCCGATTCGAACGACTCGGTCCATTTCGTCAAACCTTGATCGATCTTTGGCTGACAGCGAAGTATTTCATTTTCTCAGCCCGCTAATCAAGCGAATCAACCCTGTTGGTTCCGCGATTCAACAGGGTTAAGCTTTATGAGCCGATCTCTAGAGATCAAACAAGGGGCCACAAAAAAGCCTGCCTTCAGCGACGAAGGCAGGCGAAATTGGATTCCCCAAGAACAGCGAGATCAATTTCCGCCGCTTTCCTCGGCCGGTGCCGCCGGAGCAGCAGGGGCTGCGGGAGCAGTCGCTTCACCGCTGGATCCTTTGCTGTGTTTTTCGAGCGCGAGATCAGCCAAGATACCGATCGATCCGGCCGCCAGAGTTCCAAGAATGTTGGACCGCTTGTTTTCGATGATACGTTCCAAGGTCACGCCAACCACCCGACCGTCGGTGGAGAAAATCGGAATGCCTTGCGCAGTTCCAGCGGTGGTGACGAAATAGCGGCGATCCCCGTTGAAGACACCGGTGACACGTCCCACGATCACCGTTGGCATGTAGCCATAGGCGGCCGAAGAACGAGAAAGTCCCACGACATTATCGGCAGGCTCGGAGAGCGCGGCTGCCCCAAGGTCGATCGCATCAAAGGCTTTTCCAAGTCGCTTGGCGGCCTCTTCGTCGGGCAGAACAAAGGCAACGTCGGCATCGACATCCTGACCGATCAGGGTGCCGGGAAGCACAGTGGAATCCCCGTAGCTGATTTCCACTTTCTCAAACTCCGTCTTGGCGGATTGAATCGTGACCACCTTTTCGCCCAAGCGAGCCTTCTGACCAGCGAGCCCCACGGAGGGATCCACCGCGGCATTGGAAATGACGATCAAACCGGTTGGCCGAATGGTAACACCCAAGGTCCGACGTTGCTGTTGCTGATCGGGCAAGGGATCGCCGTCTGTCGTGGTGGTCAGTCGACCTTCCACGGTGACGACGACAAGAGTCGACTTATTTTTTTCAAGCAATTCCCGAGCCGCGACCGCGACTGGTTCCTGATCTTGGGCAGCGACTGGGGAAGAGAAAAGACCACCTGCGACTGCCATCACACAGGTCATCCAAAACGTCAGGGAGGGGAGGGAAAAACGCGTCATGGACAGAAAGTTCGAATTGAATTGGGAGAAAGAAACGAAATAACGCCGGAACTGCCCGAAATCCAGTGATTTTTCGCCTCCGGCATCCTGAATGCCCGTTGCACCTGAGGATCACAGCTGGCCATCTTCCCACGAAAAAAGGCGATGACGTAACACGCCACCGCCTTTTGAAAATCGGAAGAGCCGAGGCTTTTTGCTCAGCGAGAGTAGAGCTCGACGACCAACTGCTCGTTGACCATCGGATCGATCTCATCACGTTCCGGCACGCGAGTCACGTTACCCACGAGCTTGTCGCGATCCATCGTCAACCAATCCAGCACCGGACGGGCTTGGGTCATGTCGACCATGCGGATGGCGAGTTGCTGGGAACGGTTGCCCTCGCGAACTTTGATCACGTCGCCCGGCTTGCACTGGTAGGACGGGATGTCCACGCGCTGATCGTTTACGGTGATGTGGCCATGGTTCACAAACTGCCGGGAAGCCCGACGCGTGTTACCGATCCCGAGACGGTAGCAGACATTGTCGAGACGAAGCTCAAGCAATTGCAACAAAATGTCACCAGTAATGCCACGACGACGGGAAGCTTCTGCGAAATAGCGACGGAATTGTTTTTCAAGAACGCCATACTGCATGCGAAGCTTCTGCTTCTCAGCGAGTGCAATGGCGTAGTCTGACAATTTGCGGCGTCCGCTGCGCATGCCGTGCTGACCGGGAGGGAAAGCGCGGCGTTCCAGCGCCTTGGAAGGGCCAAAAAGCGGCACTCCGAAGCGGCGACTAATCTTGTCGGTGGGTCCTGTGTATCTTGCCATGACGTAAAGTAATTAGGGTTGGTGTCCGTCGATTCCAATCGGACTCAGACGCGACGCGCCTTTTTCGGGCGGCAACCGTTGTGGGGCATCGGAGTGACATCAGCGATACTGGTCACATCGATCCCGAGAGCCTGAACGGCGCGAACTGCCGACTCACGACCTGCGCCCGGGCCCTTGACCCGGACTTCGGCCTGGCGGAGACCATGACTCATCGCCTGGCGACAGGCATCCTGCGATACCAACTGCGCCGCATAAGCCGTGCTCTTACGAGATCCGCGAAAGCCCATCTTGCCGGAACTCGACCAGCCGATGATATTTCCATTCATGTCGCTGACAGACACGATGGTGTTATTGAAGGTGGCACTGACATGGACAATGCCGGAGTGAACATTCTTACTGCCCTTGGCCTTGAGAAGCTTAGGCTTTTCAGCCGCGTCGCCACCTTCCATCTCGAGGAAGATATCCTCAGCGGTGCGCTTCTTTTCGGGACGGCGCTCATCGACGACCGGAGCGGTAGGAGCCGCGGTTGCAGCCACCGCCTCCTCAGCCTTCGGCGCTTGTGGTTCCGCAGGGGTGGAAGCCGGTGCCTCAGCAGCCTCGCTGTCGACGACCTCCTCTTTGTTCTCGTTCTCCTCAGCCATGATCTGGTGTCTGTTGTCTCTGAAAAATGTTTACTTCGCGATGCGGAAAATCCGATCTCTTGAATTCGGACTAGGCCTTGCGGATCACACCCACCGTCTTGCGCTTGCCCTTGCGGGTGCGAGCATTGGTGGAAGTACGTTGACCTCGAACCGGGAGACCGCGACGATGGCGGTAACCACGATAACAATTGATCGAAGTGAGGCGCTTCATGTGCCCCTGAATTTCGCGGCGAAGGTCACCTTCAATCACCAAACCACTGGAACCCACCACGTGGGCGATCCGGGCGAGTTGGTCGTCGTTCAATTCACCAGCCCGAAGGTTAGGATCGATACCGGCCTGCTCCAGAATCCTTTTGGCCGTCGCAGGTCCAATGCCGTAAATGTATGGAAGCGACGCTTCGATGCGCTTCTCGTTTGGGATCTCAACTCCAAGCAGTCTGGCCATGGGATATCGGTCTGAAGGTGAATAGATGGGTTTCGGTCAATCTTGCCACAATGGAATCAACCCTGGCGCTGCTTATGGCGCGGATTTTTGCAGATGATGCGCAAAACTCCATGACGCCGAATGATACGGCAATCGCTGCAGAGACGCTTCACTGATGGTCTGACTTTCATGGCAAAAGGTAACGTTAAAAGGGTTGGGAGAGGGTCAAGGTTATCGAGGCGAACGGTGAATGCCTCCGACTACATCAGGACCCGACCTCAGAGCCTGGGGCCAAGAGGACGGAACCTGTATCACAAGTTTGCTCGCAGGCAAGGTGGGATTCGTGAAATCTCAACATTTTCGTGCGAAACGTGGGGTCAAATTTCCTGAATTCAAAAATTTCCATCGTTTTCCCCGAAATCATGAGGATTTGTCGAACCCTCCGAGCATTTCTTTGGAAATCAGCCGAGCCCGGGGAGTAAGAATTTCCGGTTCTCCGTCCGTGATCAGCACGGTGTGTTCAAAGTGACCGGACAGCTTCTTGTCTTGGGTAACCACGGTCCAATTGTCGGAAAGAATGCGAATCTCCGGAACGCCCGCATTAATCATCGGTTCCACCGCCAGGATCATTCCCGGCGCCAGTTTGGGCCCTTGCCCCATCGTAAAGCGATCCCAATAGTTGGGCACTTGCGGTTCTTCGTGGAGATCGCGTCCAACTCCATGTCCCACCATCTCCCTGACGACGGTGAATCCGTAGCTGATGGCACAATCTTCAACCGAAGCACACATTTCCGCGAGTCGACGCCCCGAATAGGCATGACGAATGGCGACCTCAAGGCATTCTTCCGTTGCATACATGAGCCGAAGTGCCTCGGATGAAACATCTCCGACGGGAACCGTCATCGCATTGTCCCCCACCCAGCCGTCATCGGTCACGATTCCAACGTCGATTTTCACCAAGTCACCCGGGCTGATGATGCGTTCCCGACTGCCGATTCCGTGAACCACTTCTTCGTTCAGCGAGATGCAGGTCTGACCCGGAAAATTGCGGTAGCCGAGAAAAGCACTCCGACATCCTTTTTCCTTCATCAACAGACCAGCAGCCTCATCGATTTCTCCGGTGCTGACTCCCGCGACCACCAGTTTCGCCGTCTCCCGAAGAACCTCAGCGGCAAGGTGCCCGGCCGTTCGCATGGCGTCGATCTCATCGCCCTGGCGATAGTGAATACGTCGTTTCTTCTTCGCCATGTCAACCGAACGTAAATTCCCTTCCTGGTCCCTCTTGCTGATCAAGCACTGGCGACTTCCTATCTACGGAAGTCCAACGCAGCGAGGGGAAGTGAGGTTTGAACCTTTGTCATCCGGGAAGAGAGCGGATACCGCCCTTCTCACCCCTGTGAGATCAAGAAATAGGTGACGCCAAAGATGATGAGGATCGCAGCGGTCACGGCCAGCCAGATCATGGAACTGCTGCTAGCGGCGATGCCTTTTCCACCGGGTCGATCAAAACGCCCCCGGATGCGACCTTTGCGAAGGAAACCATCGTAGTGACGCTGGATCAGGTGAGTTTCCACCTGGCGCATCACATCAAGAATCACCCCGACCATGATGAGTAGACTGGTGCCGCCAAAGAGCTGGGCCGGAATGGCCGGAACCTTCATGAGGTTGGTCAAAATACCGGGCAACACCGCAACCAAAGTCAGGAAAATCGCCCCGGCAAAGGTGAGTCGACTCATGGTAAAGTCGAGAAACTCCGCGGTCGGCTTTCCAGGACGAACGCCAGGAATGTAGCCACCGTTTTTCTTCAAATCATCAGCGATCTGATTCGGTTGGAACATGGTAGCCACCCAGAAATAGCTGAAGAAAAAGATCATCAAGCCGGTCAGGGTGTAATAGATCCATCCGCCACCGCTGAGCGCATTGGAAAGCTGCGTTGCCCAAGGAGCCTGGGGAAACATGTAGGAGACAATCTGAGCGGGAAACACCAGGATGGCGTTGGCAAAAATGATAGGCATCACCCCGGCATAATTCACCTTAAGTGGCATGTATTGGGTTTGCCCCCCATACATTTTTCTACCCACCACTCGCTTGGCGTAGTGAATACTGATACGCCGCTGAGCTTGAGTGATGGCGATGACTGCCGCAATGACCCCAAAAAGGAACAGGATCAAGGCCACCAGCATCAAAGGTTTCAAGGGATCACCCGCCGCTCCTTCCACGTAGGTCTTGTAGAGCTGCACCAACGCACCCGGGAGGGCGAAGATGATGTTCACCGTAATGATGATCGACACCCCATTGCCGATTCCCCGCTCGGTGATCTGATCACCCAACCACATCAGGAACATGGTGCCTGCTGTCATGATCAGCAGGGCCGAGATGGTGAACCACATCCCCCCATCCGGAACCAAGGGCGAAGTAGTAGATTCGGCGAACTTCGCCAGGAAAGGGTTTGCCTTGATGTTAATCAACGACTGCGCCACCACGTAGCCCTGGAAAAGGCAAAGGGCGATCGTGACGTAGCGCGTATATAGATTGATCTTCTGACGACCACCGTCCTCACGAGCCAGCTTCCCCAACTGGGGCACTACTGCGGTCAGCAGTTGCATCATGATGGAGGCACTGATGTAGGGCATCACCCCCAGCGCGAAGAGGGCACTATTCTGAAGACCTCCACCACTGAAGACATTCATCAAGGCCATCACGGCCGCGAAGCCCTTACTCCCTCCTGCCTGCTCCTGCATTTGCTGCAGAATTCCTTCGCGGACACTAACATCAATACCAGGAAGAGGAATGTTCGCCCCCAGACGAACAATAACGATCACCAGCAGGGTGAAAAAGATCCGCTGGCGCAGTTCCGGGATCTTCAGAGAATTGGCAAAAGCGGAAATCATGATGGAAAAACCCTGGTTTCAAAAAACGTCAAGAAGCGGCCATCCCCCGGGGAATGCCAGGCACTCGCAACAAAGCGGGCCCGCCTGTCTCGACAGACTAATCAAGCGGCGGCCTGCTTGTCCGTTACCGAACCGCCCGCCTTTTCAATCTTCTCTTGAGCGGCAGCACTGACCTTGTCCACCTGAACGGTGAACTTCTTGGTCAAATCGCCCATCGCGAGAACCTTCACACCGTCCCACGCGCCACCTTGAACGAGTCCAGCAGCGCGAAGGGCTGCCTCATCAATGGTGGCACCGTCTTCGAACTTCGCTTCGAGGCTCGACAGGTTTACCACCGCATACTCAGTGCGGAACTTGGCATTGCTGAAACCTTTCTTGGGAAGACGACGGTTCAAGGGCATTTGCCCCCCCTCAAAGCCGGGACGAATCGAGGCACCTGAGCGGGCCTTTTGTCCTTTGTTTCCTTTACCGGCGGTTTTGCCCCGACCGGAGCTTTCACCGCACCCGATACGTTTCCGGCGATGTTTGGCACCAGGAGCGGGTTTTAAATCGTTCAGTCGCATGATTCCGAGGGGATGTAGATGAATGGAAAAAGTGGGGTGCGCAAACCCAATTAGATCGCTGCCTTGTCACGCGACTTTTTGCCACGCGCAGAATAGATCTGCTCCCGAGTGCGGAGCTGCTTGAGCGCTTCGAGCGTGGCTTTCACCACGTTAAAATGATTGTTGGAACCGAGTGACTTGGCGAGAACGTCCTTGATGCCCGCAGCCTCAACGACAGCACGAACCCCACCACCAGCAATGATGCCAGTTCCCGGAGAGGCTGGGCGAAGCAACACGCGTCCGCCACCGTACTCGCCAATAACTTCGTGAGGAATGCTGCCACCATCCATGCTCACATCGATGAGATCCCGCTGAGAAGCCTCGCTCGCTTTGCGGATGCATTCGGCCACTTCTTTGGCTTTTCCGAATCCGTAGCCAACGCGACCCTGGCGATCACCGCAAACCACGAGAGCACTGAAACTGAAACGGCGGCCACCCTTTACGACTTTCGCGCATCGGTTGATGTGGACAACCTTATCCTGAAGCTCGGGACCTGACTCACCACGCTGCTGATCTTCGCCAAGAATTCGCTCAGCTTCCCTCAGTTTGCGGGACTTGGTAGGCTCATCGCCCTCGGAGCTATCCGCATCCGGACCGAGATCCGCGAGGATTTCAGAGGCGCCCACCACTGCTTCCGCAGCACCGTCCACCTGCTCGCCCGCGTCCGCCCCAGCCGCCACGACAGGAGTCTGCTCGTCTTTATCGACGGCGGGAGTTTCGTTCTGGATATTATCGTCGCTCATTCGCCTTTTCGTCAGAATTGCAATCCACCCTCACGCGCTGCATCTGCAAGCGCCTTAACCTTGCCATGAAAAATGAAACCGCCACGGTCAAACACGACCTGCGAGACCTTCGCTCCCTGAGCGCGTTCGGCAATCAATTTACCGATCTTGGTCGCGGTCTCGACATTGGCACCCGCTTTCTCCGTGCCTTTCTCGACGCTCGATGCCGAAACCAGCGTGCGTCCGGCGACATCGTCGATCACCTGCGCGTAAACGTTTTGGTTGGAAAAATGCACCGCCAACCGGGGACGCTCGGCCGTTCCGCTCACTTTCCGGCGGATCCGTCGATGAACACTGGCTCGCGCCTGCTTGCGATTAATCTTGCTCATGGCTTGATGAAAAAAGAATAGAAAAAATTGAGAGATACGTGAAGCCGACCTTGTCGATTACTTGACGCTCTTACCTTCCTTGCGACGGACGTACTCGCCCTTGTAGCGAACTCCCTTGCCCTTGTACGGCTCCGGGGGACGATAGGAACGGACATCGGCCGCGAACTGACCAACCCGTTGCTTGTCGATGCCCTCGACCTTGATCTTGGTGTTTTCCTCAACCGTCACGGTCAGATCATCCGGAATCGGATGCTCCACAGGGTGGGAGTAGCCGAGATTCAAGTCGAGCACCTTGCCCTTTACGGCAGCTCGGAAGCCGACGCCTTGGATCTCAAGCTCACGAGTGAAACCTTCACTAACGCCAGCCACCATATTCGAAATCAGACTGCGAGCCGTGCCATGAAGGGCGCGAACACGACGCTCCTCGCTGTTTCGAGAGATCTTGAGATTTCCATCTTCCTGATCCAAGGAAAGCCCGGCCGGCAACTCCCACTGGAGCTTGCCTTTCGGTCCTTCCACAGTGATCACGGAGGCATCATCAACGCCCACACTCACCTTCTCTGGAAGGCCAATCAATTTTTTGCCGATTCGAGACATGATTTCGATCCTTTCTCTGGACTAACTAGTTCGTTCCCTGATCGCGACTGGCGCTACCAGACTTTCGCGAGCACCTCGCCACCGAGATTCTCTCGACGAGCCTTGTGGCCGGCCATGATGCCTTTCGGAGTTGAGACAATGGTAATTCCCATGCCGCCAAGCACGCGGGGAATTTCGAGCGCGCCAGCATACTGGCGAAGCCCTGGGCGACTGACGCGCTTGAGATCGGTCAGCGCCGGAGCATTTCCGAGATACTTCGGCTTGGCCACGATCTCACGATTCGTTCCCTCGCCTTCCGTTTCGAAAGACCAAAGATACCCTTCCTCCTTGAGGATTCGTGCGATCTCCAATTTGATCTTGGAGAAAGGTGCACGGAACTCTTCTTTCCGGGCACGGGTGGCGTTTTTAAAGCGGGTCAAAAAATCCGCAATCGGGTCGGTGAGTACTGCCATGACTGTTTCCTCGTCTTTGAAAATAGGTTGTCGACTGAAATCTGATCAGAGTTGTCGCAATGCTTACTTGAATTACGCGGCCGCCCCAACCTCTGAATCTTCACCCTTCTTAGGGGCTTTGCGGAACGGCATTCCGAGAAGCGAGAGCATCTCCCGGGCTTCCTCATCCGAGGAAGTGGAGGTGACGATCGTGATGTCGAAACCAATTGTCCGGCGCACTTTGTCGAGTTCGATCTCTGGGAAAATGGAGTGATCGGAAATTCCGATGGTGTAGTTCCCGCTGCCATCGAAGCTCTTGTAGGAGACTCCACGGAAGTCACGAATCGTAGGAATCGCCACATTGATGAAACGATCGAGAAACTCCCACATGGTGCGGTTGCGAAGCGTCACCCGAGCACCAATGGTGTCACCCTCGCGCAATTTGAAATTCGAGATCGCCTTCTTGGCAACCGTCGGCACCGGACGCTGACCCGTGATGATCGCCATGTCTTCCATGGTAATCTCAGTGGCCGACTTGCGATCATCCGCTTTACCAAAGCTGCTGTTAAGCACGACTTTGAGAATGCGAGGGATCTGATGGACATTCTGGTGCTGAAATTTTTCTTTCAGCGCCGGTGCCACCGTTTCCTTGTATTTAGTTACCATGGTTGGTTCCATGCTTCAGCCTTTCTCGATTGGAATTGATAATATTCAGTCAGATCTGGACGACAAGGATCAACCCCGAGACACCAGCTTGACGTTGGAAATGTGAATGGGGCCCTCCCGCTCAATAATGCCACCCTCAGGACGATCCTGCGATTTGCGGGCGTGCTTCTTGATGATTCGAACCCCCTCGACGATGACCTGGCTCTTCTCCGGGAACACCTGGAGCACACGGCCCGATTCTCCCCGGTGGTTACCGGTGATCACCTTCACTTCGTCATTCTTTTTGACGTGAGTCTTGATTCTCTTAGCCATGATGAAATTACAACACCTCCGGTGCGAGTGAAACGATCTTCATGAAATTCTTCTCCCGCAACTCACGGGCGACGGGACCGAAAATGCGGGTCCCTTTCGGATTCTTATCCTTATCCAGGATGACAATGGCGCTGTTATCGAAACGAAGCACCGAACCATCGCTGCGACGAATCGGATAGGCCGTGCGGACAACCACCGCACGAACGACCTCACCCTTCTTCACGTTGGCCGTGGGGATGGATTCACGAATGTGAGCCGTGATGATGTCGCCGATCCCAGCAGAGCGCGTGCGCTTGCCGATCACACCAATCATCTTGGCAACTCGGGCGCCCGTGTTATCGGCGACCTGTACTGAGGATTCCATCTGAATCATGGCTCGTTCTATTGAATCGTGGTTTAAAAGAAATGAATGAGGCGAATACCTCGGAAATCAAAATCAGGCCCTTTCGGACCACATCGGTTGGCTCTCAGTGGGCGAGAACCTTGATAAGACGCCACCGCTTACTTTTGCTAAGCGGACGCGTCTCCATCACCATCACCTTGTCTCCGACTTTGGCTTCCTCGTTTTCGTCGTGAACGTGAAGTTTTTTACTAAGCTTCACGATCTTACTGAAGCGAGGATGCGGCACACGGCGCACCTCCTCGACGACGATCGTCTTGGTCATCTTATCGGAAACCACCACTCCGATGCGGGTCTTTCTAAGGCCGCGTTCGGATGTTTCCTCGGTGGGGATCGGTGTATCGCTCATTTTTTGAAAAATTCAAATACTTGGTGTCAGAAAATCAATCTTTCCGCATTTAAGAAGCCGTAACCGCCTCGTTCCGACGGGTCGAAAGCAAGGTTTCGATCTTGGCGACTTCGCGGCGGGCGTGGCGGATCCGGGATGGATTCTCCAGTTGTCCGCTTTCCTGCTGAACCCGCAGGTTCAACATTTCTTCCTTGAGTTCGCGGCGGCGCGTCGCCAATTCCTCGTTACTCTGCTCGCGAAGTTCCTTGATTTTCATGGTTCAGTCTTGGCTGAAAAATTGATTTGGTCGATTAGCCTCCCGAATTCGGTCAGCCGGAATAAGTGATTCAATGGACGTCCCGAGTCACGAAACGGCAGCGGATGCCCAGTTTGTTGGCCGCACGGCGCATGGCGTCTTTCGCCGAAGATTCCGGCACCCCAGCCACCTCAAAAAGCATGGCTCCTGGGCGAACGACAGCCACCCAATGTTCCACGGGGCCCTTACCTTTACCCATTCGGGTTTCCGGGGGACGAGCAGTAACCGGCTTGTGCGGGAACACTCGGATCCACACCTTCCCTTTACGTTTCAGGTGGCGATTGATCGAAACACGACAGGCTTCAATCTGGCGATTGGTCACCCAGCCACGTCCTAGGCTCTGCAGACCGAATTCACCAAAGCTCACTTTGGTTCCGCGTTGCGCATTCCCGGCGCGGCTTCCGCGATGGGTCTTGCGGAACTTGACTCGTTTGGGCATCAAAGGCATGACGAAATCTCCTTCTCGGTTAGTTAATCAGTTGAAAAAATTTACACTTGAGTGCGACTCACGCGCCTCAGCGACGAGGTCCTCCCCCACCGCCTTGACCACCACCACCTTGGCCGCGACCGCCGCCACCCTGGCCACGACCACCTCCACCGGGCCCGCGACCACCACCGCCGCCACGGCGATTGTCTCGCTGCGGAGCATTCTGACCAGCACCTTCCTGCTTGTTCACGTAGCACTTGATTCCAATAATCCCCCACGTGGTGCGGGCTTCCGCAAAACCATAGTCAATCGGAACGCGCAAGGTCTGCAACGGCACTTTACCCTCGCGGTATTCTTCAGCGCGAGCGATGTCCGCTCCACCAAGACGACCGGCACAACGAATCCGGATGCCATCGGCACCGAAATCCATGGCAGTCTGCACGGCACGCTTCATGGCACGACGGAAAGAAATGCGCCGCTCCAACTGAACGGCCACGTTTTCCGCAACCAACTGTGCGTCCAGCTCCGGAGACTTGATCTCAAAAATGTCGATCTTCACCTGGGATCCCCCGCAAAGCTTGGAAAGATCATTGGTCATCTTCTCAATTTCCGAACCCTTGCGTCCAATGACGAGACCGGGACGGGAAGTGTGAAGAGTCACCCGGACACTGTTCCAAGCACGCTCGATGACCACCTTGGCCACGGCCGACAACTGCATGCGCTCCTTGATATACTGACGGATGCGGAGATCGCTGTGCAACTGATCAGCGAAATCAGTTTCGGGAGCATACCACTTCGAACGCCAGTCTTTGCTGACCGCGAGGCGGAAGCCGATGGGATGAACTTTTTGACCCATGTTATTAGTGTCTTTGAATTAAATCGGTGAACTGATGTGCCCGGTCGGAACCGAGCGAAAATCTTTTACTCGGCAGCCTCGTCGTCCTGCTTGGCGGCTTTTTTTGCCGCCACTTTCTTCTTCGGCGCCTTCTTCTCTTCCTTCTCCTCCACTGGAGCTTTGGCCGCCTTCTCGGCTTTCACCTCCTCGACATGAGAGTCATCACTGAGGATGATCCGAATGTGGCTGGTGCGTTTGCGAATCGGTGCAGCAGAACCTCGAGCACGAGGCTTGAAGCGACGGAAGGTCGGACCTTCGCCGATAGTCGCTTCTTTGACAAACAAAGTGTCGACGGAGAGCTCAAAATTATTTTCGGCATCAGCCATTGCCGCTTTCATGGTCTTGCCGATCAATTCGGCGGCTTTGCGGGGCGTGAAGGTGAGGATGTCGAGAGCCGTCGAAACTGGCAACCCCTGAATCTCACGAGCGACATCACGAGCCTTGCGAGCAGATACTCGGGCGAACTTGTAGGTGGAAATAACGTCCATGGTGTTAAAAAAAGGTGCGGGTGAAAAACCTGAAATGGGTTCGTTCGAGTCAGTTCAAAGAGTCTCTGCGTGCGGTCGAAGGCGATCACCAACTTTCACTCCATCCCCGGAGCGTGTTTCCTGGAGCAACGCCCCCGATATGGAATCCCTCACATCCACCACCAGTGCAGTGCCGATGGCGCGATTATCTCTCATCAATTCAAGGGGAAGACCAATGCGAACTCCGCTTCCACGACCGATGTTGAGGACAAGGAGGCCAATCTCAGAATCAACACTTACCACCTGGCCATCGATGAGATCCTTTGCCGAACCCGAAGCTGGGCGGTTCAGCTGGCCAAGGGCGCCACTGGCGGACTCGATCCGATTCTCCAAAATTTCTTGCGCCTGAGGGTCGGAAGAGACCGTTGTCTGAAGATAACCCATCACCGCTTCACTCAAAGCAGCCAACTCCTGAGCCAGCACCTGCTTCTGTTGCCCGGCCAGCTCTCGATCACGAACCGCCTGAAGTAGCCGCTGCTCCAAACTTTTTTCATCCGGCTTGACCAGATCCACACCGAAAGAGGCCATGCGAAGCAACAACTCCTCGTATTGAGAGCGCATCTCGTCACCCACCCGATTCGCTTCAGCCAAGCTTTCCTGAAGCAGGGCATTGGCCTTCTCCAAATCAGCCACCTTTTCCTCTGCCGCAGCAATCTTCTTACCCGCAACCGAGAGAGCCGTCTTCATCTCTTGCACCTCGATCGCTGGAGCGACCGCTTGCTGAGCGATCCCCACACCCATCAACAATCCAAGCACGACCAACACCAGCGCACCTGCGGCGAAAACCGCAGACACACCACGTCGTGCCGGAGCCGGATTCATGTTGTGAGCAAACAGGGTCATGTCAGTGATTCAAGAGGGTACGATGAGAGAGAAATTGAAAGCCCGCTGTAGCGAAATCAACCCTTCAGCTTCGGATTGTGTCCGCTATGACCGTTGAATTTCCGAGTGGGCGAGAACTCACCCAACTTGTGACCAACCATGTTTTCGGTCACGAAGACTGAGAGAAAATCCTTACCGTTGTGCACCAGGAAAGTGTGACCAACGAAGTCCGGCGTGATCATCGAACGACGCGACCAGGTTTTGATCGGACGTTTCTGATTCACTTCATTCAAGCGATCGATCTTAAGCAGCAGCTTTTGATCGACGAAAGGTCCTTTTTTAAGAGATCGGCCCATGGCGGTTCAGCAGTTTAGATAAAATGAGTGAGAATTGGAGTTCGCTATCGGTGACTCCGAATCAACGACGCTTCTTGGCGTTGCGGCCCTGAATGATGAATTTGTCGCTGGCCTTGTATTTCTTACGAGTCTTCTGCCCCTTGGCGTGACCCCAAGGACTCTTGAGATGCTGACGACCGCCACCGGACTTGGACTTACCCTCACCACCACCATTCGGGTGATCGACCGGGTTCATACACATACCGCGCACGGTCGGACGAATGCCAAGCCAACGAGTGCGACCCGCTTTGGCACTGACAACCTTCATATGATCAGAGTTTCCGACCACTCCCACCGTGGCGTAGCAACGGACACTGATCTTGCGAATCTCGCCGGAAGGCAACTTCACCAGAGCGTAGTCGCCTTCTCGGTTGGAAAGAACACAACCTTCGCCAGCACTACGGGCCACCTGAGCACCTCGGCCAGGAATCAGCTCAACATTGTGAATCACCGAACCAGTCGGAATACGGGACAGCGGAAGGGCATTGCCCGGCTTCACCGGCGCCTTCTCACCCGCCATCACCTCTGCACCGACCTCGAGTCCACGAGGAGCAATGATATAGCTCTTTTGACCATCACCGTATTCGATCAAAGCAATACGAGCCGTGCGATTCGGATCATACTCGATCGCAATCACCTGGGCCGCATCATCGTGACGCAGGCGTTTGAAATCGATCATGCGGTATTTCCGCTTGTGACCACCCCCACGATGACGGCAGGTGATGCGGCCATTATTATTGCGCCCACCCGATTTTTTCAGGG
>JAGROX010000251.1:0-5976 GCA_020440025.1 Verrucomicrobiia bacterium
ATCTCGACTGCGTCGTCGTTTCCACCCCCGATCACAACCACGCCATCGTCGCCATGGCCGCGATGCAGCTCGGCAAAAACGTCTATGTCGAGAAGCCACTCACCCGCACCATCTCCGAAGCCCGCGCCCTGATGGAAGCCGCGCGGAAATACGGCGTCTGCACCCAGATGGGCAATCAGGGGCACGCCGCCGAAGGCGCCCGCCAGACCAACGAATGGATTCAGTCCGGGGCCGTCGGTGAAGTGCGCGAAGTTCATTGCCAGTCCAGCCGCCCCATCTGGCCGCAGGACCTCGTCCGTCCCGCCGCCGAGGAAGTGCCGCCGACCCTCGATTGGGACATCTGGCTGGGACCGGCACAGCAGGCCGACTACAGCAGCAAGATCCTGCCCTTCAACTGGCGCGGCTATCTCGACTACGGCACCGGAGCGCTCGGCGACATGGGAGCCCACATTTTTGATCATCCCGTGTGGTCGCTCGGTCTGGGCATGCCCGAGAGCATCGAAGCCATCTGCGATCGCGCCACCCCCGGCAGCGAAAAAGATTCCCATCCCGCCTCCTGCACCATCACCTACCAGTTCGCCGCCGCAGGGGAGAGACCTCCGGTGAAACTGGTCTGGTACGACGGCAAACACCACATGCCGCGTCCCGAGAACATGGATGCCGACAAAAATCCGCCCAAGGACGGCTGCATCTACTACGGCAGCAAGCACACCTTCATGCACGGCAGCCATGGGGGCACTCCGCAGCTCGTCAATAGCGCCGAGGCTGCCGATTTCAAAGCGCCACCGAAGACGATGGAACGCTCACCCGGTCATCACGCCGAGTGGATCGCCGGCTGCAAAGCCAAAGACCCGACCATGGCCAAATCGAATTTCGACTACGCCGCGCCGCTCACCGAGATCATGCTTCTCGGGTGCCTCGCTGCCCAAGTCGGTAGCGGCACCAAGATCACCTGGGATGCCAAGGCCATGAAAACCGGCAACGAAGCCGCCGATGCCCTCGTGCATCATCACTATCGCGAAGGCTGGACCCTGGGCAGCTGAGCTCAGAAAAGCATCAAATCTGCCGAGATCCACCCCTGTTGAGTCCCCGACTCATCAGGGGTGACTCTAGCGTGATCACATCGGCTCGCCTGGTTTCGGCAGGAGTCGGCAGGGACCGTGTCTCGCCACGCTGCGAAGATTCTCCCGGCGAGGAGCGACTTCGGCATTCCTGACGTCCCGAAGGTCACTGCAAAAATCCGTAACCGCCTTCCCGACGTCCCGAAGGTCACTGCGAAAATCTGTAACCGCCATTCGGACGTCCCGAAGGTCACTGCAAAAATCCGCAACCGCCTTCCTGACGTCCCGAAGGTCACTGCAAAAATCCGCAACCGCCATCCGGACGTCCCGAAAGTCACTGCAAAAATCTGTGGTCGCCTTCCTGACGTCCCGAAAGTCACTGCGAAAATCTGTAACCGCCTTCCCGACGTCCCGAAGGTCACTCCCAAAATTCGGAGGCACCTTCTGGATATCCAGAAGCCTACGGGCCGGAACCTTCTTCCCGCCGTTTTGATTCTTGGCCCAAGAATGGGCATCCCGAGCGTCACAAAGCCTATTCTTGTCCCAAGAATGCCCTTCGTGAGGTTCGCAAAGCCAATTCTTGTCCCAAGAATGCCCTTTGTGAGGATCACAAAGCCTATTCTCGCCCCAAGAATGCCCATTGTGATGGTCACAAAGCCTATTCTTGGCCCGAGAATGCCCTTCGTGAAGTTCGCAAAGCCTATTCTCGTCCCAAGAATGCCCTTTGTGAGGATCACAAAGCCTATTCTCGCGCCAAGAATGCCCTTTGTGCCCATTTGACCCCTCCAACCGCCCCCGGCGGGCCGTTTTCGGCCGACGAAAGAGGGTAGGGTCCGCGACCTAACAGGGTTGAATGGGGCCGTTTGCTGGGGGCCGGAGGCGAAAATCCGCCCGGAAAATCGTTTCGGATCTCCTGACAAACCGATATTTTTAGAAAAGATATCGGAAAATCAAGTGTGCTGAACCCTTTGGAAACCAAAATGAAAAAATTGGCCCGATTCCTCCGCCGATCTTTCTCCCCAAGATCTTGACTTTGTGGGAGAAATCAGGTTTCCTTCCTGAATCTTCCCACCGCATTTCGTCAGAAAAATATCGATATACGAGTGGGTAAACTAATACTGTTCGCTTAAGAAAACACCAAATACAAATGACGAATCCAGATGACAGTAAAGAGAAGACGCTTGCGGAGGGATTTTTTAATCGCCACAAGGAAACGGCCACAACCTCAATTGGGATCGCAGGCCTTATTATCGGGATCGTTGGCCTAATTTTCGGGATCGTCCAATGGCGTAGCGCTTCCAACATCGCCAACGAAAACACCAGATTAGCTTCAGAGAACAATAAGCTCGAGAGCAGCAATAACGTGATTGCAGCACTAGATATTGTTTCTAGATATGCTGCGGAACTATCTGGAACAGCGCTGACTCAGGCGGACGCAAGAATCTCTAGTAGCGACGCAGTAACACTTCACGCCCCTGTTTTTTCGCCCGCTATCAAAAACTTCGAACTCGATCTTACAGCGATCAAGGGTCTCACCGCTCTCACCGATATATTAGTTTCTGGAAAATCCAACGAAGAGACCGGAGAATTTATCAATTCGTATATCGCGCCGATTCTTTTCGCAAAAGCTCAGTCTGGAGATCCCACAGAAGCCACCGCTTCCTTAATTGCTGCTGCTCACTGTTTTAGGGATAAGGAGATTCGGCAGAGAGCAATTGACAGTGGCGCCCTTGGTACAGATTTTCAATCGGGCGCATTCTTGATGGTAGACATGAAGAATCTTGCTCCTGACCTTTCAAAGTTTGACCTAGATCGATCGAATTGGACGGACAGCCAAATCAAGCGTGTAAAACTCGTGGGATCGACCGCAAGAGGCGCCACCTTCAAGGGCTCAAATTTTCTACTCGTAGATTTTTCAAGCGGAGACTTCACATCCGCATCCGAAAGTGAACCGACCATATTTGATCAGGCGACCTTTACAGACTGCACTAGCTTTTCTGGATCGAGGTTTTCGAACGGTTCGTTCCGAAATGCAACTTTCGTAGACTGCAAGATTCAAAACGCATCGTTCGATGAATCAGTCTTTGTTGGCGCGAAGAATTTTGTTGGTGATGGCGAACCACGACTGTTTGAAGTCGATAGCTCAAATTTCTATAATGTCGATTTCGCGAACGCGCAATTCAAGAACGCTCGCTTCGATAATTCCAGATTTGAAGGCGCTCTGTTCGCCGCATCAGTCTTCGAAAAAACCGTGTTCAATAAATGTAATTTTACAAACGCAGAATTTCCTATGTCTGACTTATCGACAGTTGCCCTCAAGGAATGCAACTTGGTTGGATCCGATCTTGGAACCAGTATTATTAGCGTCACAACTTTTGACAATTGTAGGCTCGATTGGGCTCGCCTTCCAAGCTCGGTCTCAGACATGTTCGGCAGCATTAAGGCTAAGGTTTCACTAAGCGATGATAGCTTAGCCATAGTAGTCACCGCGATTACTCCACCGCCTCCAAGCGGAGAGCCGAAGTATCTGTTAAAGGGGGTAGTGACCACCAAAGACGGCAGGGTTTATGATGAACTGGGAGGCTCCGCAAAGGTGTTTGACCGTCTTTCAGACTTGTCTAGTCAGCAATTGGAACAAATCGGACTAACTCCTGAAAAAAAAGAGCAAGAATCAATGCGAGCCGAGTTGGCGCTACGTTGGAGCCTCGCAATTCCATAAAAGCGAACAAGGCGCTGGACACCAAGACCTGACCCGCCAAGAGACGAAAACGCTGTGACCGCTCGAACCATAAACTCAGAATCAACGCTCGCTCTCAGGTCAGGTCTGGGTCAGCTTTAGCGTCCGGTCATAAAATGATGGGCGCGCCAAGACCAAAGAACCTGATCGGGATGCGACTATCTATTGCGAGGCACGCGGCAGATATGCTCAACCTGCAATTCGGCGACATCACGCGAGAAAACGACAAATCGTGGGGCGAACTTGCACTCCACATTCAAGCTCCGTGGCGGATGCGAAAAGGAGTTACAATCCTCATTGGACGCAATGATCGTTGGAATCCCGTAGACGAGATTGAAGACTGGGATTCGTGGTATCAGTCACCACACCCTAACCGTGAGGATTATTTTTGGTTGGATTTCATGGGGCGACGGGACGAAGCAACCAAATCATTCGAGTGCGATTCCGATTCGGTGGCAGTTAGATCGGCTTTAGAGACGGAGGTCGGCGATCTCACCCTTGAGTTTGATGACGGGACCTTACTTGAGATATTCGGTTGTGGCACCGATGACGAGTTTTGGCGGCTGTTGCGACCAGGTGATGAATCCGAGCATTACGTCATCGAACACTCAACACCAAGACCGAACAAGCGCATGGAGAGCAACGGCTGACCCGTCTTGAGTTCAAATATTTCACACCAATTACAACCCCTGTTCTGCATCGAGTAAGCGCTCCCGGATCGGGCTGCCATGTCTTTGACGATGGAGCCCTCCGACGAAGAAGCAGGTCACTTCAAGCTCTTCAGATAAGCGATCACGTCGCGAAGCTCGGACTTCTTCAGGAGGATGCCCATGGGCGGCATGGCGGAAATGGGGGGCTGGCGGTCGGCGATGTCGGCGAGGGGAATGACGCGCTCGATCAATTGTCCGGCATGGTCGGGGTCGGGCAGCTTCAGGGTGATGGCCTCGGCGGTTTCTTTGACGAGGGTGCCGCCGGTGCTTTCGCCATCTTTCAGGGTCACGAGGGTGATGCCGTAGCCGGGCACGACGATGGCGCTGGGATTGACGAGGGATTCGAGCAGGTATTCGGGTTTCCCACGGGTGCCGACGCCTTTGAGGTCCGGGCCGGCCTCGGCTCCGGTGCCGCCGACTTTGTGGCATTTGGAACACTGTCCGGCGGCGTGGGTGAGGAAGATGGTCTGACCGGCGGCTTTGTCGCCTCCGTCGAGACAGACGCGGTAGGCGGGTCGGCGGGCTCTGATCTCTCTCCCCAAGATCTTGACTTTGCGGGAGAAATTTCGTTTCCTTCTCGAACGCGCCCACTCCAGTTCGTCAGAAAAATATCGACCTACTAGTGGGTGAGCGAATAATGTTAGCGCGATTTAAATTCAGAAACGAACGCAAGTGACTATGAAACGGAAAAACAGACTCCTGCGAGATCGAATGATTGCCATGCTTATTTCGCTTTTCACGCTATCGGCGTCTCTTTACGCAGAAGAGACCGACCTGCCGCAAGAGATTGAAAAGCTCAACGAGAGCTATGCGCGAGAGATCGCGCGAGTTCTTCCGCCGATTCAAGAAAAGTATATTGAAGCTCTTGAGCGCATCCTTGAAAACTACACCAAGGCTGGATCGCTTGAAGAAGCAATAAAAACCAAGGAACAAATCGAAAGTGCGAGGCGCTGGGAAAATCTTCCGTTAGAGCAATTTCGAAGTGAGAAGAATGAAAACTTGAGTCGATCGGAGTTCGAAAATTGGCTGAAGACCAAGTCATTCTCTTTCCGCGGCGTTTCGCATGTCACGCTTGAGTTTGACGAGGATACGGTCCGCTGGATCGTTGGCGGAAAGCCACAGGAATACGACTTCAAAGTTCGTGGAAAGCGTACAGTGGTCGTCGAAGGTGCTCAAGACTTTCAACTGGAGTTTGTTGATGACCTTTCAAGCGGCATCTTTAAATCGAATATCGGCGAGTATGCTCTCACGATCGTTAATCGCTGACAACCCATGCTAGCAAAGAGGTTCTCCGATAGGGAGCAGGCAAGGAAGTTTGACGTTTCGTTTCCCCATTTGAGACTGGCGTGAAGAATCGCAAACCGCTCTCAGCCATGCGATGGACGAGGGGGCCGTTGGCGATGAAGTTGCCCTTGTGCTTGTGTCAAACTTCCTTGCCTGACCCTTTCGGAGGTGCTTTCGGAGGTGC
>JAGROX010000251.1:6055-6759 GCA_020440025.1 Verrucomicrobiia bacterium
CTTTCGGAGGTGCTTTCGGAGGTGCGCTTCATCCTCACTAGTGTTCTTGTTCTCTATCTTCGATTTCGCCAAAAACTAAATTTGAAACAGCCACCGGCTTCGTTCCAGCTGGTTCGGTGGCTTCAAACGTTCTGTATTAAAAAATGATGAATGAAGATTCAGTTCAGTATCTAGGGAAAAGAATAAAGGTGGTTATTGCCACCAGTCTGATATTAATGGTCTCATTATACGGACTAGGATGGTATTTGCTTCCCACAAAATATTTGACGACGATTTTGATGACGGTGGGCGCTTTTGGAATTCCTATCATCAATCTGGCACAAATTCAATTGAAGCTGCTTCGCCGAATTGATGAACTGGAGTTAAACCAACTCGGTAAGAGTATAAAAAAATCAGAAGAAGAACGAGGTAGCGTTGAGAGTCGCTAACCTTGACGCTGCGAAGCCATTGGTGATATGACCGCCGAGAGGCACGTTGCCTCACTACGTGATCGTGGATGCCCTCCGACGAAGAAGCAGATCACTTCAAGCTCTTCAGATAAGCGATCACGTCGCGAAGCTCGGATTTTTTCAGGAGGATGCCCATGGGCGGCATGGCGGAAATGGGGGGCTGGCGCTCGGCGATGTCGGCGAGGGGAATGACGCGCTCGATCAGTTGTCCGGCGTGGTCGGGATCGGGCAGTTTCAGGGTGATGGCCTCGGCGG
>JAGROX010000251.1:6999-13972 GCA_020440025.1 Verrucomicrobiia bacterium
CCGTCGAGACAGACGCGGTAGGCGGCGAGCGGGTCGGCGGTATCGAGCGATGCCTGCCAGGCGGCGAGTTTTTCCTGAATGGCGGGTTCCTGGCGAAGGGCGGCGGCTTCCAGCAGATCGAGCGAGGCCCCGGATTTGCCTTTTCCGGCAAGGAGCGCGTCCAGACGCGTGGAGAAAAGCGCGACGACTTTGGGATCGTTGACGGTGGCAAGGAGGCGGTAGCCGTTCTGGAGGTCGCGCAGGTCTTTTGATTCGGCCAAGGCCAGCGCCGAAGCGAGTCCGCGGTCGGGATGGACGGTCAGCAGGACTTCGACGGTGGCGGCGCGGAGGGCGGCGGCCTTTTCGGCGAGCAGGGAATCCCACAGGCCATCGAGAGCGGGGTCCTTGCGTTTTCCGAGGGCTTTGAGGGCGGCGATGCGGACATCGAGATCGGCGTCGGCTTTGGTGAGTTGGCCGATGAGCAGTTCACTGGGCAGTTCGGCATCGTACTGGAGACCGATCTGAATGGAGAGGGCGAGCAGGTGGCCGGAGGCGTCTTTCAGCACTTCGGGAAGCCCGGCTTTCACCGCTTCCGTGATGTCGGGACGGGTGGCGGCATCAAGGGGACGATAGATGCCGACGGTGGGATCGACGACGGTCGGCTGGGGCCATTCGGCGATGGCGGCGAGCGCCTGCTCGCGGCAGAGGGCCGGCAGATCGGACTTGGCGGCATAGGCGAGGAGACGGGCGGCGTTTTCCGGTTGGCCGACGCGGAAGTTGGCATTGATGAGGCGGGTCTGGATGAACTGATCGCGATGGTTCTCCGGGGCCTCGACGCCGTCGGCGGCAGTGGTGTATTTCTCGATCTGAGCGGCGAGATCGGGCAGGGCGGTAAGGAGATTCAGGTCATTGATGGCCCGGATGGCCTCGTAGCGAATCGCCTGGTCGGGATCGTCGAGGAAATATTTCACCCGGGGATCTTCCAACTGGCGCAAGGTCAGCAGAATACCGAGCCGGACGGCGGGGGATTCGTCGTCGACCTTTTTGAGCATCTTCTCGCGCTCGTTGAGATACCACATGGCCTGGACGCAGCCGTGGCGGAGGAAGACGTCGGCGTTGTTGTTGGTGGCGAGGATTTCGTAGAGCTTGTCGAGCGCGGTGACGATGCCGCATTTGCCGACTCCGATGGCGGCGAAGGTTTTTACTCGGAGAGATTCGTCATCGAGCAGGGCCACGAGGGCATTCCCAGATTTCTCCAGTCGCGAATCGGCCAGCACCTTGGCGGCCTGAGCGCGGACCTCGGCATCGGCGTCGGTGAGGAGTTCGATGACCGAGTCGAGGAGCGTTTCGTCTTTCCGAGCCGCCATGCCGAGTCCCCAGATGCCATGGAGGCGTTTCAGCTGATGATCGCCGCCTTTGGCCGCGGCTTTGAGGAGGTCGATGGCACCTTTTTCGACCAAGGCGAACTGGGCGCGCTGCCGCACCCGCAAGTCGGCATGGGCGAGGAGGGCATCCAACTCGGCGACGGGTTTTCCCTCGATGTCCGATTTCAGGAGCGCCTCGGTGCTTTTGACGAGATCGCTCTGGGCAGCGTCCGCATTGAACAGGGCATAGACATTGCCAATGTCCTGTTTGGTCCAGCCGTTGTTGTTGAAGCAACTCAGATACATGCGGCCATCGGGACCGAACTCGACATCGGTGTTGCCGAGGCCTTCCATGAAGACTTCGTGACCGGTGACGGAAAAGCCCGCGCCACTGGGTTCGACGGCGAAGGTTTCGAGATCGCCCTTGGAACCGCCGAAATTGCAGACCCAGAAGTGATTGGCATAGCGGCTCGGCATGGCGGTGGCGCCGTAGTTGAACACCAGACCACTGGGACCCCAGGAGACTTTGTCGATGGGCGGCAGCGCCCACTCGGGGCGGCCGTCGAATCGCGGCTCCCACAGGCCCTCGGTCAGCCAGGGATTCATGGGGACGGATTTTTTGTCAGGATGGGTGTAGTCGGGCGTGCGGAGGCCGAACTGATCGCGGAAATTCATCAGGGCCTGATGACCGTGATTCCATCCCGCGCTGCCGCCTTCCAGAATGTAAACGAGACGACCGGTGTCCCAGGCGTCGGCGTCATTATCGCAGGTGAAAAGATTTCCAAACTGATCGAAAGCCAGTTCCTGAGGATTCCGCAGACCGCGATAGATTTCCTCGAGGTTGGAGCCGTCGGGATCGCAGCGGAAGATGCCGCCTTCCATGGGACGATGGTAGTGGCGGCCTTCCTTGGTGGTGATGGAGTAGCCGCGGTCGCCGATGGACCAGTAGATTTTTCCATCCGGTCCCTGGATGAGGCCGTGCATGTCGTGGCCGGACAGGCTCATGCGGGCGCCGAAGCCGTCCTGAATGATTTCCTGTTTCTCCGCTTTGCCGTCACCATCGGCATCGGTGAGTTTCCAGAGTTTGGGAATGTTGGTGTACCAGATGGCACCGTCGGCATAGAGCAGTCCGATGCCAGGGCCGTCGAGGATGTCGTTGAATCCGTCGGCAAACACCGAGCTGGTATCCGCCCGGCCATCGCCGTCGGTGTCTTCGGTCACGATGATGCGATCCTCGAACTCCCGATAGTGGGAGAGGGGACGGTTCAGCGCGTCCTTTTCATACATGGCCAGACGATCGGCGGTGGTCTGAATGGCGATGTCGTCGAACAGCAGGCGTTGCTCGTTACGGATGTCCTCGACGCCTGCCCGCCAGCGATGGATTTCGGCAATGTAGAGGCGGCCCTGATGATCGAAGCAGATGGCGCTGGGATTCTGGGTCTGAGCGGGATCGACGACCAAGGAGGAAGCGATGTCGTCGGGCATCTTGAAGTTCGAGATGCGGAGTTTCGCCTCGGCATCATACTCGGCGGCTGTCTGCAGTTTCGGCTTCGGGGCAGATTTTGCCGGGCCGCCCTCCACATCGGCGGCGAACATCAGCGGCGGCGCGCTGGCAGCCAACGCAATCAGTCCCAGAAGAAAGGCAGGAAATTTCATCTCGGGAAAGTGCGGGTTTTATGCCAGTGTTCAACCACGAGTTTGCGTTCCCGGAACCTCTTGCTTCCGTGACAAATAAGCATCGCCAGAGATGATCGAGCCCTCACATCGTAACCAAGGAATTTTGGGAAGCCTGACGCTTCCCGCCGTGATGCTGGTGGCGGCGAACCTGCTGCCCTTGATCGGCGTCCTCGCCTGGGGATGGCAGGTGTTTGACGTGGTGGTGCTCTACTGGTTCGAGAATGTGGTGATCGGGGTGATCAATATTCTGAAGATGCTGGTCTGTTCCCCCAGTTCCAACGAGATGGATCTGAAAGCCAGTCTCCAAAACCGGATCGACCAGCGGGCGGACAGTGCGATCCCTTCGCAGCGTGAAGCCGCCGAGCGCTTGTTGGAGCAACACGGAGGCAAACTGGGATTGCTCCATCATGCCTCAAAGCTGTTCTTCATTCCCTTTTTCACCGTTCACTACGGGATGTTCACCGCCGTGCATGGGATGTTCGTCTTTTCGATGCTTGGTGGTAGCAACATGATGAGTGGTGGACCAGTGTCTGCCTTTTCCAAGATGGTCAGTGAGGTGATTCACAGCAGCGCCATCTGGGCGGTGCTGGCCCTGACCGCGAGTCATCTCGTGTCCTTCATTTTCAATTTCCTGATCAAAGGCGAATACCGCCGGACCGTGGTGCCGCAACTGATGTTTGCCCCCTACGGGCGCATCGTGGTGCTCCACATCGCTATCCTCGGCGGAGCCTTTGCGATTCAGGCGCTCGGCAGTCCCATTGTCCTGCTGATCATCCTGATCATCGGAAAAATCGCCATCGATCTGGGATTGCACTTTCGGTCGCATCGAAAGTTGGCGACCGCCTGACGAGGTGGCTACAAACGGGTGATCGAATTGTAATTTCTCAGGCGTTCGGGGCAGGGGAAACTCTCCCCATGAGTGCAAATGATGTCTTTGGATGGGATATGATGATTGCCATGGGTAGCTTGGCCCTGATCGGTGGAATCCTCGCGGGAAAGAATTGGGGCAGCCGATTTTTCGGTGTTCTGGTGGCCTTGGCGATGCTGTCCCTCGGCTGGCTGACGGTTGGTGGCATCACCTACGTGATGGTGAATCTGGTGGCCGATGGAATCGAGGCCGTCAGCGAAGCGGCCTACACGCCACTTGGACGCAGTCTGCTCGCCAAATGGCTCAGCTTCGCGGGGCTGGCCCTGTTCTACGCGAAGTATGTCTGGGAAGCCTATCACACGCCAATCAGCGCCAGCGGCCACCGGTTTGTCGCCGGGGCAGCGGGAGGCGGGCGTTACCAATTCAAGTAGGCGGAATCAGCGCTTCGCCTGCGATTCGATCCACTCCACGATGTAGCTCGGGTCGTGAATGGAATGCGGGTGATGATCGCAGGTCGCTTTCACGATGACATCGATGGGGCCGCCAAGAGCACGATAGCGCTCCTCGAGAATGGCGGTGTTTTCGACAAAGGGTACCACGGCATCGGCACCGCCGCAGACGGAGAGAATGGGCACTTTGGCCGCAGCGAGGGGAGCGAGGTTGTCCAGCGGACCTTTCCAATCCCCAGAGGTTTCCTCCGTCAGGCCATAGGCCGTCTTCGCCTTTTCCCACAGATCCTTGGAATTCGGCGAGGGCCAGGAATGGATATCCTGTACCGGCGAGTCGATGTAGACGGCGGTGACGCGGTCAGGATGGCGAATGCTCCAGTTCACCGCAGGCAGCCCGCCGCGGCTGAAACCTTCCATCACTGGCTTTGCCCCCAGGCCGTATTTGGCAGTGACATGATCGTAGAATCCGTCGAAGGCTTCCATCGCCTCGGGCGCGCCGAAGAGATGGGCCACATCGATCCAAGCCACGTGCCAGCCGCGTTGGATGAGTTCATTGTCGGCCTGGGGAAAGGCGCCGAAAAAGCGGCAACGCCACATCCAAGGATTGCCGGGAGCGGGTTTCGCGGGCTTCACCACGATGCATTTGCGTCCGTTGAGCTCGAATTCTTCCTTGGTCGAGGCCTGATCGCCTTTGGGTTTCGCACCGGGCAAGCCAGTGATCTTGCGAACCTTGTGCGTTTCGCTGTCGCCGATGTAGAGATCGCCAGTGACAGGATCGACGCCGACGCCGTGATTTCGAGCCATCTCGCATTTCAGGGGATCGGGGGAATCGGGTCCGTCGCCTTTCTTCCCAGTCCCGGCGATCAGATCGAGGGTCGGGGGATCGTTGCGCAGATTGATGGCCCGGACCGAGTGGCTCTCGGTATCGGCGAGGTAGACGAAAGTGCCATCGGGAGATACGGCGACCCCTTTGGGGCCGGAGAGGTTTGCTTCAAGCGCGGGGCCGCTATTGGCATTGAACCCTTTTTTCCCGGTTCCGGCGACGTGATGCAGGGTTCCCGTCTTCATGTCGATGCGGAAGACCTGGTTGCCTTCGCGAAGCGCCAGCCAAAGATCGCCGTTGGGCGCGATATCGAGGGCGCGCGGTCCTTTCAGCGGAGTTTCCTTGGAAACCTTGGCACCGTCAGGGGTGGCTTCCGCTTTTCCGGATCCGCACCAGGTATCGATGATGCCGGTCTCCAGATCGACGCGGCGAATGCGGTGGTTGGTGATGTCGCAGATGAAAAGATGGGCGAACTCGGCATCGAACTGGATGGAGTGCGGTCGATCCATTTTTGCCTCGGTCGCCGGGCCGCCGTCGCCGCCAAATCCCTTCTCGCCGGTGCCGGCCACCGTGTGAACCTTTCCGGTGCGGCCATCCAGCCGACGCACCACATTGTTCTGCATCTCCACCCAATAGAGGTCGCCATTGCGATGAAAGCGGACCTCGTAGGGTTCAAAGCAAAGCGCTTCGGTGGCGGGTCCTCCGTCTCCGGCATAGCCTTTCTTTCCGCCGACGCCGACCACCGTGGTGATGACGCCGGTTTTTCGCGAGATCTTGCGAATGCAGTGGTTGATGGTGTCGGTGAAGTAGATGTCACCGTCAGGTCCCACGATGACGCCGAAGGGATTGTCGAGTTGAGCTTGGACAGCGGGGCCGCCGTCGCCGCTGAATCCCTTGGTGCCCGTTCCGGCGAAGGTGGAGATTTCGGCGGCGTGGGTCGGGCACAAGGCGAAGGCCCCGAGAGCGAAGGAAAAGAGGAAAGCGAGCTTCATGATGATTTTGAAAAAGGAAATACGGGCAGGTGCGGGCATCGTTTTAACGCTATTTCCGCCCGAAAGAAAAGGACGGGTTCACGGTCAACACCAAACAGGGTCAGATCCGCGATGTTACCCTGTATGATAACGGTATTGTTAAGTCATGGGTTTTCGATGACCTAACATTTTCAGGAATCGTCCGAAATCGCCCCGAATGGCGGGCGTCTTGAGTTCGTAGCATGGGTTTTCCAACCCGTGCCTGTCCTCGTGGGTTTGTAACCCGCGAGTCAAGACTCGCGTGGCAGCAGGAGTCGCGGACTGGAAGTCCACGGGGACGGGCACGGAATAGGAATTCCATGCTACGAAGGAGCCGGGGGCTTCGTTGTTTCCGGTGTGATCGCGCGGGAGGGAAAAGGTCACACGCAGTCTATGTCGGATCGTTGAGTCGGTCACGATTCATCCCTCAACCAAACAACTTCATGAACGGCTTGCCCTGATTGATGACCGGGTTCTCTTCGGTGCCGTTGTTCATGTAGATCAACTCACGGGCATCGAGGCCGAGTGACCAGAACGAACGGTTTCCCGGCAGTCACGATCCGAACCCTGCGAATTTGGCGGAAATAGGCATGAGCCAAAGAGGGGTGGGGCCGCGATTCAACGGGGGATGATGGCGAATCGGACGAAGAATGGCGCGAGTCTTTGACGCGGGCGGGGTTTTCATGTTTAAAACGAATGCGAACTGCCCCCAACATGGATCATCCTGAACAAAGAGCCACCGAACACGACGGCAATACCCTGCGCGAGCGGCTTTGGCGCATCATTTTTCTGTCCGAATCCGG
>JAGROX010000252.1:0-7303 GCA_020440025.1 Verrucomicrobiia bacterium
GAATTCGTCGAAGCCCCGCCGGATGGGATTGAATTTCGCCGTTCCTCCGAGATGCCATTTGCCAATCATCGCGGTGGTGTAACCGGCTTCGTTCTTCAGGGTATCCGCGAGGGTGAGTTCGGTCGTGGGCAACCCGGCTTCAGGATCCTCGTTGCGGGCTCCGATGGGATTGAACTCAAAGCCGAATCGCGTCTGGTAGCGTCCCGTAAGGAGCCCCGCGCGTGAGGCGGCGCAGAAAGGAGCGGTGACGTAGCCGTCAGTAAAACGGACACCGGCAGAGGCAATGGCATCGATGTGGGGGGTGGGAATATCGGTGCCGGGATTCTGGCAGCTCAACTCACCGTAGCCGAGATCATCCGCGACCAGTACCACGATGTTGGGCGGTGCCGCTGGAGACGATGGAGACAGGGTCGACAGCAGAGAGATGAGCAGAGAGAATCGAAAAAGGTTTCGCATGATTGCCATCAAGCGACGCGATGAGGCCCGTGTCGTCAAGACAGGAAAGCTTCTCAAAGTGGTGGCGTTGTCGGTAGAGTCTGTTCCCATGAAACGACTCGCGATTTTCCGATTCCTGTTGGGGGTGCTTTTCTCCTGCCCTTTTGCTGCCGGCGCGGCGGGGGGCGATGAGCCGCTGCCCGATTCTCTCAAGCCGTGGTTTGCGGTGCCGAAAGCCTTTGAAGGGCAGTTCGGGGATTTTCGTTCGCCGCTGAAATTCTACGATGGGCGCGAGGTGAAATCCGATGCGGACTGGGAAGCGCGGCGTGAAGAGATCCGCCAACGTTGGCACGAATTGATGGGACCATGGCCCGAGATCATCACGGAACCGGAACTGGAGATCATCGAGACGACTCATCGTGAGAATTTCACCCAGCATCGAGTTCGCTTTCTCTGGACTCCTACCGAGAAGACCACCGGCTACTTGCTGATTCCGGATGGGGATTCGGACAAACCCCTGCCTGCGGTGCTCACGGTCTACTACGAGCCGGAAACGGCGATCGGGCTCGGCAATGAATTGCGGGACTTTGCCTATCAACTCACTAAGAGGGGATTTGTCACGCTGTCGATCGGCACGACCGAAGCATCGGCGGCAAAAACCTACTCGCTCTATTGGCCTTCAATCGAAAAGACCGAGGTGCAACCTCTCTCGATGCTGGCCTATGCGGCCGCGAATGCCTATCACGTCCTTGCCAATCGTCCGGAGGTCGATTCCGCTCGGATCGGCGTGACCGGGCATTCCTTTGGCGGAAAATGGTCGATGTTTGCTTCCTGCCTCTATGACAAGTTTGCCTGCGCGGCATGGTCGGATCCCGGCGTCGTTTTTGATACCCGGCCCAGCGTGAACTACTGGGAACCCTGGTATCTGGGCTATCATCCGAAACCGTGGCGAGCCCGGGGACTGATCACTGAGGAAAATCCGGGGCGCGGTCTCTACCTTGAATTGTTAAAAGAGGGACGCGACCTGCACGAACTCCACGCTCTGATGGCACCGCGACCTTTTCTGGTATCGGGAGGCAGCGAAGACCAACCGCATCGTTGGCAGGCCTTGAATCACAGTGTCGCGGTAAATCGCCTGCTTGGATTCGAGAATCGCGTGGGCATGCACAACCGTCCCGATCACGGGCCGACCCCGGAATCGAATGAAGTGATCTACGATTTTTTCACCCATTTTCTGAAGCCGTAGCTGGCGTGATGAGGGAGCGATGAGGGGTTGCCGCACAACGGGGGAATCCCGCATCATTCGACCATGTCCACGAGTTCCCGACGTCATTTCCTGAAAGGCACCGCAGCGGCGGTCACCGGAGCCTCTCTGGGGCCTGCGATTCTTTCTTCGGCCGCACCCAACGCCAAAGTTGCCATTGCCTGCATCGGGGTGGGAGGCAAGGGCTGGACCGACATGCTCGAAGTCGCGCCGGGCAACGAGATCGTGGCGATCTGTGACATCGATGAGGATCGGCTGGGTAAGGCGGCAGTTCGGTTCGACAAGGCGAAAAAATTCACGGACTGGCGAAAACTCCTCGAGCAACCCGGCATTGATGCGGTGATGGTTTCCACCCCGGATCATACTCACGCGCCCGCCACGGCCACGGCGATGGGATTGGGGCTGCATTGCTACACCCAGAAGCCGCTGACGCATTCCATTCACGAGGCTCGAAGGTTGACCGAACTCGCGGCCGAAACCGGAGTGATCACTCAGATGGGAATCCAGCATCATGCCACCAAGCGGATCAAGACGGCCGTGCATGCGATTCGGGAAGATCGGGTCATCGGCAAGATCAGCGAGGTTCACGCTTGGACGGATCGGCCGATCAATTTCTGGAAACAGGGCCTCTCCCGACCGGAGGGCAGCGCGACGCCGCCATCAACGATTCATTGGGATCAGTGGCTGGGGGTGGCCCCGGAGCGTCCCTTTGTCGAAGGCGTCTATCTTCCTTTCAAATGGCGGGGTTGGTGGGATTTCGGCACCGGAGTCGCTGGCGACATGGGATGTCATATTCTCGATCCCATCGTCGACGCGCTGGAACTCGGCCCACCTTCCACCATTGAGGCGGAGGGACCCGCTGCCCTGCCCGAGTCGGGTCCGGAATGGTGCGTGGTTCATTACGTGTTTCCCGGCAATGAGCGGACGACCGACACCCTGAAGTTGACTTGGTATGAGGCCGGAAAGATGCCGCCTCGGGAATTGTTTCAGGCTCCTGCCGATTGGCCGGGGACAAAGAACGGGATTCTTTTTGTCGGTGAGAAAGGTAATTTGTTCGTTGGCTTTCCCGAGATGCCGGAGCTGTTTCCGAAGGAGAAATTCGCCGACTATCAGTGGGCCGATTTGCCCGATCACAGCCACTACGGGGAATGGACTCAGGCAATTCGGGACTCGGGGAAAACCTCGACCCCTTTTTCCTATGCAGGTCCGCTCACGGAGACGGTGCTGCTCGGCAATGTGGCCCATCGCAGTGGCAGCCGGATCGAGTGGGATTCGATGGCGCTCAAGGTTACCAACGTGGCCGAAGCCAATCGCTTTTTGAAACGCGATTACCGAAAGGGATGGGAGATTCCGGGCTTGGGATAGGCAAACCTTTCAGTCCGCTCTTGTGAGTCGCCCGGGTGCGGTCATAGTTTCCCCATGGCAGCTCCTTCCTCCGACCGACTGGAACGTTCCTTCGTCAAATCCCTCCTCGCCGCCGATGGGCCGAGCGAGCAGGTTCGCCTGCAAGGGTGGGTGAGAACTCGTCGCGATTCCAAGGCGTTTTCCTTTCTCGAAATCAACGACGGCTCCTGCTTGAAAGGCGTGCAGGTGGTCGCCGACGCGACCCTGCCCAACTACGAGTCCGAGATCGATCATCTGGGAACTGGGGCATCGGTGGAAGTCATCGGAGCGCTAGTCACTTCGCAGGGCGGGGGGCAAAACTGGGAGGTTCAGGCACATGAAGTCATCGTCCATGGTCTTGCCGAGGAGGATTTTCCGCTTCAGAAAAAAGGGCACACCATGGAGTTTCTCCGGTCGATTGCTCATCTGCGGCCGCGATCCAATCTGTTTGGCGCGGTCTTTCGGGTTCGCAGTCGGATGGCCTATGCCATTCATCAGTTTTTTCAGGATCGGGGATTCGTCTACGTCCATACTCCCATCATTACCGCCAGCGACTGCGAGGGCGCCGGGGAGATGTTTCGGGTAACGACGCTCGATGGGGAGTCCTTTGCCGCCGGAAAGAACGACGAGGACTTTTTCGGCAAGCCGTCCTACCTTACGGTGAGTGGACAACTCGAAGGTGAAACCTTTGCCTGTGCGCTGTCGAATATTTACACCTTCGGCCCGACTTTCCGGGCGGAGAATTCCCACACCTCTCGGCACGCCTCGGAGTTCTGGATGATCGAACCCGAAATGGCTTTCTGCGATCTCGGGGGCGACATGGATCTGGCCGAAGCGATGATCAAGCATCTCGTGACCGACGCGCTGGAACATTGCGCCGAGGACTTGGAATTCTTCGGGAAATTCATCGACAAGGGACTTCAGGAACGACTCGAGTTTGTGCGCGAGCGCCCCTTCGAACGCGTCACTTACACCGAAGCGGTGGAAATCCTGAAAGCCTGTGGTGAGAAATTCGAATATCCGGTGCAGTACGGACACAATCTCCAGTCTGAGCACGAACGCTACCTGACCGAGAAACATTTCAAATGTCCGGTGACGGTCTACAACTATCCTCGCGAGATCAAGCCGTTCTACATGCGACTGAATGACGATGAGAGAACCGTCGCGGCCATGGACCTGCTGGTGCCCGGAATTGGTGAAATCGTGGGCGGCAGCCAGCGGGAGGAACGCCTTGATCTCCTCCGTGCCAATCTCGCCTCTCATGGACTCTCCGAGGAGGATTACTGGTGGTATGTCGACCTGCGTCGCTACGGCAGCGTTCCGCACGCCGGGTTTGGACTCGGCTTCGAACGCCTGCTCATGTTTGTCACCGGCGTGGCCAACATCCGCGACGTGATCCCGTTCCCGCGGGTACCGGGATCGGCGGAATTTTAGGAAAGGGGAACGGAACAAGATCCGGGCAGCTTTTGTCACTGGCTGCTGATCAACGGGAGAGCAACGGCCCGATCATCAGGCATGAGTGATCATGCTATTCGTTGTCGTTACCTTTCTCAGGAAGATTTGCTTCGAGCCGGTTGCCTCGATCTGCGCATGGCGATGGAGGCGGCGGAGTATGCCATGACCGCCTTTCAGCAGGGCGACGTTTTGTTTCCGGAAAAAATCGTGCAGATCTTTAATGAAGACACGCAGGAACGAATCAACTGCCTCCCGGCGACGTTCCTGAAGGAAAAAGTCTGCGGCGTGAAATGGGTTTCCGTGTTTCCACCGAATCCGGTGAAGCATGGACTTCAAAATCTGTCGGCGGTCATCATCCTGAGCGAGATCGAGACCGGTTTTCCGGTGGCCTTCATGGAGGGGACCCTCTGCTCGAACATGAGGGTAGGGGCCATGGGAGGGATCGCCGCGAAACACCTGTCGCGGGAGGACTCCGAAGTGATCGGTTTCATCGGGTCGGGAGAGCAGGCGAAGATGCACCTGATCGCGATGAAGACCGTGCGTCCTTCGTTGAAAGAGTGTCGCATTGGCGCCAAGACCGATGAAGAAGAGGCTCAGTTTATCCGCGAAATATCTCCCTTGTTGCCGGGAATGAGCTTTGTCGCCGCAGGGACCGATCTACAGAAAGCCACCGACGGAGCCGACATCATCGTCACAGCCACCAGCGCGCAGGCCCCGCTATTGAAAGCCGCCTGGATGAAACCGGGGGCGTTTTATAGCCACGTCGGCGGTTGGGAGGACGAGTATGCGGTTGCCAAACAGTGCGACAAGATTGTCTGCGATGATTGGGAAACGGTGAAGCACCGCACCCAGACCCTGAGTCGGATGTACAAGGATGGCGAACTCGCCGACAGCGATCTCCACTGCGATCTGGTCGACCTCGTCACCGGGGCCAAACCGGGGCGGGAATCAGCCGACGAGCGCACCTATTTCAACGCCGTTGGTCTCGCCTACACCGATGTTGGCATTGCCAATGCCATGTATCAGCGGGCGCTTGCAGCCGATGCCGGGACCGAACTGGCGATTCAGGAATCGATGATCTTCGAGCACGCCGATCTCAAGGATTGGGTGCGACTGTGATGATCACTTCTTCTCGCCCACGGTCGACTTCACATACAACTCACGGAGTTGCTTGAAATCGACTTCCGCCGGGCTGGCGGACATGAGGTCGGCTCCCTTGTTGTTCTTGGGGAAGGCGATCACTTCGCGGATGCTGTCCTCGCCGCAGGCGAGCATCACGAGACGGTCGAGTCCCAGGGCGATTCCGCCATGGGGCGGGGCTCCATACTGGAAGGCGCTGAGGATGTGACCGAAATTCTCGGCCTGCTCCTCGTCGTTGACGCCTAGCACACGGAACATTCGGGCCTGGAGGTCGCTCTCGTGAATTCGCAGACTGCCGCCGCCGAGTTCGTAGCCGTTGAGGACCACATCGTAGGCTTCGGCGCGGATCTTGCCCCAGTTGGCTTCATCATCGAGCATCGAAAGGTCCTCGGCCTTGGGACGGGTGAAGGGGTGATGAACTGCGTTCCACTTTCCTTCCTCGTCATCGTAGTCGAGCAGCGGGAAATCCGTGACCCAGAGGAAATCGAGCACATCTTCCTTGCCTTCGAGAAGGTGGTTCATCGCGGCGACCTCGATGCGGAGACGACCGAGAACCTCGCAACAGACCGACCACTGATCGCAGCCGAAAAGGATGAGGTCTCCTTCCTCGATACCAAGGCGTTCGGTGAGAATCGCTTTTTCTTCGTCGCTAAAAAACTTCACGATGGGCGATTTCCACTCACCGCCTTCAACCTTGATGAAAGCCAAGCCACCGGCACCGGCTTCGCGGGCGATTTCTTCCAGTCGCTTGATCTGGCCCGTGGTCACACAGGCAAATCCCTTGGCGTTGATGGCGCGGACATGACCGCCTTTACCGATGGTTCCGGCAAACACCTTGAAAGCCGAGTTGGCGAAGGTGTCGGTGAAATCGATGATTTCCATCCCGGTGCGACGCTCGGGCTTGTCGCTGCCGTAGGTGTTCATCGCGTCCTGATAGGTGAGACGTGGGAAAGGGGTGGTCACCTCGGCACCACGCGAGGCTTTGAAAGAGGCGGCGAGCACGCCTTCGATGAGCGACATGATGTCCTCGTCGGTGACAAAGCTGGCCTCGATGTCGACTTGGGTGAATTCCGGCTGACGGTCGGCACGCAAATCCTCATCGCGGAAACAACGGGCGATCTGGAAATACTTCTCGATCCCGGCCACCATCAGCATCTGCTTGTATTGCTGGGGAGCCTGGGGAAGCGCGTAGAATTTCCCGGGGCTCAGGCGCGAGGGAACGAGGAAGTCGCGCGCGCCTTCGGGCGTGGATTTCGACAGAATCGGTGTCTCGATTTCGAGGTAACCTTCGGCGTCGAGTTGGTCCCGAATCGCTTTGGTGATCTGATGGCGCTGGCGCAGATTTTTTGACATCCGGGGACGGCGCAGGTCGAGGTAGCGGTGCTTCATCCGCAGGTCCTCGTTGCTCAGTTCCTTGTCGAGCTGAAAAGGGAGCACTTCGGCCTTGTTCAGCACCTTGAGGTCGGTGGCCACCACCTCGATTTCGCCGGTGGCAATCGCGGCGTTCACCGTGGTCTGGCCTTCGATTTCCGGGCGGAGATCGACCCGTCCTGAAATCTGAATGACGTCCTCCTGACGCAGCCCGTGGCTGATCTCGGCCGCTTCCGAGTTTTCCTCAGGACGGAA
>JAGROX010000252.1:7380-13214 GCA_020440025.1 Verrucomicrobiia bacterium
TTCACCCAACCGACCAAGGTGACGGTTTCGCCGGCGTGGGCGGGTCGGAGTTCGTTGCAGTGATGGGTCCGATATTTCATCGATGAATGGGGTGGGCTGTCAGCAGAAAAAGGAAAGAGGGAGGGAGCAAAGGACGACCGGATGGCCGGGGGCAACGCTAGCGCGGGAAGAGCATGGTGCAAGCAGCGGAGCGAGTCGGATTCGGAAAAAGAAAAACGCCGCCCTCGAGTGATCGGGAGCGGCGTTGATCAGGAAAAAATGTCGATTCGGGTCAGCTAATCAGAAGTAGATGGCCGGGATCGTGCCGCAAAAATCAATCTTCCGACGGATTATTGCGCTCCGCAGAATGATGATGCGGGTCATTGAGAACGAAACGGAACCGGTTGCGGCTGCGCTTGGCTTTGGCGCGTGCTTTGCGCTTGGAGCGTTGGGTCGGCGTTTCGAAGGCGCGGAGACGACGGATTTCCTCCATGACGCCCTCGGCTTCAAGCTTGTTCTTGAGGCGTTTCAGGGCGCGATCAATCGCTTCTCCTTTTTTGACGGTAACTTCAGGCATACTCGGCGCTTTCGTTCGTGTTGGTGGTCTTAGAAAATTGAGGTTGGAGGAGTGACCTCCGAAAAGGGCGGGAATTTAGGAGCGGAGAGGTCAGCTGTCAAGTCGCAGCCGACTTCGGTCCGTCAGTAGCATTTCACGCCTTGGCGTTGGGAGTGGCATCGATCCGGGCGGCTTCGTTGTCGAGCACTTCGCGACGCAGGTTGGTGCCACTGCGGCGAGCCCACCAGAGGACGATCGGTGCCGCTACGAAGATCGAGGAGTAAGTTCCGACGAGGATTCCGACGATCAGCGGAAGCGAGAAACCTTTCAGAGAGGGGCCGCCGAAGACGAAGAGAACCACCACGGTCAGCAAAGTCGTGCCGCTGGTCAGCAAGGTTCGGCCCAAAGTGGCGTTGAGCGCGTGGTTCATCACGTCCTTCACATCGCCGCGTTTTGTGGCCAGACCTTCGCGGACTCGGTCAAACACGATGATGGTGTCATTGATCGAATAACCGGCAATGGTGAGGAAGGCTCCCACGGTGATCAGCGAAACCTCCTGGCCCAACAAGGTGGTGATTCCAAGCGTGATGACGAGGTCATGGAAAAGGGCGACGATGGCACCGAGTGCGAAAGCGAATTCGAAACGAAGTGTCAGATAGATCAAAATGACGAGAAGGCCGAGGCCAAGCGCCATCACCGAACTGCGCAGCATTTCACCACCCACGGCGGAACCGACCGAGTCCTTGGACACGTCCTCGAGTTTGCCGAGATCGGTTTGAAGTTTGTCGATGACGACATCGCCTTTCTCAAATCCCGTGCGGACGGTGACGAATTCGCCGTCCGAACCGACCGGATTCAGGATCTGGACGATGGGTTCGAGATTCAAATCGGCGTCGCTCAGCAACTCCACGACCTTCTCCTTGGTAACCGAATCCGGTGCGCGGAAGGTGACCATATCTCCCTCTTTCAGATCCACGCCACGGGGATCGAGGGCAAAAATGGCGATGAGTGAGACGACGAAGGCAACCGCCGACACCACAAACGCGATCCGGCGTTTGCTGAGGAAGTCGATGATGTTCGACGGAATGATGTTCATGAAGGTCAGCTTCTTCAGGAAACCGGTGTCGGTCGTCCAACTAAAGCAGACCCGGGTCACGATCAGGGCGGAGAACAGGGTGGCGATGATACCGATCATCAGGGTGACGGCGAAACCACGCACCGTGCCGGTGGCCACCGCGAAGAGAATCGCGGCGGTGAACAGGGTGGTGATGTTGGCGTCGACAATGGCCGAGAGCGCCTTTTCAAATGCCGTCTTAATGGCCGATGGCAGCGATTTTCCGGCTGCCATTTCCTCTCGTAATCGTTCGTAGATGAGCACGTTGGCATCGACCGCGATACCGATGGTCAGAATGATGCCCGCGATACCCGGCAGGGTCAGGGTGAACTTGAAGAGCGCCATGGCTCCGAAGATGATCGCCAGGTTCAGGGTCAGACCAACCAGCGCCAGCAGTCCGGCAAAGCGGTAGTAGATCAGAATGAACAGGAGCGTCAGAGCCAGTCCGGCGATACCGGCGGTGACCCCTTGACGGATCGTTTCCTTACCCATGGTGGGGGAGATCAGCGAGGATTGCTCGATTTTGATCGGATTCTCCAGCGGATTTTCCAAGGCGGAGGCCAGGGCGGTGGCGGACTTCTGCGAGAAATTTCCGGTGATCAAGCAGCCCGAGGAAAATGGCTCATTGATTCTCGGTGCCGACAGGATTTCGCCGTCCATGATGATGGCGAGTTGACGATTCACGTTGTTGTTGGTCAGAGCCGCCATGATTTTAGAACCTTCACCGTCGAAACTCACACTGATGGCATCGCCCTCAGCGCCATAGGTGTAGTTGGCCGAAGAGACATGCTTACCGGCCATGTCGGGGCGCAGAGGAACCAGTTCGTAACCGCGATTGGGAAGAGGTTCGCCATTCTCATCCTCCTCCTGAGCGTATGGAAGGACGTGGTAGCCAGGAATGACATCGGCACCGGCGAGCACGCCGGGAACTCTGGCCTGATTGGCCGGATCACTGCTCACGAGGGCAAAATCGAGCTTGGCGACTTTGGAGAGGATAACCTCGATCTCCTTGCGCTCCTCTTCTTCGACCCCAGGCAACTGCAGGAAAACACGATCATCGCCCTGCGGAGAGATTGTGATGTCTTTGGTGCCGAGGCTGTCGAGACGACGCTGGAGCACCTTGATCGCCTGCTGCTGAGCTTCGGGAGTGACTGGTTTGGTCTCGCCGTCTTCGCCCATGCCGGGATCGATCCGGATGACCATGGCCATGCCGCCACGGATTTCGATGCCTTTGGTGATGCCGAGGGAATCATAGAACCAGAAGGCTCCGGCGGCGACCGCCAGGGAGAGGATGGTTCCAATGATGCGTTTTTTCCGAGCCGACTCGGTACCGAAATACCACAGGAACATCCCCATGAGCACGACGCCCATCACGAAAATGACTTGAGACGGCACGTTGGCCGCACTGACGGCATCGGCGGCGGCTTTGACTGGATCGGAGGTCGAAACGACTTCCATCGTTCCTTCGCCGGGCACTGCGGCCGGTGCGGCTTCCATGGGGATGGGAAGTTCCGCAGGCACGGGTGGCGTGGCGGGAACCGGAGCATCGGTCACGGCAGCAGGAGCGGCTGCGGGAGGCGCGGCCGTGGTGGTTTCGACAGGAGCCGGAGCGGCGTCCGCAGCCGGAGTGGCGGGAGCGGGAGCAGTCGGCGCGGTTTGCGCGAGGATGTTCATGGTTTGAAAAAAGGGGGCGATCAGAGAGGGTAGGGTTGGCGACTCAACAGGGTTAAGTGAGTGGCCAGGGGAAACCATAGACGGGCGTTCCCGTCACTTTTCGGCGGATTCCTCTTCGGGTTCCACGACCACGGCTTCCTTCTCCTTGTTGTTGGGGAACACCTGGTTGATGGCGGTTTTCTCGAACTTGATCTTGGTGTTGTCGGCCACTTTCACGGTCACGGTGCGATCGGCCTTGTTGGTGACCCGGCCGTGAATGCCGCCGATGGTCACCACATCGTCACCGATCTGGATGCCTTCGCGCTTTTGTTCCAGTTCCTTGGCCTGCTTCCGTTGGGGACGGATGAGGACGAAGTAGAAGATGACCATCATGAGGATCATCATGGGCATCATCTGACCGAGACCACCCTGCGGTTGGGTGGGCGGTGCCACCGGGGCGGATTCTTGTGCCAGGATGGCGAAGTGGGAGAAATTCATAGGGTTACCTTAGGTGAGATCGTGATGGATGGATGAGAAAAGATGCGTGTCTTGCGGGTCAAGCGTTGCCGGCGCGATAGCGCTGATTGAAGTCGGCTCGAAAAGTCGCGAAAACGCCGGCTTCAATAGCACGCCGGGCCTGCTTCATCAAGTCGAGATAGAAGTGGAGGTTGTGCAGGGTCAGGAGCCGCAATCCGAGGATTTCGTCGTTTTTGATGAGATGGCGCAAATAGCCGCGACTGAATCCCTCGCACAGCGGGTGGGTTTCCTCGGCCAGAGGGCTGTCGTCCATCTCGTTTTTTTGATTCCGGATGTTCAGGGTACCGTCGGCGGTATAGGCGGTGCCATTGCGGGCCACGCGGGTGGGCAACACGCAGTCAAACATGTCCACGCCGCGCCCGATCAGCTCCAGCAACTGGTCCGGCTGGCCGAGGCCCATGGCATAGCGCGGTTTGTTGGCGGGCAGGTGAGGCTCGGCATTTTCCACCGCCGCGAACAACTCGGGATTGCTCTCGCCGACGCTGAGTCCGCCGATGGCATAGCCGTCAAAATCCAGCGCTACCAGGTCCTGCGCCGCCTTGGCGCGGAGATCGGCGAAGGTCGAACCTTGGACGATCCCGAAATAATGCTGCCCTTCGGGACGGTGTTTTTCCGCCCAGTCTCGGGAGCGCTCGGCCCAGCGCTGGGTCAGGGCGAGGCTCTTTTCGGCATAGTCATGACCACAACCGGCGGGCGGGCATTCGTCGAGAATCATGGCGATGTCGCTGCCGATGACTTTTTGCACCTCAAGCGCGGTTTCGGGACCGAGGAACAGTTTTGACCCATCGAGGTGACTGCGGAAATGCACGCCGTCCTCTTTGATTTGGCGGAGTTTGGCCAGGGAAAAGACCTGATAGCCGCCCGAGTCGGTCAGGATGGCCCGTTCCCAGCGCATGAAACGATGGAGGCCGCCAAAGTGATTCAACACCTCGGTGCCGGGTCGAATAAAAAGGTGGTAGGTGTTGCCCAGAATGATCCGGGCATCCAGTGCGGGATCGACCAATTCGGTCGGGTGGGCCGTTTTCACCGTGCCCCGCGTGCCCACTGGCATGAAACACGGCGTTTCCACCGTGGCATGCGCCAACTCCAGCCGACCTCGGCGGGCTTTGGTTTCGGTATCGGTCTGGAGAAGGGTAAACAAGGGAGGGGACTAAAAGGTGGGAAGGTGAAAAGTCAAAGACACCTTCCCACTCCCGTCTGGTGGGTTTTCCCCCTGAATTTGGCGTTCAACGCGGAGCCCTGGCCCCATCACTTTGTGGTCAGCCTATAGATCGTCGTCTGGGTGTAGGTCTCACCCGGGCGGAGAATCGGAGACGGGAATTGAGTCTGATTCGGCGAGTCGGGAAAGGTTTGAGCCTCCAGACAGAAGGCACCTCGGTAGTAGTAGGTTTTACCGTCTTTTCCGGCGAGGCCTTCCTTGGGCAGGAAATTGCCCACGTAGAGCTGGAGTCCGGGTTCGGTGCTGAGCACCTCGAGCACTCGGCCGCTCTTGGGATCGTGAACGGTGGCGACGAGCTGGAGTTTGCCGTCGCGGCTATCCTTGATGACGAAGTTGTGATCGTAGCCGAGTCCGTTCTTGAGTTGCTCATTGTCCTCCTCGATTCGAGCCCCGATGACCGTGGGCTTCTGGAAATCGAAAGGCGTTCCCGCCACCGGAGCCAGATTGCCGAGGGGAATCGAGGTGGTATCGATGGGCGTGTAGCGATCCGCCGCGATCATCAACTCGTGGTCGAGGATGTCGCCCGAGCCATGTCCGGCGAGGTTGAAGTAGTGGTGGTTGGTCAGGTTCAGCACCGTCGGTTTGTCGGTGGTCGCCGAGTAGTCCATCTTCAGGCCGTTGTCGGCGGTCAAGGTGTAGGTGACGGTGGTGGCAAGGGCACCGGGATAGCCTTCCTCGCCATCGGGGCTGGTGTAGCTGAGTTTCAGGGCCGGGCCATCGGCGGTTTCCATGGTTTCGGCAGACCAGATCTGCTTGTCGAAGCCTTTCAGCCCGCC
>JAGROX010000252.1:13340-20123 GCA_020440025.1 Verrucomicrobiia bacterium
TCCACCTTGTCAAAACCCAGGCTGACATCGCCCATCTTGCCATCGCGATCCGGAGCGATCATCGAAACGATGGTGCCGCCGTAATTGGTGATTTTTGCCTGAACCCCGTTGGCGTTGGTCAGGGTGTAGAGGGTGACTTCCTTGCCGTCGACAGAGCCAAACGGTTCCTCGGAGATTGCGGTGGTTTCGGCCATGGCGGATTCGGTGGTCTTTGGAGATTCGGCGCGATCACAGGCAGTCAGGGCGAGCGCGGAGATCAGGAAAAAATGTGGAGTTTTCATGGGGGCCAAGGAAACCAGATCGAAAGAGTTTCGGCAAGGGGTTTCCTGACGACCGGGCGGAGCGTAACGTTGGGTGATGCTTCGTGCGTGCGACAGCGAAAAACCGGTCCGATTTTCTGCCAAGGAAATCGCCGCCGTGTCGTTGTGCGCCATCTCTGCATCCGAGCGATCCCGATCTCGTCGCTCCTGAGGAAGCATTCTCGGCCCCCGTTTGCCGTCTTCCTGCTTCCTCCTGACTCGGCATTCAACCCTCTTGAGTCTCGGACTCAACCCTGTTGAATCGCCGTCCCTTTCTTCCTCGTCATCGTTTACTCTATCTACCTCATCTCACACCCAGCCATCTCATGAAACCTCAACCAACTGACCCGCGCCCCCACATCCTCGTGCTTGGCGCCGGATTTGCCGGACTCGAGTTCTGCCTGGCCATGCGAGGCCGCGATGACCTGCGCATCACGCTGGTCGATCGACAGAATCATCACCTCTTTCAGCCGTTGCTCTATCAGGTGGCTTCGGCGGGCCTGGCGGCGCCCGAGATTGCCCATCCGGTGCGCAGTGTGTTTTCGGATCAGGAAAACGTCTCGGTGTTGATGGATGAGGTTCGCGCCATCGACCTGAAGGAGCGTCGGGTCACGCTGGCAGATCGGGTGGTGAGTTACGACTACCTTGTGATCGGACTCGGGGTGAAGACGGGCTATTTCGGTCATGCCGAGTGGGAGAATCACG
This sequence comes from Verrucomicrobiia bacterium, assembly GCA_020440025.1. GTDB lineage: Bacteria > Verrucomicrobiota > Verrucomicrobiia > Verrucomicrobiales > DEV007 > JAEUHH01. Next base: position 14,345 of record JAGROX010000252.1, read on the forward strand.
CCATCGGTCTGAAGAATCTTCACGATGCCACCGAGATTCGACGTCGTATTTTGCTGGCGTTCGAGCGCGCCGAGATGTGCGAGGATCCCGAGGAAAAGCGGCGGCTGATGACGGTGGCCATCGTCGGAGGTGGTCCGACCGGTGTGGAGTTGGCAGGAGCCTTTGCTGAACTGGTTCGCCATGTCCTACGCCGCGATTTTCGGAGCATCGATACCAACGAGGCTCATGTCGTCTTGGTCGAAGCCGCGCCCCGATTGCTGACCATGTATGACGAGGATCTCTCGGAATACACCCGGCAAAAGCTGGAATCGATGGGCGTGCAGGTGTTGACCGGCGCGCCGGTTCAGAATGTTCGGGAGAAAGCCGTGGAACTTCCCGATCGCACCATCGATGCCGAAAACATCATCTGGGCGGCCGGGATCGAAGCGGTCCCGCTGACACGAACCCTCGGCGTGGAAACGGATCCCGCGGGACGCCTCATCGTGGAGACGGACCTCAGCCTGCCGGGTCATCCCGAAGTCTTCGCGGTCGGAGACATTGCCCATTGTATCGATCAGGCGGGCGTTCGGGTGCCGGGTCTCTGTCCGGCGGCGATTCAGATGGGCAAACATGCGGCCAAGGTGATTCGCGATGATCTGAAGAAACGTCATCGACGAAAGGCCGACGCCTATCCGGTGCGCCCCCAGTTTCGCTATTTTGACAAAGGCAGCATGGCCACGATCGGGCGCAGCGCTGCCGTGGCGACGAGCGCGGGAATGAAGTTTCAGGGCTTTCTCGCCTGGTTGATGTGGCTGTTCATCCACCTGCTGTTTCTGGTGGGTTTTCGCAACAAGGTCGCGGTGCTGTTGCAGTGGTTCTACGCCTATGTCCGTTATCGGCGGGGAGCGCGTATCATTACCGGCGTGAGAGGTGATTCCTGACGGTCGATCTCAGTTGCTCCCGCAACCCCGATGCCTGACAGTGGTTCGATCCTCCAGTCTAAAGAATTCCGCTCCTATCCCCTCCATCTATCGTGAAATTCCCCGTCAGTTCTCTGGTGCTCGTGTTGATGCTCACGGCAGTTGATTGGTCGTGGGGGCAACAGACGCCGCCGCCACCGGAATCGGGGGCGGTCGACCAAGCTCCTGGGGCGCGAGTTAATGAGAACGCGATTCATCCTCTGGCGGTGAAACATTGCAGCACCTGTCATCAGCCGCCTCGACCCGGTTCGATGACCCGCGATGGCTGGCCGAGAAATTTCACCTCGATGGCGAAGTGGATGAAGGAGAAGAATCTGCCGGTCGACAAGGAGGAGCTGACCCAGTTGTTCCAATTCTACCTCGATAACAGTCCGGAGGCCTTCGAGATGCCACCCGATGATTTTGAGGAATGCGGTCTGGCCTTCGAAAAATTGGCGGTCGGCGAGCTGCCGAGGGAGGAGCGGCCTCAGGTCACTAATATCAATGTGGTCGATATCGATGGCGACGGGATCAAGGAAGCGCTGGTCTGCGACAATCTGCGGAGTCAGGTTTCGGTGCTGAAATTTCAAAACAACGAGTGGATCGAGACGCCGCTGGCCCACGTGAATGCTCCGGTGAAAACGGCGGTGTTTGATTTCGAAGGCGATGGTGATATGGACATCGTGGTGGCCGGCATGGGCATCATGCATCCGAACGAGGATTTGGTTGGAGAGGCGCATTTGCTCATTAACCAGGGAAATCAGTCCTACATCCTGTTTGGGCTAATTCGGGGCGTGGCCCGAATTGCTGATATACAGCCCGGCGACTTTGATGGCGATGGTGATACTGACTTTGTCATCGCCAAGTTCGGTTGGCGCGAGACTGGTGGTCTCATGTGGTTGGAGCAGCGGTCGCCCGACACTTTTCGTCCCCATGAGATCGTCGGCATCAATGGTCCGATGCGCCTGCAGGTGCTCGATCAGGATGGCGACGGTGACCAGGATTTTGTCGTCCTCATCACTCAGCAGCACGAGAGTCTGGTCGTCTTCTCCAACGACGGAAAAGGCAATTTCACCAACAAGATTCTGGCTCGGGCGGCGCACCCGGCCTTTGGATCCTCAAGTTTCCAGATGGTGGATCTCGATGGCGATGGCGATATCGACATTCTACAAACCAATGGCGACATGATGGATGAGAATCCGGAGTGGAAACCCTATCACGGTATCCGGTGGTTCGAGAATGTGAACGGTAGCTACGAGGTGCATCAACTGTCGGCCATGCCAGGCTGCTACTGTGCCCGGGCCTTCGACATGGATGGGGATGGAGATCTCGATGTCGTGGCTTCCAGTCTCTTTTTCTACTGGGATGAGGTGGACTATCCGAGTCTAATCTGGATGGAAAATGACGGTTCGCAGAATTTCACTCGCCGCCGTATCGCCTACGCGCCGACGAACCTCGCCAGCATCGATGTGGGCGACATGAACGGTGATGGCATTCCCGACATCCTCGGCGGCGGCATGCATGTGCCGGGTCCGCTGGGGCGGATGGGACGATTGACCCTCTGGTTGGGCAAGGGAAAACAAGAAGCGCCGCCGAAAGTGGATGGCGGCCTGTGATCGTTTTTTTCAGACGATCAACATGCAGTCGCCGTAGCTGAAAAAGCGATAGCGTTCCTCGACCGCTTTGGCGTAGGCCTCCATGATCAGTTCCTTCCCTGCCAGCGCGCTTACTAGCATGAGTAACGTCGATTTGGGTAGGTGGAAATTTGTCAGGAGTGCGCCGACGGCCCGAAACTGATAAGGCGGATAGATGAAAATTTCGGTCTCTCCCTGGCGAGCAGACAAGGGAAGTCCGCCATCGAGTTGGGCGCAATGTTCCAGCACCCTGACGACCGTGGTGCCGATAGCGATGACGCGATCAGCCTCGTTGATGGACTTCGCCGTTTCGGAACTCAGAGAAAACCGTTCGCGGTGCATGTGATGCTGGGTCACGTCGTCGACACTCACCGGTCGGAAGGTGCCGATCCCCACATGGAGCGTCACAAACGCGTGGGGCAGGGGTGCCAGCATTTCCTGGGTGAAATGCAATCCCGCTGTGGGAGCCGCGATGGCGCCGGCTGCCCGGGCGAACACGGTCTGGTAGCGATCCTTGTCCGCCACCTCGTCCGGGCGCGAGATGTAGGGTGGCAGGGCGAGGTGACCGTGAGCTTCGTCATCGATCACACGATCAAACTCGATGATGCGTTCGCCGCCCTCGGTCAGGATCTCGATCACGGTTCCGGTGGCATCGGCGATCTCTACCGTGTGGCCGATTCGCATGCGCTTTCCCGGCTTCACCAGACATTGCCAACGGGTGGGAGACAGGGCGTCGACTTTGAGCAGTTCGATCCGGCCATCGTTGGAAAAAAAACGGGCGGGATTGACCCGGGTATCATTCAGGATGAGTCGATCTCCCGGTCGCGTGAACTCGGGAAAATCGGAGAAATGGCGATGCTCGATGTTCCCCGAATCACGATGCACCACCATCATCCGTGAATCACCGCGTCGCTCTGGGGGATGCTGGGCGATGAGTTCTTCGGGCAGGTGGTAGTCGAAATCGGCGGTGCGCATGAGAGGGAAAGAAGGAATCGGGAATCGGGATTCAGGAAGCTGGGGTCAGGCGCGTTTCATGCCGAGACGGATGGCTGCGTCGTGAATGATGGACTTGATACGCGGAAAGGAAGGAGCGAGGGCCGTGAGGATCAAGGGACGAATCCGCAAACCTGATTTGATCCGAACTCGGGTGAGGCAGGCGCCATTTTCGTGGTATTCTGTCACGGTCAGGAGGCGATGTTGCCCTCCGTGGGGCGTGGTGATCACGAGATCTTGCAGCGCTTCGTTCTCGGGAGCATCCACTTGCCAACCCAATTCCCGGCAGGCATTTTCGATGGCGGAAAGGAGGTCGTCGCGACCGATTCCGGTTTCACTCCAAATGCGGAACGTCTTGGTGAAGGTGGGAAACGCCAGATGGTGTCTATCGATCGAGGATGGTTCTCGCTCGGCGACGATTCCGTGATCGACCGATGATGGCAAAACCGTTTGGCTGTGGCTCCCCCGTGCCAGGAGCCCCAGAGAGCGCCGAAAGCTCCGCAGAGGACTTTGAATGAGCGTGAGTGCAGCCACCCCGAGGCGCGAACTCACTCCATTAAAAACAGCGGGAATACTGGCGCGTCGGGCGTGGATGAATGCGCGGGCCAACGAGACCGTCAGCATTGCGCCCCCGACGATTCCAGTGATCCAGGGACCGAAGCCGATTCCCAGCAGGGAAAGAAGAAACCCCAGCGTCATCCACGTCCAATCCAGCGTCAACGCCGCTGGAGAATGCGCCGAGCCGTCGCCGTAGAGTGCTTGAAACGGGGCGTAGCCGCGGAGACCGTGATAGATGCGGGCACTGCTCGTGGCCAGCCGCGCCGCCGGGCTTTCCAGATAGACACGTCCCATCCATCGCGCGCCGCCGCGGAGACCGAAGCGCTCGGGATACAGCGGCATCAGCATCGCCTCCGCCCGACCATAACCGAGTTGCTGCTTCAGATAGGCCTTGATGGTGAAGCGGCGATGATGCCAGACCATGGCAGCCGGGTGAAAGCCGATGCGATGGCCCGCGTCCAGCAGTCTCCAGCAGAAATCCACGTCGTCGCCCGCCGTCCAGAATTGCTCGTCGAATCCACCGATCGCCTCGAAGGCGTCGCGACGCACTGCGAGATTGCAACCGGGCACATGTTCGGCTGCCAGGTCATTCAGCAACACGTGAGCCGGGCCACCCGGAGCCGCCGCCACCATGGCGCGAACGGGAGTTGTTGGCGTAGGAGGAATGTTCGGTCCCCCCGCCGCCGCGAGATCGTTTTCGGAAAACAAGTAGGCCAGCCAGGTGAGCCAGTCGGGATCGGCTTCGCAGTCGTCATCGGTATAGACAATGATCTCGCCGGTCGATTCGTGTGCCCCGAGATTTCGAGCCGCGCTCAGACCGCCGTGTGGTTGCAGGGCCAGATGACGAACTTCGGGAAACTCGGACGTCAAGGTCTCCACCTCAGCATCGCCGCCGTCATTGACGACGATCATTTCATAGTCGGGATACCGCAGTTGTCGAAACGATTCCAGACAGGGGCGGAGCAATCGCGCGCCGCGATAGGTGCAGACGACGATCGACATTTTTGGACACGGGAACGGTTCCAGCGCATCGGTCGGCCGCGTCCAGTCGTGCCAGATTTCGGCGACTCGGGACAGGGCAGGTTTCGGCGAACCATCGCGTCGCGTCAGGCCGAAGTCCCAACCCGTGATCACCTTTCCGCCGCGAAACCAGCGGTCAGACCAGGCAAACACCGTGGTTCCGGTCGCTCCGGCCCGCGCGGTTTCCTGAACTTGCCAGACGAGGGTTTCGGCTTGGCTTTCCTCGTCGTTGCCTTGCGAATCGAGTCCAAACTCGGCAATGAACAGCGGCAGATCGCCCGCCTGATGTTGCAACCGGCGCAGATAGTGGGCGTAGGCGACGCGATCCTCCAGGTAGACATTGAACGCGATGAAATCCTGTCCCCGGGGGCAGAGGTATTCCGTGCTCGGATAGTTGGCGTAACTGAAAAGCGCCTCGGGATCGGCCTCGCGTCCCGCGACGATGAACGCTTCCAGCGCCGCGTTCACCTTTTTGGGGCCCATCCATCGGACCAAGGGCGCGGCGATCTCGTTGGCCACGAACCAAGCCGCGATGGCCGGATGCCCTTTCAGTGCCGCCACCGTTTGGCGAAAACGTTCCTTTTCTTTCCGAAACAGTTCGTGATCGGCGATGAAATCCACGTGATGCGTCCACGG
>JAGROX010000253.1:0-1422 GCA_020440025.1 Verrucomicrobiia bacterium
GTGAATCCGAAACAAACGACGCTGATCTTGCCAGTCACCACCCTCAGCCGATATGGTTGCCTCCTATTTTCTCCCCATGACTCCAGGTCCCGCTTTTTCACTCCACCGCGTCGCTGTCTCTTCGGCATGGCGCTGGCTGTTTTTTGTCGGCTTCGCAATCTCGACGACGATGGTGCCTCTCACGATGTGGGCACAGGCATCGACCGATGCGGAGGTCATGACCTCTCAGCCACTGATCAGCCCGATTCATGCCCCGGCACCTGCCGAGGGAAGTCCGATGTTCGAGCTGATGCCTCCGGACAAAACTGGCATCGTGATGAACTATCCCATCGAGCCGAACCATTCTCTGAATCGCCTATATCCCTACGGTTGGGCGGCAGGTGGCGTGGCCATCGGCGACATCAACGGCGACGGCAAGGCCGACCTCTTTTTTGCCGGAGGACCGGTAGCGAATCGCCTGTTCACACAGGTGGGCGATTTTCAATTTCTCGAGGTCACCACTCGCGCCGGAATCTCCGGTGGTGATCGCTGGTGTGCCGGGGCGGCGATGGCAGACATCGACAACGATGGCGATCTCGACATCTATGTCACCTGCTATGGCGAATCCAATCTCCTTTTCATCAACCAATCTGAAGGCAATGAGATTCGCTTCGAGGAGAATGCCGAAAAGCAGCACCTCGACTCCCGCGATGGCAGTTTGAATGCCGCCTTTGCCGATTTTGATCGGGACGGCGCGCTGGATCTCTTTGTGCAGACCTATCATCTGGAACCCGAAGATGGCCGTCCCGAAAAAAGTCCGGGAATCAACCTTCAAGGTGGCATTCCCCTGATCGAAGATCAGTGGTCCCCCTACTACGTGGCATTCCGGGGCCAAGGCGAGCAACTCGCCTGGACCGAAAGCGGACGACCAGACTACTTTTTGCGAAACAAAGGTTTCTCTTTCTTTGAGGATTTCAGCGAGGCATCTGGCATGGCGCTGGGGCGAACTCACGGCACCTCTCTCACCTGGTGTGATGTTGATCACGATGGCTTCCCCGATCTCTATGTCGGCAACGACCGAAACGATCCTGATCTCTTCTACCGCAACTCCCAACAGAAGACTTTGATCGAAGCCACCTCTCAAGCCTTTCCCCACACGCCGTGGAATGCCAGAGGAACGGTGGCCGCTGATTTCAACAATGACCTTTTGGTCGATCTACTTTCGGCCAATGCCGGAGGCCTTTCGGCGACGGACGATCTCGCGCTGGGATTTCCGCAAACCGCAGATCGCATCGCCATGCTCAACACCGGCGGCGCACCTCAAGTGGCGCGCAACCATCTGCTCATCAATACCGGCGCGGCCCGCTTCATCGATACCGCTTGGATGTCAGGCCTGTCGCATGCCGGATCCGTCTGGAGCACCAAGGCCGGCGATTTTGACAA
>JAGROX010000253.1:1512-3863 GCA_020440025.1 Verrucomicrobiia bacterium
GTTGGCAAAACTCGCTGGGATCTCCTCAAGGATTCGCCGGAAAAACGCGAGCCCAACTTCGCGTTTCGCAACTTGGGCGATCTGCGTTTCGACGACGTCTCCAAATCTTGGGGATTGAATCACTTGGGCATGAGCTATGCGGCGGCCAGTGGCGATCTGGACGGCGATGGCGACCTCGACCTCGTGGTCTGTCACGCCGGAGAACCCGTCACCCTGTATCGAAATCACTCGCAGGCCAACCGGATACGCCTGCGCCTGGAAGGCAAAAAGAGCAACGCTTGGGGCATCGGTGCCGAAGTCATGATCGATGTGCAGGGGCGCTCCCAACTGCGACAGCTCTATCCCCAGAACGGATTCATCGGCTCGGATGAACCGGTGATTCATTTTGGACTCGGCGAAGCCACCCAGGTGGATCGCCTCACCATTCGATGGCCGAGTGGCGCCGAGGAGACCCTCGTGAATCTTCCGGCCAATCAGCAATACACCATCAAGGAAGCAGTCAGTCTGGTGCCGCCCCTCGTGCGCGCTCGCCGAACCGTTCCCATGTTCAGCGGTGCCCGTGCCTTTCAGGGAATCGTCGGCCCCGAAGATCCGGCTGTCGACGCCCAGGCAATGTCCCCGCCGGAATTGTCCCGCCTCGGACCGGGGCAGGCCTGGGCCGATCTGGATGAAGACGGCACCGCCGAAGTCTATCTCGGAGGCTCCCGCAATCGACCAGGCCGACTCGTCACCCAGTCCGAACCATTCGCCCGATTGCCCCAACCATTCGCCGCCGATGCCGGAAGCGAAGATCTCGGCGCGGTCTTTTTCGATGCCGACAACGACGGCGATCTCGATCTCTACGTCGCCAGCGGAGGCGGCGAAACGCCTGCCGGATCAGAGACGCTTCGCGACCGCCTCTACCTCAATCAGAAACTGGTCTTCCAGAGAGCCCCCGACAATCATCTACCCGACCTGCTGGACTGCAGCGGCGCCGTTGCGGCGGCGGACTTTGATCGCGATGGCGATGTCGATCTCTTTGTCGGCAGTCGCCTGACTCCCGGAGCCTATCCCACTCCTCCCCAGAGTCGACTGCTGGTCAACGATGGCAAAGGCGTCTTCGATCACCTGGCAGGCGAAGTCGCCGCTCCGGGTTTGACGAACAGCGGCATGGTGACCAGCTCCATCTGGACCGACATCGACAATGATGGTTGGCTCGATCTCCTCGTCACCCAAGACTGGGGCGTCATTCGAGTGTGGAAAAACCGGGACGGAAAGCTCATCGAGTTCACCCAGGAGGCAGGCACCGCACTCCTCTCCGGGCGATGGAACGGCATTGCCGGAGGCGATGTCGATCAGGATGGCGACCTCGACTATGTCGTCACCAATCTCGGCATCAACACCGGACAGACCGCGAGTCCCGAGCAACCGCTCCCGATTTTCTACGGCGATCTCATTACCGATGGCAGCCCCATTCTACTGGAAACAACCCGCGACACCACCAGCGGTGAATTGCTGCCGCTCCAGAGTTTCGAACTCTGGAAAGCCGCTGCGCCCACCTTGGCCGAACAATTTCCCAATGCCCGTGCCTTCGCCAAAGCCGCGACCGGGCTGGACGGAGCCTTTCCCGCCGATCGTCGCGACGCCGCGCTGAAGCTATCCGTGAACACCTTGGAATCGGGAGTTCTCCTCAACGATGGCAGCGGTCATTTCGCCTTTCGTCCCCTGCCCCGCGTCGCTCAAACCGCCCCGGCTTATGGCGTGGTCATGACCGATGTCAATCTCGACGGTCGGGTCGATTGCTACCTCGTTCAAAATCGGGATCGAGTGGTTCACTCCGCAGATCCCGCCGACAACGGCACCAGTCTGCTGCTCCTCGGAACCCGCAACCCCAAGCTGCCCCTTCAACCCGTCGGCGCCGATGAGAGCGGACTCGTGGTATTTGGCCCATCACGAAGCCTCACTCTGGTCGATCTCAATGATGATGATCGCGCCGATTTCGTGGTCGGACTGAGCGAGGCCGATCCCGCAGCCTTCCTCAACACCATCGAATCCAGAGACTTTCGCCCCCTGAAAGTGAACCTGAAACACCCCGACCATCATGCCGCCGGCGCCAGAGTCACGGTGCGCTGTCCTGGCATGCCGGATCAAGTCGCGGAATATCACGCCGGAGGCGGTTTTCTCTCTCAATCCACCAGCAATCTCTTCTTCGCCGTGTTGAAAAAAGACACGCCTTCGGTTCAGGTATCCATCCGCTGGCCGGATGGCGAAGTCACCGATCGCACGGTGTATTTCGAGTGAGCAAACCTCTCCGTTTTCCAAGGAAGAAAAGAGCCGCACCCAACAGGGTTAGATCGGCAACTCCGGTTCCG
>JAGROX010000253.1:3918-5318 GCA_020440025.1 Verrucomicrobiia bacterium
CCGAATCCAAGCGATGAGCGCTCGTCTTTTTCTCAAGCGAAAGGTAGTTTGAAAAAATTGCCTCGTGAGGTGAGCTAGATTTTCGGACTATCCCGGACCGAACTCAAATCAAGAAGGGTTACCAAAACCTGAATGCCTATTTCGCCAAAAAAAAACGGCATCTTCAACCACTCGGATCCCATTTTTGCCACGACGCGGATGGCGGAAGACTCAACCCTCTTGAGTCGGCGACCTGACCCTGTTGATTATTTGAGCAGACGGTAGGTATTCCGGCCGTCGCGAGCTTCTTTGAAGGTGCTCCAGACGTAGTCGCACCCGAATTCAGTGGAATCGTCCTTGGCCCAGGTGAGACGCAATTTGTTGGAGGAGAGTGCTTCCCATTGCGCATTGGCTTTCAGCTGCGGGCCCGTCGCGAGGCCGCCGGGGTGAAACTGAATCTCTCCTCTGGGCCCGCTCCAACGGGTGCCTGGCAACCAACGCTCCAACTCGGCAGCGTCCTGGGGCCCATAGAAACTCTCAGGCAGGACGTGCTCGTTTTCGTTGCGGTGTTGCTCCCGTCTGACCCCATCCTTCATGTAGACGATGTGCAGGCCTTTGTTCCAATACGGATTCGGATCGGCGCCGAGATATCCAGGCGAGGCGGCGAAGAATCTCCTCTCCTGCACGAATCGGGTCACGGCCTCGGTGACATCGGCGTTTTTCCCTCCGGTGCCATAGATCGCGGACAGGACTTGAATCGGCCAACGGCGCGGGTTTTCAATCGCGAGCTGGCTGTCAATCTCAGGCTCCTCCACTTTCTCTACCATCGGAGGCTCAATTTTCGGCAACGACTCGAGGATGGCGTCGACTTCGGCTTCGAACCCGGCAATGACGGATCCCGGAGGAATGGCTTCGGCAGGGGGTCTCACCGGACGGGATTCCTGAGCTGGCTCTGCCGGTTCTCCGGGAACCACGAATTTGAGCCAGGTGGAGGGCGCGGTTCCCCACACGGGTTTTCCGGGGAACTCGTCGCCGGCGTATTGCTTCATGAATTTCAGCCCTTCCTCCCACGGCCGGGCAATGGGAACTGCGCGCGACTCGGCGCCTACTTGCGCATCTTCGATAAAGGCCCGCGATCGGGCGGGATCGTCGCAGCTGCTCCATTGCGGGGAATTGGGATCGGACACGAAACCGAATGGCTGATCGCCATCGGGCGCCGCCATGGCGAAATACTTGGTGCCCTTGTGACGGAGGCGATTGTTGGCGACGTGAAAAACGATCCAGTCTCCGGGTTTCAGCGTGCCATCGATGCGCTCGGCGGTGGCACCGAATCGGTCGAGCAGCAGTTTCCGTTTCTCATCCGGCACGCGCACGCCATTGTGATAAACCTCGATCACGAAATCCTTGGCCACCACGGTGAT